>JAAEOR010000641.1 GCA_024222895.1 Hyphomicrobiales bacterium | reverse complement strand
GCGCCGGTGGTCTCGTCGACGACGATGCGATAATGGGCGTTTTCGATCGTACCCGGACCGACCTTGATATCGCCAGCCTCCGGCTCGGCATTGACCGGCAGGAAGGCGTAGCCGAAACCCGGTACGTGGCCTTCGACCCGCCGGACCGGCGTGATGGGACGCTCTCCACCCCATGGCACACCCTTGGGAAAAAACATGTCGAGCATGCCGTCCGGTGCCGTATTTCCCCGGATCTCGGGCTCCTCGACGATTACGTCGCGGCTCCACGGGAGAGGATTGATCACCATGATCTCGTCGCTGCCCGACTCCGGATAGGCCTCCTCCGGGGTCAGGTCGGTCAGGTTGAACACGCCCTCGGGGCCGCGATCCGACACGGTGTTCGCCAGGCCGACCGCCGCCCGTGCCAGCACGTCATGGGTCTCCATGGCGCCGGTGTAGATGGCGTTGGCCTTCTTGTTCCAGTGGGACCGCGAGAACAGGGAGCCCGGCGCTGCCTGCGCGGAGTAGGCGCCCCAGGCCAGTTCATCGCCAAGAATCACCTGCTCATGGATGTAGGCGGCGCGCTCCGATGTAAGCGTATCCTTGCCGAGCGTCCGCAGCCAGGCTTCCAGCGTTTCGCTGCTTGCCAGCAGTTCATGCGAGGCGCGGTTGACGCCGTATTCGAAGGCACTTGATGCATAGCCATTGACCCACCAATCGGTCCAGTCACCACGAAGAACCGGGGTGTTCTCGGGGAGATTGTCGCGCAGGATCCGGCGCCAGTCGCGGGCCGTCACCATCTCGATTTTCGGCGTGCGACCCTCGGCATTCCATTTTTCGACGAAGTCGCACATGCGCTTGTCCGGCGGACCGTTGTCGACCCGCGTCGGATGGGTCGATTCGGCAAAAAGGAAATTGAACGGGTAGGTGGGGTTCTCCTCCAGCTTCTTGATCGCACCGGGAAGAAACCGGTCGACGAAACGCCAGTCGCCGATGCGCACGACACTGCGGGAGAACAGGTAATGATAGCCGTTCCACACCAGAACCCGCCCGCCGGACGGCCCCTCCCACCAAAACGCGCCAGGACGGGGCTGGGGCGCCATGGCCCGGTGTTCGTTGATCGACATGGTCAGAAAATCGACGCCAATGGCCGGAAGGAGATCGGCGAAGATCCACGCAACACCGGTCACGTCGGACTGATCGGCGGTCTCGACCTTCAAGCCGTATTTGTCCCGCAGATCGCGAACCGGATAGAGACTTCGGGCCATCTGCTCAATGGTGAATGCCTGGGTGAAGTGCGGGTACATCATCGCCGTCACTTCCATGGCACCCTGGTCGTGCCAATGGCGAAAACGCTCCAGCGTGGCATCGGACGCGCCATTCAGATAGCGCATCAGCGGCCCGGTCGCTTCGCACACCCAGCGAAAGCGCGCCTCCTTCGGGTAGTCCCGGGTTTCCTCAATGAGGTCAAGCGCCTGATCGATGAACTCGGCATGCTGGCGGAAACAGATGTCCTGATAGTCGGTGAAGCCGATATCGGTGTGCGACTTGTTGATCAGATAGATCGTCTCGATGGTCTGCATGCCTTCTTCCCCAAATCAGTTCGTCGCGGCGGCCGCCGATTCGAGCTTCACCGCCAGTGTTGCTGCCCCGGTTCCCTCGAAATATTCGGGGTGGATCTCCATCAACTGATCGACGAATTGCAGCACGCGGCGCAGATGTGCGCGCATGGCCTCCGCCGCCGTGTCAGGATCGCCGCGTTCGATCGCATCGATGATCGCATTGTGCTGGTCGGTAATGATGCGGACGTCCTTTTCCACCGTCGCCAGCGTCAGGTGGCGGCAGCGATCCATGTGGATCTTCGATGGGCCGATATCCTCCCAGATGCCGGGCAACCCTGCATAGGTCGCTATCAACCGGTGGAAGTCCTCGTCGGAGGTGTAGAAACGGTGATCGTCGCCGAGTTCGGCAAACGTCTCCTGCAGGGCGACTTCGGCCCGCAGCTTCCGGGTCAACTCGAAGCGTCCGTCGAGCGCCGCCACGCGCTGCACGAGACCCACTTCAAGGGCCTCCCGAACGAACTGCGAGCGCTCCAGATCGATCCGCCGCAAGGGCGACACGACCGTGCCCCGCTGCGGATAGATATCGACCAGCCCCCGCGCGGCCAGGCGCGCCAGTGCCTCGCGCACCGGCGTCCGGCTGACCCCGATCTTCTCGGCAAGTTTCTTGTCCGAGATGGCGTGAAACGGTTTGAGCTCGAAGGAAACGATCTGGTCGCGCAAGAGATCATGAATGCGATCAGTGAGCGACGACTTACCCCTGCCGAGATCATTGCTCATGACGGCCACCGCCAAATTCCAATCAAACCTAGACGCCGGAAACCCGCATTCCTTCCATGAAATGCCGGCGTAGCAAGAAGAAGAGGATGACCGAGGGCGCGCTGGCGATAACGGTTGCGGTCAGCACGACGTTCGGTCCAGTCGACGAATAGCTGCCCTGGAAGACCTGCAGCGCACTCATGATCGAGCGGACTTCCGTGCGATTGCCGAGCACCGTCGAAAACAGCAGGTCGTTCCAGATCCAGGTGAACTGGAGCAGGAAAGTTGCCGCCATCGGCCCCCAGCAATTGGGCAGGACGATGTGCCAGAACACCTTCAGTTCATTGGCCCCGTCCATGCGGGCGGCCTCGTCCATCTCGCGGGAAATCCCGTTCATGTAATTGCGGAGAACCAGCGTCGGAAAGGGAATGCAGATGGCGGTGTAGAACAGCGCCATACCGAAATGCGTATTGAGGATCCCGAGCTTCTGGTAACCGAAGAACAGCGGAATCAGGTACATCTGGAAGGGAAAGATCGTACCCGCGAAAATCAGCATGAACCACAGGTTCTTGCGGCTGAAGTCGATCCGGGACAAACCGAACGCCGCGAGGGCTGCGATGAAGACGGCCAAACCCCCGCCGACGATACCGTAGATCGTCGAGTTCATCAGGCCGGCGGCCATCTTGGCCTGCAGCCATGCCGTGGCGGCGTTGTCGATTACGGGAGCCAACTGCGAGGGAAGCGACAGCGGATGGTTCTGCGAATACTCTTCCGTCGTCTTGAAAATCGAAATCACCAGGTAATAGAACGGCACCACCCATATCGCGCTGATGAGCAGGGCGACAATCGGTTTCAACCAGCCCCTGCGTTCCCGGGTCCGGGATTGCTGCCTTGCGATGATCGCATCGAAGTCGATATGGCCGGCCGTTGCCGGCGTGGTTTCTGCCACGCTCATTTTGTCAACCTGTCGGCTCTGGTCTGAAGATAGGCCTGCACCCAGGTGACGCTGAGTGCGACGATGCCAATGACCACGGCGATCGCCGACCCAAAGGCCCACGAGCCCTTTCCGAAGGCCTCGAAATACATGAACACCGCCAGCGACAGGGTTCGCTGGTCGGGGAAACTGACGCCCATCACCCACAGAAGATCGAAGACGGTGAAGCCCGCCAGCACCGACAGGATGGTGACCACCAGCAGGGTCGGCAGCAGGAGCGGCAGGATGATGTGCGCGAAGATCTGGGTGTTGGACGCACCGTCAATGCGCGCCGCCTCGAGCGGGTCTTTCGGAATCGCGGCCAATCCGAGCAGGATCAGAACCATGACGAGTCCGACTGTCTGCCAGACAAACGTCACGATGATCGCCGGCGTTATGGTTTCCGCCTGGTAGAGCCAGCCGATGTCAACCTCACCGCCGCTGAAGAATGACAGGAAACGATTCACCACCCCGCTCGGGGCGTAAACGTAAAACCAGATCACGCCGACCGCAGTCGGAGCCAGGATCCTTGGCAGAAAGATGATTGTCTTGATGGTGTTCTCGAAGGCGACACCGCGGAGAAACACCGCCAGCCCAAGGCCGAACAGGAGCGGAAATACGATCGAGGCGCCGACCCAGAGCGAGGTGTTGTAGAGGGCATCGGAAAAGAACCGGTTATCGACAAGCTTGATGTAGTTGTCGAAGCCTGCGTACTCGTCCAGGCCCGTGAACTTTTTCCACTTCGTGAAGCTGAGATAGACGTTGTAGACGACCGGGGCGTGGAGGATGACCGCGACCATCAGGATCGCGGGCAGCATGAAGGCAAAGGCGATCCAGAAGTTGCGCCGCCCGGTGCGCTTTTCATTCGCCATGATCTGCGCCCAGCCGATGCGCTCGAGCAGTTCGGCGCTTTCCGGATCTTCCGCTGCAGACATGTCCGGCCTTTCGCGAAAAAGGATGTGGCCGGCAAGGCGCCGGCCACATCGTTGCGTGCTACTGATCGGCCCAGTATTCGCCGTTCAGTTCCTGGATGTTGGCCATGACGGTTTCGGCCGTGTCCATGGTCGGATCGAGCATGAAGCGGGCAAACTCGGCGACGATTTCACCCTGCAGGTCGGCCGGAACCGATTCCCACCAGCGCTGCAACGCGAGCGTGCCCATGCTGGCAACATCCTCACCGATCTTTGCAACGAGAACGTTCGGCGGATTGGCGTTGTTATTGCCTAGCGAGTTTCCGGAGGCGTCGGCCCAGACATTCGCACCGTCGACTGAAAGGAAGTATTTCAGTGCCTCGACGACCTCTGGCTTCTCCACACCGGCTTTCGACAACATGATCGGACCGCCTTCGACAATCACCGACGACGGCAGGTTGGGATCCATGTTCGGCATGATGAACGCGCCGAAGTCGTCGCCGGCCTTCATGCCGGCCGCCTCGACCGCACCGATGGCCCAGTCGCCGATCAGGTAGATTGCGCCATTGCCGCGGGCGAAATCCTCGATCTCTTCGTTCGACCGTGGATCGGTGAAATATCCCTTCTCATACCAGTCGACCCAGATTTCGAAGGCCTTGCGCACCGCATCGCTGTCATAGGCGACCTCGCCGGTGTGGAGCCCGTTATAGGCATCCGGATCGGTACGGATCATGATCTCCTGGAACCAGATGAATCCGCGCCAGCCGTCCTGGGTCGTCGCATGGAAAGGCGTGAACCCGGCCGCTTTCAGCTTGTCAGCGGCGGCGATCAAATCGTCCCACGTCTTGGGTTCTTCGACGCCGGCCTCCGCGAACTGTGCCTTGTTATAAAGCGCGATCCAGCGCGAAAGGTGCAGCGGTACACCATAGATATGATCGCCGACCTTGTAGAAATCGCGGGTGCTCTCGGAGAAATCACCGCTGGCGATGAGGTCCTCCCACACACCGTCCAGCTCGCCCACGGCGCCGGAGGCAATCAGCTCCTCGTAAACGCCGCCGGTCCACCAGGTGAACATGTCGGGCATGTCGCCGCTGGCCACCGATGACTGAATGAAGGCCTTGTACTGCTCCGGATTGGCGTAGGCCGCTTCGACGAACTTGTTGCCGGTCGCTTCGGTCGCCGCGTCCGCGACCTTCTGCAGCGCTTCGGACCAGAAGCCCTTGTCGTGAACGATCTGGACGTCGTCCGCAACGGCAGCGCCGATGCCCAGCATCATCGCTCCGGCGGCTGCCAGACCTGTTAGACGCAATTTCCGACTCATGATTGTCCTCCTTGGTTGAATTAGGCCGCCCGAATTGAACTGCCTGTCTCAACGTCGAACAGATGCATACGCTCGACGTTGAAATCGAAAGCCATGGTTTCACCCGGATCGATCATCCGTGGCTGCTGCATCCGGCTGATGAACTCGCGGTCGCCGAGAGCCGAAAACAGCAGCGTTTCGTTGCCGAGCATCTCGGTGATATCGACCTTGGTGCGAACTTCGACCGCGCTTTTGGGTTCGACCCCATGCCCATGCGGAACGATGTCTTCGGGTCGAAATCCGGCGGTGATTGCCTTGCCCTGCGCCAAGCCGTCACCGAACCGTTCGTCGTCGATCGGAACCCGCATATGCGGGTTGGTGAAATAGCGTGTACCGTCAGCGATCTCGACGGTCCCGTCAAAGAAGTTCATCTGCGGCGATCCGATGAAGCCCGCGACGAACTTGTTGGCAGGCCGCTCGAAGACTTCGAGCGGCGAGCCGGTCTGTTCGATAATGCCGTTCCGCATCACCACGATGATATCGGCCAGCGTCATCGCCTCGATCTGGTCGTGCGTCACATAGATGGTCGTGACCTGAAGCCGGCGCTGAAGGCGCTTGATTTCGGCGCGCATGTGGTTGCGCAGCTTGGCATCGAGATTGGAAAGCGGTTCATCGAACAGGAAAACCTTGGGTTCGCGGCAGATCGCCCGGCCCATGGCCACCCGCTGACGCTGTCCGCCGGAGAGCTGGGACGGCTTGCGGTCCAGATAGTCGCCGATCTGCAGGACCGAGACGGCGTGGGACACCCGGGCCTCGATCTCCGAACGCGGCAGTTTTTCGAGCTTGAGCGAGAACTCCAGATTCTGGCGCACCGACATGTGCGGGTAGAGCGCATAGGACTGGAAGACCATCGCGACGCCGCGGTCGCGGGAGGGCACGTTGTTCACCAACTGACCGTCGAGCCGCAACTCGCCATGCGAGATGCTTTCAAGGCCGGCGATCATGCGCAGGGTCGTGGATTTGCCGCACCCGGATGGCCCAACGAAGACGACGAGGCTCTTGTCAGGGATCTCGAAGTTGATCCCGCGCACCGCGATGTCGCGCCCATAAACCTTGACCAGATCCGTAACGGTGACGCTCGCCATGATCAGGACTGCCAACCGGTTGGCGGAATGGCCTTGAGTGCCGGATCGGCGAAGTTCCGCTCCGGCACGATGTTGTACCAATCCGGGCGGCCGGGGTCGCGGTCGTAGGTGTAGCCACCGACTTCCTTGAAATACTCGGCGTATTGGGAAACCTTGTCCCGATCGATCTCGATGCCAAGGCCCGGACCATCCGGCAGCTTGATGGCGCCGTTCTTGTAGGTGAACTTGCCACCCTTGATGATGTCGTCGGTCACGTGATGATAGTGGGCATCGGCGGCAAAGCTCAGATTGGGCAGCGTGACTCCAAGATGGAGCATGGAGGCCAGCTGGATACCCAGTTCGCCGGATGAATGAACCGCCACTGAAAACTGGAAACTCTCAAGCACCGTCCCGGCCTTGTGGGCCTGGCGCAGGCCGCCCCAGATGGTCGTATCAAGCAATATGACG
>JAAEOR010000640.1 GCA_024222895.1 Hyphomicrobiales bacterium | reverse complement strand
GCTGAATAGTGGTGATACATTTAACGTAACACAAAAAATTTTTGGTAAGGACTATGCGTTCTATAAGATTGAATATAACGGAGAAGGCTTATCCCGAAGGATCAGGTGACACAATATCTTGATGACAAGAGGCTGGCGAGGGAGTAGAACATAACAAGAACATATGCTCAGGGAGGAAGCCCCCATGCCCGACTACCCGCAGTCGCTGATTGCCTTTCAACGCCGCTTTGCCGATGACCGCGCCTGCGCCGAATACCTGATGGAAGTGCGCTGGCCGGAAGGCTTCCGCTGCCCCGCTTGCGGCCATGACCGGGGTTGGGCCTTGGCGGCCAAGGCCTGGACGTACGAATGCGCCCGCTGCGCCAGACAGACCTCGTTGCGTGCCGGCACCGTGATGCACGGCAGCAAATTGGCGCTCCATATCTGGTTCTGGGCGGCCTATCTGATGGCGACCCATTCCAACGGCATCTCGGCCCTGCAATTGCAGCGGCAACTCGGGCTCGGCTCCTACAAGTCGGCCTGGCTGTTGTGTGCCAAGCTGCGGAGCGCGATGGTCGATCCCGAGCGCAACCCCTTGACCGGCTTGATCGAAATCGATGAGACCGCAATCAACCACCGGACCCGGAGCGATCCGCCCGCCGGCGGCTCCGGTCGCAGCCACCAGGGCAAGCTGCTGATCGCCGGTGCCGTCGAAGTTGTCGGCCCGGGGCCGCGGCGCATTCGTCTCGCCCATGTCCGCGACTATTCGGCCGACAGCCTGCACGGCTTCATCGCAACCGCCGCCGCCCCGGGCGCCGTGGCCAAGACCGACGGATGGAGCGCCTATGCCGGTGCCCCCGGCGTCACTCACGATCGTCATGTCATCGGCGTCATGGCCGCCCATGTCGTCTTGCCCTGGGTGCACAGGGTCTTCTCCAATCTCAAGACCTGGGCTCTTGGCGTCTATCACGGCCTGCGTCCGAAGCACTTGCAATCCTATCTCGACGAGTTCGTCTTCCGCTTCAATCGCCGCCGAACCCGTCACGCCGCCTTCAAATCCCTACTCGGGATCGCCACGCGGGCCAAACCCATCACCTACAAGATGTTGATTTCACCGGACGCAACGGGATAAGCCTTCCCAGAGAAAAAGAATGACCAAAAAGACGTTGAGTTTGACTTGGAACTTGAAAGAAAAGCAGAGGAATTTAGGCAGATTGCATTAACCCAGAACTTCAGTGTACGCCTAGCGTTGACCCGACGAGGGCCGAAGCGACAGCAAAAAGGCGTGGATGTCTTACTTGCGATCGAGTGTTTGATGCACGCTGTTCGAAACAATATTGATGAGGCGACCATAATCACGTCGGATTTGGATTTTTTCCCCCTCTTCGAAGCGCTGCTGCAAACCAAGACAAAGTCGTTTTTGCGGTATCAAATAGGGAAAGCAAGTTCTGAACTTGTTGAGGCGGCGGACTACGCCGTACCCGTGACGTTTTGTGACTTCTTCGAATGCTTGCCATCAAGCTGCCGGCCCATGGCATCGGGCTCCTCCGTGAACGAAGAAACGGCAATAACGGGAATCCGTCAAATCCGATGGAATGAAACCCCATTTGGTCGAGGCGCCTGAACATGAGCCGCTTGCCACTCGGAAGATTTCGAGCCACGCTCAATCGTGTTGGAGCGATCCAAACGGGTAT
>JAAEOR010000639.1 GCA_024222895.1 Hyphomicrobiales bacterium | reverse complement strand
AGCTCGCTACCTCGACGAGGACGATCCGCGAATCTGCGGTCACCAGTGGGGACAGGGCGCCGAGGATGGCGGCCGGACCGGCATGGAGACCCTTCTCCAGAAATGCCCTGACATCAACGTCGTTTACACGATCAACGAGCCGACGGCGGCAGGTGCTTGGGAAGCGCTCAAGGCGGTCGGCAAGGATGACGGCTCGGTGCTCATGACTTCGGTCGACGGCGGTTGCCCCGGCGTAGAAAACGTCAAGGCCGGCGTCATTGGCGCCACTTCGATGCAGTTCCCGCTGTTGATGGCGGCCCTTGGGGTTGAAGCGGTTGCCGAGTTTGCCAAGAGCGGCAAGGTGCCGGAGCCGACCCCGGGTCTGAATTTCTTTGACACCGGTGTTTCTCTGATCACTGACAATCCGGTTGATGGCGTACCCTCCGAGACGTCGGCTGAGGGGCTGACGAAGTGCTGGGGCTAACGCCCTCTAGGGCTACGCGGGCTTAAACTCCCGGGCATCTGGGGAGGGCGGATCGCAGATCCGGCCTCCCCTCAGTCGTTATTTTCCGTTCTTGAAGTCCTCCATGTTCAAGCGCCACTGATCCATGAACCAGCCAACAGATGCTGCACAGCCGGCGAAAACTGGCGACGATTTCGAGAATGTCCTACCCGCGGGCGACGCGGACGTGGCTGTATTCGATGAAGACGACAAGTCGATTGTTCGTCGTCTGCACCACTTTCTCCACGCCTATCCGACGGCAGTCCCTTTCATCGTTCTGATCGTCACGATCGGGGTTTTCTCGCTGATCGTCGGCGAGCGGTTCTTCACGCCCTTCAACATGTCGCTGGTTCTGCAACAGGTGACGATCATCGGCACGCTGGGTATTGCCCAGACCCTGATCATCCTGACGGCCGGTATCGACCTGTCGGTCGGTGCCATCATGATCCTGTCGTCGATCGTGATGGGGCGCCTTGCCGTGGTCAGCGGCGTGCCGGTCTTTCTGTCGTTCCCGATTGGCCTGATGGCCGGCATGGCTTGCGGCTACCTCAATGGTGCGCTGGTGACGCGGCTGAAACTGCCGCCGTTCATCGTAACCCTCGGTACCTGGAGCATCTTCGGCGCGTTGGTCCTGTTTTATTCCAAGAGCCAATCCCTGCGTCAGCAGGATGTCGAGGCGGTTGCCTCGTTTCTGCAATGGATGGGGACCGCAATCCCCATCGGCGAGGCGCGGCTGACCTACGGCTCGATCCTGATGCTCGCGCTGGCGGCACTGGTCTGGTACATGCTCAATCGCACCGCCTTCGGCCGTCACATCTATGCGATTGGTGACGATCCGGATGCTGCCCGACTCTCCGGCATCAATACCAATCGTACATTGGTCGCTGTCTACGTGATCGCCGGGCTGATCTGCGCCTTGGCAGCATGGATTCTCATTGGCCGAATCGGTGCCGTCAGCCCGAACAGCGGCTTCAACGCCAATCTCGACTCGATTACCGCCGTGGTGATCGGCGGCACGAGTCTGTTCGGTGGCCGCGGTTCGATCGTCGGCACGTTGATCGGTGCACTGATCGTGGGCGTGTTCCGAAGCGGGCTCGCGCTGGCGGGGCTTGATGCCCTGTGGCAGGAGTTCGCCGTCGGCGTGCTGATTATTGTCGCGGTCGCCAGCGATCAGTGGATCCGGAGGATTTCGGTATGAGCGCCGATACCGCCCAGCCGATCCTGCAGGCCCGTGGCCTGGTCAAGCGCTATGGCCGCGTCACCGCTCTGGATCATGCGGATTTCGACTTGCTGCCGAACGAGATCCTCGGCGTCATCGGCGACAACGGCGCCGGCAAGTCGACCTTGATCAAGGTGCTCGCCGGTGCGATCGTCGCGGATGCGGGGCAGGTGATGATGGACGGCAAGCCCGTTGATTTTCGAACACCACTCGAGGCGCGCGAAGCCGGTATCGAGACCGTCTATCAGGACTTGGCTTTGGCGCCTGCGCTCTCGATCGCCGACAACATGTTCCTAGGTCGCGAGCAGCGGAAAGACGGCCCCATGGGTCGGTGGTTCCGGCTTCTGGACCGATCGAGCATGCAGAAGCAGGCGCGTGAGCAGCTCAGTGGACTGGGCCTCCTGACCATCCAGAACATCAAGCAACAAGTAGAGACCTTGTCGGGCGGCCAGCGTCAGGGTGTGGCGGTGGCGCGGGCGGCGGCTTTCGGCAGCAAGGTCATCATCATGGACGAGCCGACCGCCGCGCTCGGCGTCAAGGAATCGCGCCGCGTCCTGGAATTGATGCTCGACGTGAAGAAGCGCGGCCTGCCGATCATTCTGATTAGTCACAACATGCCCCATGTCTTCGAGGTCGCCGATCGGATCCATATTCATCGACTCGGACGGCGGATCGCGGTGATCAGCCCGCGCGACTATTCAATGTCCGACGCCGTCGCCATCATGACCGGGGCCATGCCGCCGCCTGAGGAAGCACGTCAGGCTGCCTGATCGATATCGCTACTATTGCCAGTCAAATGCGT
>JAAEOR010000638.1 GCA_024222895.1 Hyphomicrobiales bacterium | reverse complement strand
TGGGCGTCGTCGCCATAAGCGGCATAAAACATCATGTCGCCTACCTCCGCCGGCACGGCGGGGTCGGTGGCTCCGGGGGAGATGAAAGGCAATCCGGCCGCCTGAAAGAGTTTTCCGGCATCCAGCGCTTCGGTTGAATAGCTGTATCCAATTCCGGCGATTGCGCCCGGGTGGGCCGACAAGGCTTCGCCGATCCTCGAACTGATAACGCTCTCGTCGGTTTCCGTGTCGACGGCAACGAGGACGACGTGCCGGCCGTCGATGCCGCCTTGTTGATTGATCAGGTCCACGGCCAACGCGGCGCCGTTATAGCTGGCTGCGTCCAGAACCGACGCGGCACCGGTCAGATTAAACGGCGCGATGATTTCGATGGGCTCCGAGGCTTGCGCCAGCGGTCCAAACGCGATTGTAAAGAAGGCCGCTATCGCGGCGCGACTGATCCGGATCGTCATTTCGTTTTCCTGAGTGCCGATCGTTGCCGATGGTTATACCGCTGCGATTGGCATCATCAAGAACAGAACTACACCGCGTCCGTCCCGTCTTCACCGCGCCGGGCGCCTGATGCGACTGCCAGTGCCATGGCCAGCGACAACGTTGCCGACAGCGAACGAAAACCGGCGTGATCCGCCTCGACGACTTCCAGCTGAACGGTTGCATCGGGTGACAGCGGCGAAAACGGGCTGTCGGTAATCGCCACGATTGGTACGGCCCGCGCTGCGGCACCGGCGCATAGATCGACGGTCAGCGGCGTGTAGGGTGTGAAGCTTATGGCCACCAGCGCGTCGCGTTTGGCGGCGCCCGCGAATTGCTCCGGACCCAAGCCGGCGACCTGATCGATCAGCACGGCGCGAAAGCCGAGCTTGCTCAGCGCATAGGCGAGGTACGAAGCGACGGGAAAAGCCCGACGCAGGCCGAGCAGATAGACAGTGTCGGCTTCGGCCAGGATTGTTGCCGCGCGGTCGATGTCCGCAGGCGCCACCGTGTTCCGCAACCGCTCCATGGAGGCGATTCCGGTTTCGACAAAGCCGTCCAGTAGTTCTCCGGTTCCGCCGGCATCGGCAGCCCGGGCATCCAGCCGTGCAAGACGTTCCCGATAGTCCGGCCAATGAGACTTGAGCTGGGCGCGGAAAACCTGCTGCAGGTCGGTGAATCCGGCGTAGCCCAGCGTCTGCGCAAAACGGATCAAGGTTGACGGCTGGACCGCTGCCAGTCCAGCCACACTGGCGACCGTGCCAAAAGCAATTTCGTCGGGGTTCTCCAAGGCAAAGGAAGCGACTTGAACCAGTCGCTTGGGCAGCGACTCCCGTCGGGCGATCAACAGCGCCTTGAGGCCGTCGAAGTCACGCGGGGGTTCGGTTCCGGTGGTTTCCGTCATCACGGTCGCCTGATGCAAAACGGGCGGGGATGGTATCCCCGCCCGCCTGCTCTTCGATGCAGAAGACGGGACTTATCCGCCGATGCAGGTTTCGACGTTGTCAGGCGTGCAAACGTCGAGACCCGTGTAGGTCGGGTCGGCAGGTGCGTCGCCGCCCTCGGCGATCTGCTTGATGGCGTAGATGACCTTGTAGCCCATCTCGAACGGACGCTGGCCAACCTGGCCGGCGGACAGACCTTCCTTC
>JAAEOR010000637.1 GCA_024222895.1 Hyphomicrobiales bacterium | reverse complement strand
GTCATCGCCTCTGGGTGCCCCGACGATCAGGTCGTCGAACCCGTCGCCGTTGACATCGCCAGCCGAAGATACGCTCCAGCCGGCATGGTCGGTGCTCGCATCAGCCTGGATGATGAAGCACTCGGCCGCGGCGAGGCTGGTCAGGTCGATGACCTGACGGCCGCCCACATCCGACCTGTTTTTTTTACCGGTCCGGCGCCCACCGAGAGCCACGCCCTTGCCCTACCCGCCGCTCTTCCGAGCTCGCGCCCCGACGATCAGGTCGTCGAAGCCGTCGCCGTTGACATCCCCCGCCGACGAAACGCTCCAGCCGGCATAGTCGCTGCCCGCATCGCCCTGGATGATGAAGCCCTGGCTTGCGCCGAGTGTCGTCAAGTCGATGACCTGGCGGCCGCCGACATCGGATCCGAACCCCGACCCGGACCCGAACACCACATAGGCCTCGCCCGCATTGCCGCCGCCGTCGTCGCCAAGGGGCGCCCCGACGATCAGGTCGTCGAAGCCGTCGCCGTTGACATCCCCTGCCGAAGAAACGCTAAAGCCGGCCTCGTCGCCACCCGCATCGCCCTGGATGATGAAGCCCTCGGCCGCCGTGAGGCTGGTCAGGTCGATGACCTGACGGCCGCCGACATCCGACCCGAACCCGGACCCCGACCCGAACACCACATAGGCCTCGCCGGCCCAGCCGCCGCCGTCGTCGCCAAGGAGCGCGCCGACGATCAGGTCGTCGAAGCCGTCGCCGTTGACATCGCCCGCCGACGAAACGCTCCGGCCGGCCTCGTCGCCACCCGCATCGCCCTGGATGATGAAGCCCTCGGCAGCCGAGAGGCTGGTCAGGTCGATGACCTGACGGCCGCCGACATCCGACCCGAACCCCGACCCCGACCCGAACACAACATAGGCCTCGCCGGCCAAGCTGCCGCCGTCGTCGCCATAGGGCGCTCCGACGATCAGGTCGTC
>JAAEOR010000636.1 GCA_024222895.1 Hyphomicrobiales bacterium | reverse complement strand
TCCGGGAATCGCTGGGGTTAGTGAAACCGCCCCCTCAGCCCGATCCTGCAAAGCCGGCGGCGAGCAAGGCCAAGCCCGCTGAAGACAAGCCATCGACCGACAGCAAGAGCGCCGAGGCGGACAGCGAGAAGGGTGAGGCCGCATCGGAAGCCGAGGCCAAGAAGACCGAGGGATCGAAAGAAGAGCAGCCCGCCAAGGCTGCTGCCGCGAAGTCAAAGCCGGCCCCGAAGAAGAAGCAGCCGACGCGGTCGCGAAAGCCTGCCGCCAAGCGCCGCAAATCGACCGGGCGGTCGAAGCCAAGCCGGCCGGCGGCAGCCAAGGGTTAGTTCAGGCAGCCGTGCCGCCTGACTCACCGGATACCGCGGCCGAAACCGCGGCGCGGCTCGAGGCGGGGCGGTTGTTCTTTGCGCGTCCCTGGCGATTTGTGATGAGTGTCGCTTCGCCGGATGGCTTGCCGCCACCGGCGGAAGTCGAGATCGCCTTCGCCGGGCGCTCCAATGTCGGCAAGTCGTCGCTCATCAACGCTCTAACCGGCCGCAAGGCTCTGGCTCGAACCTCCAACACGCCGGGTCGGACGAGGGAACTCAACCTGTTTACGGCAGATGCCGGAATCACGATCGTCGACATGCCCGGATACGGTTATGCCCGTGCGTCGAAACGGGATATCGCCGGCTGGACCCGTTTGTCGTTCGACTATCTACGCGGCCGGGCCGATCTGCGTCGGGTCTATCTTCTCGTCGACAGCCGCCACGGCCTCAAGCCGAGTGACAGCGAGGCTCTGGACCTCTTCGACAAGGCGGCGGTTTCCTACCAGATCGTGCTGACCAAATGCGATCAGCCCAAAGCGGCGGCGCTTGCCGAAATCGTGGACGGGACCACTGCGGCCATCCTCCGCCGCCCGGCCGCCTATCCCGGCGTTCTGCTCACATCGGCAAAATCCGGCGCTGGCATAGCGGAACTGCGCGCGGAGATCGCCGCGCTGGCCTGATCGACCGGAGGGTTCTCCATCGGCCCTGATGTTTGTGGGGTGATAACGAAGTCGCTATAGAACCGGCTCGTTCGAAAGAAAGTGCGG
>JAAEOR010000635.1 GCA_024222895.1 Hyphomicrobiales bacterium | reverse complement strand
GAATCCCTGGGGGATTGAAGCGTGGAACGCCGAAGTGTTCATGCCGATCTCCTCGGCGGACAGGGCGCCCGGAATGACAGAGGCAACCGCAGGATGGCCGAGCGGGAACTGGAGCGCGGCCGACGGTAAAGCCACGTTGTGATCAGCACAGACGGATTCGATCACCCTGACCCGTTCCATCGCTTCTGCGGTAGCGGGAGCGTAATTGTAGCGCGCTCCGGACCTGGCCCCGGTCGCAAGGATGCCAGAGTTGAAGACACCGCCAATGATGAAGCCGGCACCTCTGGCCTCAGCCTGTGCCATCTCGGTTTCGAAGATCGGTTGATCGAGGAGGGTGTAGCAAAGCGCGATGAGGAAGAAATCAAGATCAACCATATCGAGGAACTGGCTGATGGTGCCCGGCTGGTTGATGCCAGCACCAATCCCGGCCACCGCGCCGCTCTGCTTCAGTTCCTCCAGAGCCCGCCAGCCGGAGGTATAAAGCTGGGTCATGTAAGCGTTCACGCGGACGTCGGTTTTGTGGTGCCAATGATCCAGGTCGTGGATGAGAAGCAAGTCGATGCGGGTTAGCCCAAGACGCTGAAGGCTGTCCTCAAAGGAACGCATGATGCCGTCGTAGGAGTAGTCGTGGCGGTGTTCGAAGGGCAGTCCGCCGTGCCATGGAGTCCGATCGACCTCCCGGCCGCGGCCGGGAGCGCTGAGCAGGCGGCCGACTTTCGATGACAACGCAAAGCTGTCGCGATCGCGCCCGCGAAGCACTGTTCCCAGGCGATGCTCGGACAAGCCGCGCCCGTACCACGGCGACGTGTCGAAATACGATATCCCCGCGTTCAGGGCCGCGGCGACCGCGCCAGTCGCCTGGTCCTCGGGAACTGGGCTCCACAGCTCGCCGATCGCGGCACCTCCGAAGCCCAGTTCGGAAAGTTCAGCCGTTGTGCGGCGTAGCTGACGGGTGCGGATCATCGACGATGCGCTGGTCGTTTCCGTGGCAGTCAGGGGGTATTCTCCGTCATTCGAACCGAGACGTCGGGGCGCGCGAAAACGTCTTCGCGTAATGCGAGACCGAGACCCACCCCTTCCGGTGGCCTGACAAGGCCGTTCGCGATGGCGGGGAGGACGTCGACAACCTCGCGATACCAGCCGTCATAGAAGGCGCGAACGGACTCCTGGAAGATCGCGTTCGGCGCATGAAGCGACAGATGCACCGAAGCGGTGTAGACGACCGGCCCGGTACAATCGTGCAAGGTCGCCGGCAATTGAGCCGTTTCAGCCACGGCGCATATCTGGTGGCCCGCGGTGAGGCCGCCGACGAATCCCAGATCCATCATCACGATGTCCACCGCCTCGTGTTTGATCATCTCCGCGAAGATCTCCGGGCCGGACAGCGTTTCGCTGGCGCATACCGCTATGGCGCATTTTTCTGTGAACGTCTTCAAGACAGGTATGGAGCGCATCTTGATCGGGTCCTCGAACCAGAAGACGCCATAGTCGTGCAGCGCATTCGCAATCTCCAGAGCCACTTTTGGCAGCCACAAGGCGTGCATCTCCGCCATGATGTTCATGCGATCGCCCACGGCTTTGCGAATGGCCTCGAAGGCACCCACGCCGCGCTTAAGGGCGCCCGGGCTGATGTAGGTGCCGCTCGATTCGATCGCCGCCTCGTCGAACGGCCAGATCTTCATGCCGGATATGCCGTCCGCAAGGAGGTCTTCCGCGAGTGCGGCGGGTCTGGTCAGGAAGGCCTCCAGGTCCTGATGCTTTCCTTCGCCGCGCGACCATGATTGCGGGCTCGTTCGCGCATATTTCTGCCTCACATAGTCTGGCCCGGCGCAGGTGTTGTAGGTCGGAATCGCCTGACGCGATGCGCCACCGAGCAATGTGACGATCGGCTGACCCGTCGTCTTGCCAAGGATATCCCAAAGCGCGATGTCGACGGCGGAGTTCCCCCGCTGCTCAACGCCTGAACCATCAAACCCGACATAAATGTCATTCAGGCGTCGGTACGCGGGTTTGATCGCGAGCGGATCCGTTCCAAGCAGAAGTGGCGCGGCCGTCTCGTGAAGGTACGCCTCGACCGCCTCGGGACCGATGAAGGTCTCGCCCAATCCGATGACGTCGCTGTCGGTGTGGATGCGAAGCCAAAGCATATT
>JAAEOR010000634.1 GCA_024222895.1 Hyphomicrobiales bacterium | reverse complement strand
GGTGGGTGGCGAGCCGGTCGAGAACATCACGCAGCCATGCCTCGGGATTGATGCCGTTGAGCTTTGCGGTCTGGGTGAGAGAATAGATCGCGGCGGCGCGCTCGCCGCCGTCATTGGAGCCGGCGAACAGCCAGTTCTTGCGGCCGAGAGCAAGTTCCCATTCATTCTGCCCATGTCGGGCAGGTTCGCCGTGTCCATTATCGCTGGCATGCCTATTTCGGGTTGGACGTTAAGGTCTTTCGCTCTCTGCGGAGGGATGATGGGACGTATGTAGTTCTTGAGCGCGATCCCGGTGTTGCGATTCTGACGCCGGCCTGGGTTCTCGATGCCGCGACGTGTTCGGCGATGACCTTGGGCGCGCCCGTCGCCTCGGCCACTGCTCTTTTTGATCTGCACGTAGTTCTCGGCTCGCTGGGGTTCGGGCGAAGCTATGTCGATGAAGAATCGACAATGGAGGCCGAGCATGACTTCTCAACAGCGCACAGAAGCGGCGCAACTCTCACTGCCTTTTCAACCGAACCCGATTGCCCGACTGACGGAGGAGGATCGGGCGGCCGTTTTGTCGGCGCTCGCTCAACTCCTGCTGGCGGCCTCGGGGACCAACCTGGAGGAGGCAGAAGATGAGTGTTGAGTATGGCACCGTGCTGCCGCCCGCTCTCCTGCAGCGCCAGGCCATTGTCTACGTGCGTCAATCGACCCAGTCCCAGGTCATGGTCAATTTAGAGAGCCAGCGCAGGCAATACGATCTGGTTGAGACGGCCCGTGGCTACGGGTTCGCCTCGGTTGATATCATCGACGACGATCTCGGTGTCTCCGCCAGTGGCTGTGCGGAGCGCCCTGGTTTCGAACGGCTTGTGGCATTGCTGTGCTCTGGGTCGGTCGGCGCGATTTTCTGCCTCGAAGTCTCGCGCCTC
>JAAEOR010000633.1 GCA_024222895.1 Hyphomicrobiales bacterium | reverse complement strand
GTTCTGACGAGAAACCAGCACTCGCGCGCGACCACGGCTAGATGATCAGATTTCTACGGTTTCTCGTGATCGCCAACACTCCCAGGTGCCTTGCGGCAAACACCGCGTGGCCCGCATCATGCGCGAGGAGGGCCTTCGGGGCCGTTCCGCGCGCCGCTTCCGATCGGTTTCGACAAAGCGCTCGACGCTCCCCGCGCCGCCGGACCGCCTGCAGA
Source organism: Hyphomicrobiales bacterium (assembly GCA_024222895.1). GTDB lineage: Bacteria > Pseudomonadota > Alphaproteobacteria > Rhizobiales > Kaistiaceae > Bauldia. Next base: position 5,759 of record JAAEOR010000633.1, on the reverse strand, counting down.
GGAACTTCGCAGCCTCCCGGCCCAACGAGGTCTGGGTCGGCGACCTGACGCAGGTGCGGACGCGCGAGGGATGGCTCTTCCTCGCGGCGCTGGTCGACCTCTACTCCCGCAAGATCGTCGGCTACGCGACGGCACCTCGAGCCCTCCAAGAGCTCGCGCTCGAGGCCCTCGACCGAGCGATCTCCCAACGCCGACCGATGCCTGGCCTCCTTCACCACACCGACCGCGGAGGCCAGTACCTGAGCGCCGAGTACCAGGACCGGCTCGACCGCCACGGCATCGTCTGCAGCATGAGCCGACCCGGCCACTGCGAGGACAACGCGGTCGCCGAGAGTTTCTTTCACACCCTGAAGACCGAGTGGATCTACCACTTCGACTTCACGACTCGCGAGCAGGCCCGTCTCGCCATCTTCGACTTCATCGAGGGCTTCTACAACCCGACCCGCATGCACTCCACGCTCGGCTACCACTCGCCCGACGAATATGAGACGATGACTTCAGCAGCTTGAAAACCCGTCCACTTTTCCCGGGGAAGATCCGATCGCTTCAGCCAGGTGTTGGGCGACGAGCGCCGCATCCACGGGAATTGCCTCCGCGGGCGCAGTCGCCGACGCCGCCCAACTGGCGAGCAGGACGAGTAGGAAGAGGCGGCGCATGAAGATCCCTCCGGTCGATGGAGGGGCATGCTAGCTCGATCCCGGCAGCGTGCCGCCATCGGGCCTGTCCTGGAAGGTCTGCCCTAGGAGTCTGCGCGGCAGAGGGCCATTGAGGGGTGAGTCTCGCTAGAGTGAGCCATGCCGCGAGACTTTCGACGCTACGAGCCGGACCAGTCGCTTCTCCTGCCGCCCTCGCTTCGGGATTGGCTTCCCGAGGATCATCTGTCGCACTTCGTATCGGATGCGATCGAGGCGATGGACCTGAGCGCTTTTGACGCCCGCTACGGAGACGAGGGGCCTGGCAACCAGGCCTTCGATCCGCGGATGATGCTGAAGGTGCTGGTGTATGGCTACGCCACGGGGACGTTCTCATCGCGGAAGATCGCGACGAAGCTGCACGAAGACGTGGCCTTTCGGCTGTTGGCGGCGGATAACTTCCCGTCGCACCGAACGATCTCGGATTTCCGGCAGCGTCACCTGCCGGAGTTCCGCGAGCTGTTCGTGCAGCTGGTGCAAATGGCCCGGGAGGCCGGGCTGGTGAAGCTGGGTACGGTGGCGGTGGACGGGTCGAAGGTCCGAGCGAACGCAAGCAAGCGCAAGGCGATGACCTACAAGCGGATGAAGCAGGAGGAGAAGCGGCTGCGTCAGGAGATTCGGGAGCTGATGGAGCGGGCCGGGAAGACGGATGCGATGGAAGACCAGCGCTACGGCAAGGGCCAGCGAGGCTCCGAGCTGCCGAAGGAGCTGTCGAATCGCGAGCAGCGGCTGGCAACGATCCAGGCAGCGAAGAAGCGTTTGGAGGCGCGCCAACGAGAGGAAGACGAGAAGAACGGACGGGAACCTGGGGACCAGGATCGCACGGGGAAGCCTGGCAAGCCGTTCAAGCGGGCCTTCGGGGAGCCGAAGGAGGACGCCCAGGACAACTTCACGGATCCCGAGAGCCGGATCATGAAGACCTCCTCGATCGGTTACCAGCAGTCCTACAACGTGCAGACGGTGGTGGATGAAGTGGATCGCGTCATCGTTGCGACGGCGGTGACGCAGAGCACTTCGGACGTGCAGCAGCTGATCCCCACCGTGGAAGCCGTGAAAGCGAACACCGGCACGTCGCCCAGGTCCGTGCTCGGCGATGCCGGTTACCGGTCCGAGACCAACTTCCAGTTCCTGGAAGACGAAGGCATCGATGGCTACATCGCCTTCGGGCGGGAGAGCAAGAGCGCAAAGGAACCGGATCCCGACCTGCGAGCCTCAGCTCGGATGTTCCAGAAGATGCAGACGAAGCGTGCGCGCGATCGTTATCGCAAGCGCAAACATCTGGCCGAGCCACCGTTCGGGTGGATCAAGTCGGTGCTGGGCTTCGACCGGTTCAGCCTGCGAGGATTCACGAAGGTGACCGGGGAGTGGGACCTCGTGTGTTTGGCTACGAACCTCAAACGGATGAATGGGAAGATGGCGTGGACATGAAACCCTCGGCGGCTTCCAGGGCAACCCCGGCTCACACCCGATCCGGAGCCTTCGCGGTCCCGGGCGCCCCAGACCCTACTCACCGCAACAATTCAACCGAGAATCCCACGCTACGCGGCCGATCTCGCTTCTACCGCGCAGACTCCTAGCGGAGGCCTTCTGCCCGCCGAAGGCCCTGGCCACTCCACGGAATCACGAATCATTGGTACGTTCATGTCAAGCCGCGGACCCCCCGCGATGAAGGAGAACATCATGGCAGCAAGAAAGAAGGCAGCGCGGGCTCGCGGAGCGGGCACCCGTAGTTCGAACTGGTTCATCAAGGGCGTGGCCCGGCTCGAAAAGGAGCTGCCGCCGAACATCCGAAAACCTGTTCGTGAGGTGCGAAAGCAGCTCGAAGACATGGAGAAGCAGATCGAGAAGCTGCGCAAGGACGGCGAGAAGCGCCGAAAGCGCCTCGAAGCCGATGCAGAGAAGCTCTACCGACGCCTGGAACGCGCAGTGCGCGGAAAGCCTGCACGGAAGAAAGCCAAGCGGAAGAAGGCGGCTCGCAAGGCCACGACCAAGAAGGCCGCGCGCAAGAAGACGACCCGAAAGGCCGCGACCAAGAAGGCCACGCGCAAGAAGACAACCCGGAAGAAGGCGACCCGCAAGAAGACGGCTCGCTAGGGCGAGGGGCCGCCGCAGCTACTCCGCCTGGATCGTCTTCAGAAAACGGAGGACGATCCAGGCGGTACCGCGCGCGTTCGCTTCTCCGGCGGGGCCTGGGCCGAAGCCGCCTCCCCGCCGAACGCGGGTCCATGCCAGCCGCGTTCGATTGCTCGAGTGAAGGCAGGTACGCGGTGAGGCGTTTCGCCACACCGCACTGAGTCGAACGAGGTGCGGCGATTCCTCGGGCACGATGAGCGCGCGAGACGACGGCTCGAAACCTGCAGGGTATTGGCCGAGGAGAACGCGACCATGCCCTATTCCCACTACAACCGGCTCACCGCCCTCGACACCACCTTCCTCGATCTCGAGAGCGACGGCGTGCACATGCACGTGGGATCGGTCGCCACCTTCGAACCCGGCCCGCTGGCCACCCCGGACGGGGGCATCGATTTCGAGCAGATCCTGACGTTGGCCGAGACCGGCCTGCGCCGCGCACCGCGTTTCCGCCAGAAGCTCGACACAACGCCGATCACGGGCCACCCGGTGTGGATCGACGACGACCGCTTCAACCTCCACTACCACATCCGGCATACCGCCCTGCCGCTGCCCGGTGACGAACGCCGCCTCAAACGACTGGCCGGCCGCATCATGTCCCAGAAGCTCGATCGCTCGAAGCCGATGTGGGAACTCTGGTTCGTCGAAGGCCTGGAAGGTGGGCGCTTCGCGGTCATTTCGAAGGTTCACCACTGCCTGATCGATGGCATTTCCGGTGTCGAGTTGCTGGCCGCATTCATGGGCCCCGATGCGAACTACCGCCCTGTCGAGACGCACCACACATGGCGGCCTCGTTCTCGCCCGAGCCCCCTCGAACTCCTGGGCGGTGAGCTGCGCCATCGCATTGGAACGCCTGGGCGGCTCCTGAGCAATGCCTTCCGATCCCTGGAACACCCGGTCGATGGCATCGACTCCGCCGTCAAGACGGCAACCGGCTTCGTCGAAGGCCTCGGAAAGGCGCTCGCCCCCGCGTCCGAGACGCCGCTGAATGTCCCGATCGGGCCCTACCGCCGTTTCGATTGGACGCGCTTCGACCTGGACGTCGTGAAGGAGGTGAAGGCAAAACTGGGCGGAACGATCAACGACGTAGTGCTCGTATGTGTGAGCGGAGCCGTTCGACGCTTCCTGCAGCAGCAAGGCACCAGCACCCGCGATATCGACTTCCGCGTCTTCATCCCGGTCAGCACCCGCACCGAAGACGAGCGCGGCACACTCGGCAACAAAGTATCGATGCTCGTCGCTTCGCTTCCCGTCGACGAGCACGATCCGAAGCAGCGTGTGGATCGCGTCATCGCCGAGACCCGGAACCTGAAGAACTCACGACAAGCCGAGGGCACCCAGGTGCTCGAAGAACTCAGCGACTGGACCTCGACCAGCTTGATCACCGGCATGAGCCGGTTGGCCGCTGCCCGACGTTCCTACAACATGGTGGTGACGAACGTGCCCGGCCCCGGCTTCCCCGTCTTCCTGAACGGAGCGCACATGCTCGAATCCTACCCACTCGTGCCTCTGTTCGAGAATCAGGCCCTGGGCACCGCCTTGCTCAGCTACAACGGAGCCCTGCATTGGGGGTTCAATGCGGATTGGGAGGCCATGCCGGATCTGCATACGTTCGTGGCCGACATCGAGGAAGAATTCGAAGGCTTGCGCAAGCTCTGAACCCGAGAGCCAGGAGAGAGACCCGTGTCCGAGACATTCGACCGACTCACGCAGCTCGACAACTCCTTCCTCGTCTATGAGGACGCGCAGCCGCATGCGGCCATGCATGTGGCGTCGACCCAGATCCACGATGCACGACCTTTGCGTCTCGACGACGGTTCGCTGGATATCGAGCGCATCCAGGAGTACGTGCTCTCGCGCCTCGACCGCATTCCGCGCTACCGCCAGCGCCTGGCTCGCACGCCGATCGAGGGACATCCGGTCTGGATCGACGATGCCTCCTTCAACATCCACTACCACGTGCGTCATTCCCGCTTGCCGAGCCCGGGCAACGAGCGCCAGCTCAAACGGATGGCGGGCCGCATCTTCTCCCAGCGTCTCGATCGGGAGAAGCCGCTCTGGGAACTCTGGATCATCGAGGGGCTCTCGGGCGACCGCCTGGCCGTGGTCTCGAAGGTCCATCACTGCATGGTCGATGGTGTCTCCGGATCCGAGCTGATCTCCGCCCTGCTGACCAGCGAACCCCAGGAGAAGCCCGACCCCACCCGCCCCTGGCATCCCCGCGACACGCCCAGCGCCACGACCCTGGGCATGAGCGAGGTGAACCGGGTTGTACGCGCGCCGGTCCAGGCGGCCGAGGCCATGGCTCGCCTGCTGCGGGACGAAGACGACGATCGCCACGACCTTTCCGAGCGCGTCCGCGCGCTCGGGCGCATGCTGGGCAATGTCAGCGGTGCCCGCGCCCTCCCCTTCAACGAGCCGATCGGCCCCCATCGCCGACTCGATTGGACGCCGATCTCGATGGCGGAGATCAAGGAGGTGCGACGAGCCGTAGGAGGCACGGTGAATGACATCGTGCTGGCGGTGACCGCCGGCGCCGTACGGCATTACCTGACCCACACGCGCGGCATGACCCTGCACGACGAATCGTTGCGGGTCATGGCGCCGGTCAGCGTGCGCCGCAAGGACGAGCGGGGCGACCTCGGCAACCGGGTCTCGGCCTGGACACTCGACCTCCCGATCAACGAGCCGGATCCGCTCACCCGGTTGGAGACCATCTGTCAGGCCACGGCAGAGCTGAAGGAAACGAAGCAAGCGCTCGGTGCGGAAATCCTGACCCAGGCGACTGAGTGGACCGGCTCCGGGTTGCTCTCCCTGGGCGCGCGGCTGATCGTGCTGGGAACACCGTTCAACATGGTCGTCACGAATGTTCCGGGCCCGCGCGTGCCGCTCTTCCTGATAGAGTCGCCGCTACTCGAAATCCATCCCCACGTCCCG
>JAAEOR010000632.1 GCA_024222895.1 Hyphomicrobiales bacterium | reverse complement strand
AGAAAAACGATCGATTCGTTGATCGCCCCACTGTCCGATGTCGCCGTCTCCATCCCCGTCCTCCAAAAAATCGAATCACAGGATCACGACAGATTCAGCACTTCATCGGTTTGTCACGGACTTCTTCACCCGATTGCCCTGGACCCGGACGGCTTTGCCCTTCCCCTCGTTCGACCGACACCCTATAACCACGCCATCTTGAGCGGGCTATACAGCCGCCGCCGGTGAGTCGGACGTAATACGGGTCATGACGTCTACGATCTTCGTCCTTAACGGACCCAACCTCAACATGCTGGGGCGGCGTGAACCCGGCATCTATGGCGGAAAGAGCCTGGAAGAGATTGGCGAGGAATGCCGGACCGCCGGACATGAAGCCGGACTGGTTGTCGACTTTCGTCAGAGCAACCATGAAGGTATTCTGGTTGATTGGGTTCAGGAAGCGGCGGATGCCGCAGAGGGCATCATCATCAATCCGGGGGCCTACAGTCATACGTCCGTGGCCCTTCACGATGCGATTCGAGCCGCCGGACGTCCGGCCATAGAGGTTCACCTTTCCAACATTTTTTCCCGGGAACCCTTCCGCCATCATTCCCACATCTCGGCAGTAGCGGTCGGTGTGATCTGTGGACTCGGTCCCACGGGTTATATTCTGGCGATCGCGGCTTTGAAGCAGCAGATCGCCGCACGCGGCTGAAGAGGGCGCATGAGCAACGAGAAGAAGAGCGTCGACCACGACCTGATACGTGAACTTGCGGAACTTCTCACCGAAACCGGCCTTACCGAGATCGAGTTCCAGGACGACGACACGCGAATTCGGGTTGCACGCAACGCGGCGCCGGCGGCCAGCGCCGCAGTACCCGTGACCGCAGCGTTGCCGACCGCAGACGGCCCGGAACCGCCGGCAATGACCGACGACCCTGCTGATGATCCCGGCGTTGTTCTCTCGCCGATGGTTGGGACGGCCTATCTTTCACCGGAGCCCGGCGCTCGTCCCTATGTGGACATTGGCGAGCACGTTCGCAGTGGGCAGACCGTGATGATCGTTGAGGCGATGAAGACGATGAATCAAATCCCGGCGCCGCGGAGCGGGACCCTGACCCGAATTCTCATAGAGGACGGGCAGCCGGTCGAGTATGGCGAGCCGTTGATGATCATCGAATGAACGCGGCGTCGCCTCTGTTCGGCAAAATCCTGATTGCCAATCGGGGCGAAATCGCCCTGCGCGTCTTGCGTGCCTGCAAGGAACTGGGAATCGCTACGGTGGCCGTTCACTCGACTGCCGACGGGGATGCCATGCATGTGCGGCTTGCCGACGAGAGCGTGTGCATCGGCCCGCCGCCTGCTCGCGATTCCTACCTGAATATCCCGCAAATCCTTGCCGCCTGCGAAATAACAGGCGCCGATGCTGTCCATCCGGGTTACGGCTTTCTTTCCGAGAACGCTCGATTTGCGGAGATCCTCCAGGCGCATAATGTCGCCTTCATCGGCCCCAGCGCCGAACATATCCGCATCATGGGTGACAAGATCGAAGCAAAACGCACTGCTGGTCGACTTGGCATTCCCGTGGTTCCCGGCTCAGACGGCGGGGTTACCAACGACGTTGCCGCCCGCAAGATTGCCGCTGAGATCGGCTATCCGGTTCTCATAAAGGCCGCATCGGGCGGTGGCGGACGGGGGATGAAGGTCGCCCGGTCCCCGGATGAGATTTCGGATGCGCTCGCCAACGCGCGCTCCGAGGCACAAGCCGCCTTCGGTGACGATGCTGTCTATGTCGAAAAGTACCTTGCCAAGCCGCGCCATATCGAGGTTCAGGTCCTCGGTGACGGCAAGGGCGGCGCCGTTCACCTTGGCGAGCGCGACTGTTCGCTGCAGAGACGTCACCAGAAGGTGTGGGAGGAAGCGCCCTCCCCGGCCATCGATGAGGCGGCCCGGGTCCGCATCGGCGGGATTGTCGCCCAGGCAGTTGCCTCGCTTGGCTATTCCGGCGCCGGGACGGTCGAATTCCTATACGAAAACGGTGAGTTCTACTTCATCGAGATGAACACCCGCCTTCAGGTCGAGCATCCGGTAACCGAAGCGATCACCGGCATCGATCTGGTCAACGAGCAGATTCGAATCGCAAGCGGCCGGAGCCTTTCCTTCGACCAGGAAGACGTGACCTTCGAAGGCCATGCCATCGAATGCAGGGTGAACGCGGAGGACCCCCGCACCTTTGCCGCATCGCCCGGACGCATCGCCAACTACCATCCCCCGGGGGGGCTTGGTGTCCGTGTAGATTCTGCGGTTTACCAAGGCTATCGCATACCGCCTTACTACGACAGCCTGATAGGCAAGCTCATCGTCCACGGACGCACGCGGATCGAGTGCATGATGCGGCTTCGTCGAGCGTTGGACGAATTCGTCATCGACGGGATACGCACGACGATCCCGCTGTTTCGCGATCTCGTTGTGGACGACGACATCGCATCGGGCCAGTATGACATTCACTGGTTGGAGAAAAGGTTGTCGGCGAGCGTCGAATTGCATGGCCGGACGGGATGACATCCACCTTGATATTACGCCGCAGGTCCTGCTCAAGGCCTATGCAGTCGGCATTTTCCCGATGGCGGAATCGGCCGATGACCCCGGGCTCTATTGGATTGAACCCGAGTCCCGGGGAATTCTTCCGCTGGACCAGTTTCATATACCGCGACGGCTGAAACGCGCCGTTGCCAATCGCGCATTCGAAATTCGCATCGACAGCGACTTCCAAGGCGTGATCGAAGGTTGCGCCGACCCCGCACCCGGAAGGGCAAAGACCTGGATCAATCGACGGATCCGGCGGCTCTACGGGGAACTCTTCGACATGGGCCACTGCCACTGTGTCGAGGCATGGCGGGGCGGCCTGCTCGTCGGAGGTCTATATGGGGTGCGCCTTGGCGGCGCATTCTTCGGCGAGAGCATGTTCAGCCGTGAACGCGACGCCTCGAAGGTCGCGCTGATCAATCTTGTCGCCCGTCTCAAGGTCGGCGGTTTTCAGCTCCTCGATACGCAATTCACCACGCGCCATCTTGCCCAGTTCGGTGCCACCGAAGTGGATCGCCGCGACTATCAGGCTCTTCTCGAGACGGCCATCAAGATGGACGGCGACTTCTATCGTTGGGACGGCGGAGCCACCGGCGAGGACATCTTGCAGTCCGCGAGCCAGACATCGTAGACGGGATGGTCGACGGCGTGGAGCCCAGGGCTCGCTGCGAACATCCAGCCGGAGAAAATCCTGCGAACTTTGCGGTCGAGGGTAATCTCATCGACTTCGACGAATGCGTCGGTCAACGGGGTTTCGGTCGGCGGACGGCTGTAACAGACCCGGGGCGTGACCTGAAGGGCGCCGAACTGGACGGTTTCGTCAATGTAGACGTCAAACGAGATGATTCGCCCGGTGATCTTGTCAAGCCCCGAGAACTCGGCAACGGGATTGGTGAGCCGCTCGGCGCCGGCCTGGAGGGAACTGAGGCCGATGGCCAGGGTGGCGAATAGCAGTGTGCGCTTCATGCGTGGAAATGCCGATTCAAACTGTGGTGACGTGCGCTCGTAGCATGTGAATCCGGCGGCGAAAAGGCTCGGCTGGGTCAATGTGACCGGCTGGCGCCCGCCCCATCGCCGTGTTAGCGACACTGCCGCTTCAACGAAAGAGTGACGGGAGCCTGCCATGCGCCTCACCATGATCGGCGCCGGATATGTCGGACTGGTGTCAGGCGCATGTTTCGCCGACTTCGGTCACGTTGTTACATGTGTCGACGTGAACGAGAACCGAATTCGCGCGCTCAAGAACGGGGATATCCCGATCTTCGAACCGGACCTTGACCGAATCGTTGCCACCAACGTCGCCGAAGGCCGCCTTTCCTTTACCACCGATCTGGCCGGAGCCGTTTCGCAAGCCGATGCCGTCTTTATCGCGGTGGGTACGCCGTCGCGCCGCGGCGATGGTCACGCCGACCTCACCTACGTCGATGATGCCGCGCAAGCGATCGCGTCTGCGCTGGACGGCTTCACCGTCGTCGTCACCAAATCGACAGTCCCGGTCGGCACGGGCGATCGGATCGAGGCAGCAATCCGCGCCGCGCGGCCCGACGCGGACATTGCCGTTGTTTCAAACCCGGAATTCATGCGCGAGGGCGCCGCGATCGACGATTTCAAGCGACCCAACCGGATAGTCGTCGGAACAACGGACCCGCGTGGTCGTGAGGTCATGAGTGAAATCTACCGGCCGCTCTATCTCAATCAGGCGCCACTGCTTTTCACCGATCGCCGTTCGGCCGAATTGATAAAATACGCCTCCAACGCGTTTCTCGCGACCAAGATCACATTTATCAACGAAATGGCCGATCTGTGTGAGAAACTTGGCGCGGATGTGCAGGACATCGCCCGTGGTATGGGGCTGGACAACCGTATCGGCCCGAAATTCCTGCATCCCGGCCCCGGATTCGGTGGCTCGTGCTTTCCGAAGGATACCCTTGCCCTGATCCGGACCGCGGAGGAAGCCGGTGCGGGGCTGCGAATTGTTTCGATGGTGAACGAAATCAATGAAGCGCGAAAGACCGAAATGGCCGATCGCGTTGTCGAGGCCCTCGGAGGCTCAGCGAAAGGCCGTACGGTGGCGCTACTCGGTCTTACCTTCAAGCCTAACACCGACGACATGCGCGAAGCGCCATCACTCTCCCTGGTGCCGCCACTGCAGGCCGCAGGCGCTTCGCTGCGCGCCTTCGATCCCCAGGGTATGGATCAGGCCGCCCCCCTCTTTTCCGGGGTAAACCTCACCAGTGATCCCTATGCATGCGCCACCGGCGCAGACGCCCTTGTTCTAGTCACCGAGTGGGAATCGTTCCGTGCCCTCGACCTCAAACGGCTGAAGTCCGTCATGAATGCTGAACCGGTTCTGGTCGATCTGCGCAACATCTATCCGCCTGCGGAAGTCCGCTCCCATGGCTTCGCCTATCGCTCAATTGGACGCCCTCTGCTCGACCGCGGCGAGATCATTCGCTAGCCAAAAGGTCCACTCGAAGACCCATTGACCGGCCGATAGGGCATTGGTGCAGATTGACACTGCGCCAGCGGGTTCATTATTCGGATAGACTTCGCCTCCAACAAATCTGACCAAGGAACGATTGGCGGGTACTTCCGCCGGTCACACACATTTGACGATGATGTCCGATCATCAACACCAACGGCCTTTCCCCCCGCTCCTGCCGGTTGGATTCCATCAAACCGATGTCTCCGGACTCCAGCGTCTCTGCGTCGACTATTTCCCCGGCTCCAAGACTCGCCCGGAACTGATGGAAACCGTGTCCACGATCGTCACGCTGGCTAATCAGACCGGCATTCCCGCAAAGCTGTGGATCGCCGGCGACTTCCTCACCCAGGCTCCCAGCCCCAGCCATCTTTCGGTTTCGATGGTCCTGGTCGAATCGGTTTTTCGGTCGCTATCAGCCGAACAGCGAGAGTTTTTTGAGTGGTTCAGCACTGAACCCCTCAAAGCGCGGCACCGTTGCGATAACTACGCCATTGTCGTCGATGCGAACCGAGACGATTACGACATCGTCATGCGATACTGGATGCGCCAGTTCTGTACGAGCCGAGCACCAAAAAGAGGGGTCGCCGAAGTTCTCGTGCCGACACTGGAACGATCGTGAATCCCCTCAACGACATTCTCAACGATCTGGGTGACACGGACCGGACCCTTAAGGAGCTGAACGAGCTGGCCGAGTGGGGGGCTCCCGATCCTGCGTCCCGGGCGAACCTCACCGCCCTCGCCAAGCGTCGGCGCGATCTCGAAAAAGTGCTCGACAGCACACTGTCCGCCAACCAGCTTGATCTGATCCAACTCCGTGTCGAACACGAAGACGGAGGATCCCCACCCGCGGCAACCATTGCGCGAACAATAATCCTGCTTCAGGCGATCGTTACTGGCGTCGTCAATGCCGTACGTGGCGACCCTCCTGCCGGCAATGCAGCCGCGACGAATGGCGAGAGCGTAACCTCGATGATCTTCGCCGCCGACCCAGGACAAACCAATACGGTTTCGCTCTCGATTCCGAACGATCGCCTTCTGGCCATTCGAAGTGACCTGGATCTTGCCCTGGAGCTGATGTTTGATTTGTTCGAGCTCCGCCTGATGGGCGACGTGAAGAGCCTTGGCAAGCGGGCCGGACTTGACCCCTTGGCCAAGCTGCACGAATTGGCGACGATGAGCGCCACGGGCGCCTTGCGCACATCGATCAGTTGGCGCAAGTCCCGTGATCGTGCACGGATGACGACGCTTTCGCGCAGCCAGGCAGCTGCGCTCCAGGGCTTGATCGGGTCAGCTCATGACAGCGAAACGGAGAGGCTTAACGCGGAAGGCCAGCTGGTCGGCATCGATGACGCCAGGGGAACATTTCGCTTCGAGGCAACCGACGGCGCCCAGATCGAAGGCCGGCTGGCAGAGGAGTTTCCGCGCGGTCAAGCCTGGGTAATGAACACGGCCCTGGAGGCTTCGCTGACCAGAACCTCCCGTATCGACTACGCGTCCGGTGCGCGAAAGGAGGAATGGGCACTGCGTGCGCTCACGCCGATCGAATAGTCACGCGCCGCGGGCGTTTT
>JAAEOR010000631.1 GCA_024222895.1 Hyphomicrobiales bacterium | reverse complement strand
GAAGCGCGTTTGGCTGCATAACCGTTCCGGTCGGATTGGCGGGACTGGCAATCAGGACACCGGCCAGAGGCGCATCGGCGTGGGCTGCATCGAGCAACTGCGGAGTCACGATATAGCCGGTGTCCGCGCTGGTCTCGATGTTGATCACTTCAAGGCCAAGCGCGCCGAGCAAGTTGCGATAGGCCGGATAGCCGGGCGTCGCCAAGGCAATCCGGTCACCGGGATCGAAGGCAGAAAGGAAGGCCAGATTGAATCCTGCGGACGAGCCTGTGGTTACCGCCACGCGCGAAGGCGGCACATCAATGCCGTAGGTCTTCCGATAGTGCTCCGCGATCCGCTCCCTGAGTGGACGGATGCCAAGCGCCTCGGTGTAGCGGAAATATCCGTCATCCAGGGCGCGGCGCGCGGCCTCAAGCACCGGCCCGGGTGCAGGGACGCCGGGTTGTCCGACCTCCATATGAACGATGTTATGGCCCGCCTCCTCGCGCTCGGATGCCGCCTGCAGCACCTCCATTGCCAGAAACGGTTCGACACCACTACGCCGGGATGGCTGGAATTTTGTCCCGGT
>JAAEOR010000630.1 GCA_024222895.1 Hyphomicrobiales bacterium | reverse complement strand
GCGAACGCCTGCACTTTTTCCTTGGCCTGCTCGGTCCGATACAGCACACAGACCGCGTCGCGCTCGGCCGCCAGGCCATCTGCCAAGTCAACTTCCGTTGCGAGCGTGGTCAGCCGCTTGAGATGGCGAATTGCCTCCGGCTCGGCTGCTGCGATCTCTTCGGCGATCGCCATCGCTCGCGGCATCAAGTCCTCAGGAGACGTCGTTTCGTTGACCAGTCCGTACTGCTCGAAAACGCTCGCCGTCAGCATTGCGCCGGTCATCAATAGATAATTGGTCCGGTTGGCGCCGACCGCCCGCACCGCGCGTTGGGTACCGCCGCCACCGGGGACCAGGCCAAGCTTGATCTCCGGCAGGCCCATCTTCGCATCGGCAGCCGCGACAACGATATCGCAGCACAGCACCAGTTCGAATCCACCACCGAGTGCGAAACCGTTGACGGCGGCGATCACTGGCTTCGGGTTGGCCTCGATCGCGGCATACATATCGACACCGCGCGCCTGGAACGCCTCGAACTCGGCGTCGCTCTGCGCCGCATATTCCTTGATATCGGCGCCGGCCATGAACCCGCGGCCCTCGCCGGTGACGACGATCACCCGAACGTCAGCGTCGTTCCCCAGCCGCGTGAAGATGTCGATGATCTCCTCCTGCATCGCCTTACTGATCGCGTTGAGCTGATCACCGCGACGAAAGATGACGATCGCAACCGGACCGTGGTGCTCCACCGACAGCGTTTCGGGGGCCGCCGTCATCTCATGTCTCGATCGTCATGTCGCCCGACGCCATCAGCTCGTCGATCTCGGACTGAGGCACGCCGAACTCGGCGAGAATCTCCGGCCCATGTTCGCCGATCATCGGCGCCGGTCGGTCGATGGATGGCGGTGTCTCGCTCATCCGGATTGCCGGAGCAACGACCTTCACATTGCCGCCCTTCGGATGGTCGTAACTGGTGATCAAGCCCATGTGCCGGACCTGCGGGTCTTCGGCCGCCCGACGAATGTCCTTGACTTCCGCGCACCACACATCGACCGCAAGCAGGCGCTCGAGCAGGTCGTCGGTGCCAAACTTCCTGGTCTCCTCGTTCACCTTCTCCCAGACCTCGTCACGCTTGTCGAACAGCGTTTCCAGGTCGTCATAGACCGCCAGTTGCGGCGCCTCGAGGGCTTCATAAAGGGTCTTGAACGGGCTCATGGCGATCGACACATGGCCGTCCCTGGTCTCGTAGATACCAAATGGTGCCTGTATCCCGGGATGGCCGATGCCCGATTTGGGGCGTTCCAGGTCCTCACCGAGATTGAGGACAGCGACATATTCCTGGGCAAGGTGGGCAAGCATCCCGGCGAGAAGATTCACTTCGATCTTCTGACCCTTGCCGGTCTTTTCGCGCCAATAGAGTGCGGCGAGAATACCGTAGACCATGTTCATCGCGCCGATCTGATCGGCCAGGCCAGCGCCGGCGGGTACCGGCAGCTGGTCGCCGCGCCCGGTGTTGGACGCCAGGCCCGTCAAGCCCTGGAGCAGCATGTCTTGCCCCGGTCGGTCGACATAGGGACCGTCCTCGCCATAACCGGAGCCGGAGCAGTAGACGATGCGAGGGTTGACCGCGTTGAAATCGTCATAGCCATAGCCCAAACGGTCGAACACACCGGGTCGGAAGTTCTGCACGACCACATCGGCCTTCTTGGCCATCTCCATGATCAAGTCGTGCACTTTCGGGCTTTTGAGATTGAGCGCGATCGACCGCTTGTTGCGGTTCCAGGCGAGAAAGTTGGGGCTCTCCGAACCGCCGACCCATTTGGCGAAGAATGTCATCGAGCGGAACAGATCCCCCGGACCCGCCCGCTCGATCTTGATGACATTGGCGCCAAGATCGCCGAGAAGCTGTGTTGCGAACGGCCCCTGAAGCAGGTGGCTGAAATCGAGGATGGTCACCCCTTCCAGGGCTTTTTGCATGCCAGAACCGCCGTCCATGGGACCCTCCGTCCTACTCAAACCAGATCCGGAACGTAGCGAGGCGCGGCGGTCAGTCCGCCGTCGACCCGCAGGTCGATCCCGGTTGTGAATCCCGCCGCATCGCTGGCGAGATAGATCGCCGCCTCGGCGACTTCCTCCGGCAGCCCGATCCGACCAATCGGATGCATCTTGACCCAGGCCCGTGACAGGTGCTCGCCGAGTTCGTCAACCAATTTCTCGTTCATCGGCGTGTTGATCGTACCGGGCGATATTGAATTGACGCGGACATTATCCGGGCCGAACTCCACCGCCATCTGCCGGGTCATCGACATCACCGCACCCTTGGCGCCGGCATACGCAGTCCAGCCGTCCAGTCCGACATGCCCCTGGGCCGAGGCGATGTTGATAATCGAGCCGCTTTTCTGAGCGATCATCTGGGGTAATGCATACTTGCAGCCACGAAAGACGCTGGTCAGGTTGACTGCGATCAAACGGTGCCATTGCTCTTCCGTCATCTCGTGGATCGGAAAACCGCCGATGGCAATCGCAGCGTTGTTGACCATGACGTCGAGCCGGCCGGCCTCGTCGATTGCCGTCGTGAGAAGGTTCGCCATGTCGCCGTCGGAGGAGACGTCGCAGTGGATGTAGCGGACGTTATGGCCGGCCTCGCGCAGAGCCCCGGCAAACGCCTCCCCTTTCTCATCCTCGATATCGGAGATGAAGAGCCGGGCGCCCTCGCCCGCCATGCCCTCGGCGATAGCGTGACCGATACCGTCCGCCGCGCCGGTAATGACCGCGACCTTGCCTTCAAGTCGACCCATCTGATGTTCCTTCCCCTGCCAACCATTACGGGATGCACATTTCTCGTTCGATGCGGGCAAACAGCACCAATTCGTGGATGGCCGTGACCGATCCCCGGTGATGAAAGAGATTGCGTTCGGCAGACGGTGACGCAGTGCGTTCTTCGAGGCTCGGGCTTCCGCCCTCGCACCTCAGAATGAGGTCGTTGGTGTGGGCTCTGAGAGCGCAATCCGCATCGGTCACGAGAAACTCCCCCGACCTCATCCTGAGGTGCCGCTGAAAGCGGCCTCGAAGGACGCAGCACCTGTCCACCATGTCATCCTCCGACCATCCTGTCGACAATCGGAACCCGGTACACCTTTCGATTCCATGGCCGGCAGGTTCTTAGGTGCGGGAGTGCAGCGCCCCCTCCACCAGCCATTCGGCTGGTCCCCCTCCCCCGAAAGATCGGGGGAGGATTGGCGCCCTCTTCCGACCTTCGACAACACGATAAAAACGGATGTGCGCATCCTGTGGCCCGTTAACCTGCCCGCCGTCGCTTCAGCTCGTCGAAAGCGACCGCAACAATGATGATCGAACCGGTGATGACCAGCTGCCACTCGGTCGGCAGATTCAGCATGCCCAGTCCGTTGGAAAGATACTGGAGAATGAGTACGCCCAGCGCCATCCCGAACAATGTGCCAACCCCACCGGAGAGGCTTACGCCACCGAGAACGACAGCGGCGACCACCTGGAATTCGAACCCCAGTCCGGCGACGTGAACCGCCGAGCCAAGGCGGGAGGCGAGCAACACACCGGCGACGGTTGCCAGGACACCGGAGATGACGAAACAGGTGAACTTGATCGCTCGCACATTGTGGCCGGCAAGGCGTGCGACCTCGGCGTTGCCGCCGACGGCGTAGACTTTCCGTCCGAACGGTCGGTAGCGCATGATGTACATAAAGATGAACAGGAGCGCGAAGGCGATCAATGCCGGATAGGGAATTGTGCCGAGCAGGCGCTCATTGCCGATGGCGAAGAAACTCTCGAGGTAGATGTCGTCGGGGATCGCCGTCTTGCCCGTATAGAGGTAGACACAGCCGCGCAGAATGAACAGCATTCCGAGCGTGACGATCAATGAGTTGATGCCGACATAGGCAGAGAGGTAGCCGTTGATCACCCCGACGATCAGGCCGAGACAGAGCGCGGCTCCGAGCCCGAGCGCCAGCGACCCGGTTTCGTTCATGATGACAATCAACGGGATCGCAACGGCAGCCTGCAGGGACCCGACCGAGATATCGACTTCACCGGACATGAAGACGATGGCGACACCGATGCCGGCGATCATCACCAGCGACGCCTGCCCGAGAACGTTGGTCAGGTTCCGGACGGTGCCGAAATGATCGGTTGCCAACGAAAAGAACAGGATCAGCACGACCAGGGAGATGACGAGGGCAATCTCGTTCTGCCGCGACAGCGCGGCAAAGACGTCGCTCACCGGATTGGCGCGTGTCTGGGCCAGGCCAGCGCTAGGCGATTGCGGCATCGAGGATCTTCTCCTGTGTCGCCTCGTCCCGGGCGAGTGTCGCTGTGATCCGTCCTTCGGCCATCACCATGATCCGGTCGCTCAATCCCAGCAGCTCCGGCATCTCCGACGTCATCATCACCACGGTGTGGCCGTCCGCCGCGAGCTGATCGAGCAGCGTAAAGATTTCCGTCTTGGCACCCACATCGATGCCGCGGGTCGGCTCGTCGACGACGATCACCCGTAGCCCGCGCATCAGCCAGCGGGCCAACATCACTTTCTGCTGATTACCGCCGGAGAGGTTCTTCACCTCCTGATAGAGGGTGGGCGTGCGAATCTGGAAGCGGTCGACATAGTTTTGCCCGGCAGCCCGTTCGCGATTGACATCGACAACTCCGAACCGGGCGAATTCTTCGAGCGCAGCGATGCTCAGATTCGTAATGACCGGGAGTTCCAGCATCAGGGCTTCGCCCTTGCGGT
>JAAEOR010000629.1 GCA_024222895.1 Hyphomicrobiales bacterium | reverse complement strand
CATTGCTGCCTCATCAGGCAACGCGTTCGCCGGCACCGCCGGCAGATTCGAATCAGTCATGGACATGATCCTTCCCGGACCACAGCACTCAGCTGCGGACCCTCAGATCACGCCCGATACACAAAGTTCCTGACAGTCCCAAGTGTGGAGGCATCTTCTGTGAGGAGAGGCCATGTCAGAGACACGACGGAAGTACGACCCGGAGTTCTGTGAGGGGGCGGTTCGGATCGTTGACGCCGCTCGCTGGAATTCCCCGGTTGTGCTCATCGACATTCCCCACCCTGGGGTGATCTGATTCTAGGTGTGGTGGTCTCCTCTCGTGAGTTGTCGGTTGTGGGCTTGGTGTTGGCGGAGGCGGTAGCTGTCGCCGGTGATGTTGAACACGACGGAGCGGTGCAACAACCGGTCGAGCATGGCGGCGGCGATGGTGGTGTCGTCGAAGATCTCGCCCCAGGACCCGACGCCTCGGTTGGTGGTGAGGATGATCGAGGCTTTGAGGTAGCGCTGGGAGATGACCTGGAACAGGGCGTTGGCGTCATCGGTG
>JAAEOR010000628.1 GCA_024222895.1 Hyphomicrobiales bacterium | reverse complement strand
TTCCCGGATACGCCGGTCATTGCCGTAACCGTTGCCATTCGCTCGACCGTCGCCGATTGGGAGCAATTCCTTGTCGACCTCGCCCCGTCGATCACCAAACGGACGCTGATCGTCCAGTCAACGGACTTCTCCCATTATCTGCCGCTCGCTGAAGCGATCCGCCGCGACCAGGAGGTGCTGAACCTGCTCTCGGCCGGCGACATTGAAGGAATAGCCCGGTTGGACCAGCCGAAACACATCGACTCACGCGGCGGTCAATACATCCAGATGCGACTTCAGGCAGAGCACTTCCGGACAAGGCCGGTCGTGATCGCCAATGCGAATCTGGAAGACTATACCGGCCGAACCGAGACCGAAACGACGAGCTATATCGTTCAGATCTTTCCGGCGCCGGAAGACGCGGCGACGGTCGATGACGCCGGGTATGTCGACGGGGAGATCATCTGCTTCGCGGGCGATACGTTCTTCGGCAGGTACATGGCGCCGCTGCTGTCGCAAGAGGAGGTTCGTGCCGAACTACTGCGGACAGCCGCATCCATCCTTAAGGGCTGCCCGCTGATCGTCAATCTCGAGGGCGTCATGGTGCCCGAGATTCCGACCGGGCTCGGACCGGTGACGCTGGCGATGCCGCAAGAGCTGACGCTGTCGTGGATCGACGCACTCAACATTCGTGCCGTCGGTCTGGCCAACAACCACAGCGGTGATCTCGGACCGGCGGCCCGCTCTGACATGATTAGGGCTCTTCGCGGCGCGGGTGTCGAGGTCGTGGAGGCCGGCCAGACGGTTGATCTGGGGCCGCTGCGCCTGGTCGGCCTGAGCGACCTTTCCAACACCGAGCGCCCCGCCACCGAGCGGATCACCGATGACGACCTGGACCTCATCATGCGGTCGGACGCACGACCGCCGCTTGCGGCCTTCGTGCACTGGGGCAGGGAGTTCGAGGTTTTGCCGGGGGCGCGTGAACTGCACCTGGCCAATTCACTCCGCCGCGCCGCAGTCTCGCTGATCGTTGGCGCCCATCCCCATGTCGCCGGCGAGGGCATCGCTGCTCTTGCGGGCGGCGAGGCCCAGCTTGTCTACTCCCTCGGCAATCTCCTCTTTGACCAGCCCGGCGAGCAGTCTTCCGGCGCCGTGCTGGAGGTTCGCTTTTTCCCACAGGGCACCTTCTTCACGCGCCTTCTACCGATTCCGAACCTCTACGACACGGCGCTGGCCGCGCGACCCGCGGTCGACCTCAACTGACCGAGTCTGTTCCAGGCTCAGTTGTAGGTCGGCAGGCGCGGGAGAAAGTAGAGCAGATCGATCGGCGGAGACACGATCGTGCTGCCGTCAGCGGTCTCCAGGACGACGTCAAACAGATGTCGCGACGACTTGTCGGTAACCAGGCCGAGCGCGAGCCGCTTGTTGGCACGGGGCTTGAGAGTGGCCCGGTAGCTGATCGGTATGCGAACGTCCTTCTTGTCGAGCGGAAGCTTCACGGTCGGATAGTCGCGCTGAACCACCCCGGCGGCACCACATTCGGGGCCCGAAAGGTCCAACAGCGGCGCTTCGACCGAGATCGGGGAACGGCGCTGCTGCGACAGTCCCTCGTGATCGACCCACGTATAGTCGACGGTACCCTGAACCGGCACCATAACCGTTCCCCACGTTTCGGTGACCCTGTCGGCGAGTCTGCCTAGCATTCCCGAGTTTTGGACATCGGCGACGCATTCATTGATGTCGGCCGGGTCGGCGCATGTGTGACCGGCCTTGAGCCTCGAAAGGTCGGCGTCCATGCCGACAATGCCTTCCACTACGGAGAAGTGCGCTGAGCTTTCGATAGTGCCGCCGCGGTAAGCGAATACGTCCTCCGCGGTTTGAACCGGCTCGCCGAACGCGTAGGTGACCGAAACGTCCTCCGCAGCGCCCCAGCCGCGATTGATCACCTCATAGGCGCGCTCAAGGTCCAGATCGTCGCATCCTCGCCCGTCAACTGCGATCAAATAGGGTTGTCGATCCGCAAAGCTTTCCTTGATCCTGAGGTAGGCGCCCACGATCTGGATCGTCTTCGCGCTGCTATTGACGATGTCGATTACAATGAAAACGGGTGAGAACTGGCGGATGTCGTCCATGAACAACTCATCCGGATTGTCACCGAGCGTGGCGTCGCCCTTCCATCGATCCATAGTGGCGTCAGAGGCGAGCCTGATGATGACAGTGCCCGTCGTCGTTTGATGCGGAGTAGACAAACCGTGAGAACCCGTCATCCCGACCACCTCGCTTGAATTTCTTGTTCTTCTTTCGGTCGGAGTAGACACTCACCTCCAAACCGCTTCGCTGAGCGAGCTCAATTGCCTCACTGTCCTCAAGCGTGCGCTGGATCTCTTTACCGTCTTGCCAGATCGAATGCCAACGCTCACCGTTCGGCGTGATCAGGATTCCCGGTCCATGTCGTTCGCCATCGATGAACCGACCCTCGAACCGCGTACCGTCGACTGCCGCGTAGCGGCCGAGGCCGTCCGGCTTGTTGGCGCGGAAGCCGCCAGTGTACTCGTCGCCATTTTCATAGCGCAGGATGCCGTGCCCGGTCATGTCGCCGCTTATCCAGGTTCCCTCGAATTCGCGGCCCGAGCGGAACGTCAATGTGCCGACCCCGTCCGGGCGGCCGTCGGCCATTTCGCCGCGATACTCGCTGTAGATCGCGTTCCGGTCATAGGCAGCCGCCCCCTTGGTCAGCCAGATCAGGCGGCCTTCACCGCCGACTGCTCCCCTGTCGGAATCCTCATGACGGCCTTCCCAGAAGAAATCGAGGTCGAGGTGCGGGGCGGGGTCCCAAACCCGGAAAACTTTCCGCATGAGTGCCCGGTCTTTAGCATTCCAGACAAACTGGCCGCGCTCCTTCCATTGCCCGCCGGATGTGCTGATGTCGCCATGCCAAAGCCGGCAACGAGTGTGGCAATGGCGAGCGCCACTACGGCGGGAACGGAATGGACGCCTACGAGGATACGCCACGGTCTGACCGCGTTGGGCACTTCGGCTAATCCCCGTAATACTGCATGCGGGGGACAAAATACTGGAGATTGATGACCGGCGACGACGACTCTGATCCGTCGACCAACCCGACGACAAATCGGAAGCGGTGGGACGATGCCCTGTCCGCTACCAGATTGAGTGCGATCCGTTTGGCCTCGCCGGGGGCGAGCCGCTCTGCGTAGTTGATCGGCAGCCGCAGGTTGCTCTGGTCGAGCGGCAGCCGGGTTGTGGGAAACCCACGCTCCACCGGCCCCGCTGCGCCGAATTCCGACTGGACGCCGACATAGATGAGGGGAAGGTCGATCGACACGGGCGAGACCCTCAGGTTCTTGCCGCCGGCGATGTCGGTCCAGGTGTAGGTGAGCTCGCCCCAGGCTCGGGTGAAGATGTACTGGCCGCGCGTGAAGCTGGAATCAGCCAGCCCGCCAAGCAGGTCCGAACCCATCCAGCGAGCAAGGCACGCCTGGTGATCGTTACCACCGCACTCAAAGCTCTTGTTCTGGAGACTCTCGGTTTTGACGCCGAGCGCTTGCAGGCCCGGCAGCGCCGTTGCGTCGATCGAGTCGTCGAACGAGCCCAATTCCACTGTGAAGCTGCCGGTCAGCGGCCCGGTTTCATCGCCGAACGCATAGGTTAGCCGGGCGTCTTCAACACGACCCCAACCGTAGTTGTAGAGTGAGAAACCCGGTGCGAAATTCTGCGCAGCGAAATCGAGTGCGCCCGGTCCCCACATCGTTACGTAAGGCTGGAGATCGCTGCTCGACCGTTCGAGTTCGAAATAGACATTGGCGATCTGGACGGCTCGGCCACCTTCATTGGCAAGGTCAATGATCAGGAACACCGGCGCGAACTGGCGGGCGGCCTCGAACAGAGACATCGACAGGCTCTGTCCGTCGGCGCGGATCGGCAGGTTTCCTTTCCACAGACCCAACAACTCTTCGGATTTGAGCCGAAGCCACACCTCACCTTCGGCGTTGGTCGCCGAATACGTATGTGAGGGTAGTTCCTGGTCGGCTTTCCTGAACGCCTTGTTCGACTTTCGGTCGACGTAAATGCTGACCTTCAGCCCGCCCGGTTGTGCGGCGACCTTGTCACCTGAAAGAACAGTGAGCATGCCAAACGCCAACAGCAGAGTGGCGAACGCGAGAAGCGGTTCCCGCACGGATTGCCGTCTTTGGCAGCGATGGGGCATCGTGACGGTTCCCTCGACCGTACCTTTGCCGGTATTCTGAGACCTGTTTTTGGTAAATGCAATCGTGGCGGGCGCAGCGGAGGTCAGCACAATGATCGGCGGAGTTACATCGCCACCGCTGTCCCGCCCAGTGAAATGTGAGCGGCAGGGGCGCGCCTGAAGAGCCGATGGCGCGAATTTTTGTCTCCCACTCCAATCTGGACAACGCAATTGCAACCGACATCATGGGGTGGCTGCGGGCGAGCGGCTTCGACGAGACG
This sequence comes from Hyphomicrobiales bacterium, assembly GCA_024222895.1. Taxonomy (GTDB): domain Bacteria; phylum Pseudomonadota; class Alphaproteobacteria; order Rhizobiales; family Kaistiaceae; genus Bauldia. The sequence continues at coordinate 4,122 of JAAEOR010000628.1, read as the reverse complement.
TTTCTGGATATCGACAAACACACCGGTATCCCGCCGGGAACCAACTGGGAGCGCACGCTCTACAGGGAAATTGATAGTGCCCATGCCGTCATCCTGATCCTCACGTCGAACTGGCTGGAGAGCAAATGGTGCTTCGCCGAATTCACCCAGGCGCGGGCCCTCGGCAAAGCGATATTCCCGGTGATCGTCGCGCCCGGCGGGGAGCGATTCGTCGCTCCGGACATCCAGCAGCTCGACCTCCGTCAGGATCGGGAGGGTGGGCTCGAGCAACTTGGGCGTGAACTCACTCAGCTGGCTCTCGACACTCAGGGAGGTTTCCCGTGGGATGCGCACCGCCCACCCTATCCGGGACTGCTGTCTTTCGAAGCCGAAGACGCCGCAATCTTCTTTGGTCGGGACGATGACGTTCGCCACCTGATCGAGCGGCTGAGTGCCCGTCGGGTCCAGGGTGCCCCGAATGTCATCGCGCTCCTTGGAGCCTCCGGCTCCGGTAAGTCCTCCCTCATGCGCGCCGGCGTCCTGCCGCGCCTTGAGCGCGATCGGCGCAACTGGATCATCCTGCCGCCTTTTCGTCCGCGGCGCGATCCCGTCGGCGAGTTTGCCCGGTCCGCCTGTGAGGCGCTGGGCAGGCCGGAGGAGTGGCGTGATTGGCGCGGCCGCTTCGTTTCGGAGGACTGCGCTTCGGCCCTCGACGATCTTACGGAGGCACTTCAGACGGTTGCCGGCTCGCGTGAATCGCATTTGTTGATTGCCGTTGACCAGTTTGAAGAACTGTTCACGGTCGCGCCGGACGAGGAAGCGGCTCGTTTCCTCAATCTGCTCGAGACCGCGGCCGACGACGCGAAAATGTGCGTCACACTTTTGTCTCTCCGTTCGGACTTCCTCGGTCGGTTGCAACAGGCCGCCGAGGGGCACTTTCGCTTCGCCGAGTTCTCCCTGGGGCCGATGGCGCTGTCGCGTGTGCGCCAGATCATTGAGGGTCCCGCCGGGATTGCCGGACTGAAGGTCGATGAAGCCCTGGTCGTTGCGGCTACGAAAGACGCCGGTACCGAAGACGCGCTACCGTTGCTCGCCTTCACCCTGCGCGAACTCTATGACCGTTATGTCGGCCATCACGACGCCGACTCCCAGCGGTTGCTGTCCGCCGACCACTATGCGTTGCTTGGCGATCAGGCCTCGGGGCTCAACCCACTTGAAAACTCTGTGCGCCGCCGTGCCGACGAGGTGCTGTCCGAACTACAGCTTTCCGATCTGCAATTGGCAGCGCTTCGCGAGGCTTTTGTCGGCAGGATGGTGCGCATCGACGATGAAGGTGAGTATTTCAGGCGTCCAGCCTATGTCGACAGCCTGCCGGACGAAGCAATCCCCGTCCTTGAACGTCTGGCGCGTGCCCGCCTTGTGATCTTCGCTGACGATGCCGGGCGCCGCATCGTCGAGCCGGCCCATGAAGCACTGTTGCGGAAGTGGCCACGGCTCAGGGGATGGCTCGATGAGGAGCGCGACTTTCTGATCGGACGCATGCAGCTGGATCGGGCGCTGCAGGACTGGGAGCGCGCGGCAGAGGGAGACAAGACATCGGCTCTGCTCCAGGGCCTTCTCCTCAACCGCGCCCGGGAATGGCTCGACGATCACCCCACGGCGCTGAATGAACCGGAAAAACACTTCATCCAGGCAAGCAGCAATCACGCCACAGCGGTCGAGCGTCGCCGCCGGCTGATGCGGCGTGCCCTCGTGCTGAGTGGCATCGCGATCGTCGGAGTGATGGCCGTCGCCGGCGGGCTGATTTGGACTGCGCAGCAGCGGCTCGAGCTTGCCGAGCGCGAAACCGTGGCCGCAGAGCGCGGTGCCGATGCCACGCTGCTTGCCCTCCGGTCGCGCGATCTGCTTCAGGAGGGCGATCCGGGTAATGCAGCGGTTGCCGCGGTCCAGGCCATGGACACACTGTCAACCAACGAGACCCGCTCATCGCTGTTGGGTGTGACAATGGCGGTGTCGCCGAACTTGTCGCTGAGCATTGCCGCCGATCTCATGCCGAATGTTCTTGCCCGCGTCTCGGGTGCCGACGAGGTGATGATCGGCGGTCTCGACGGGCGGCTCCATGCCTGGCCGATAGGTGACCGGCGCGGGCCGCGGCTCTTTGCGGCCGTCGGCGACGACATTCGCGGCGGCCCCAACCCACCGGCAGTCCGTGGACTTGCCATGACCGGAGTGGGTGGTGCGGTTGTCGCTGTCGACGATGGTCGGATTCTCTGGTTTGACGCGGCAGGCGCTCTTGTTGCGGAAGAGCGGATCGTTGGCGACATCGACAAGGCTGCAATCGCGGCGGATGGCGGCCGGGTCCTTGCCGCGTCGCAAACCGACCAATCCATCAGTGTTGTTTCATGTGAAGGCGGCGTCGGCGTTGTGGACTGCGACAAGACGATACTCGCCGACGGCTACGCCACCGTACTTCAGCTCGACGGAAGCGCTTCCCGAGCGGCGCTGGCGCTCCAGGACAGGCAACTCCTGATCGTCGATCTGAAAGATTTGGCCGCGCCAATGTCCCTTCGCCTCGACGGCGACCCACGGCTGCGATCGCTGGCCTTCGAGGAAAGCGGGGGACGACTGGCCGCCGGCAGCATCGATGGCAGGCTCTTCCTGATTGATGCCAGCGCGAACGTGAAGGAACTGCCGGAACAGGAGGAGAGTATCACAGCGATGGCATGGCGGCCGGATCAGCCGCTGCTCGCAGTGACGTGTGACGGTTTTGCGATCTGCATATGGGATCTTGGCGAACAGGACCGCCCGGCAATCGCGCAGCGCCTGCTTGGCCATGCCAACACGGTGATGGCGCTGGTGTGGTCGGCGGATGGCAACACCATCGTCTCGACGGACATCGACGGGGTGGTCAAACGGTGGTCTATCGACGGGATCGACACAACGGTTTTCGCGCTCGAAGCCCCCGGTGAACCGGCTCTGACGGATATTGACGTTTCGCCGGATGGCGGTCATTTAGCCGCAGGTACGAGTACCGGCGCGGTCGTCGTCTGGCAGGTTGATGCGACGGCGAGCGCCGAGACTCTGCAAGGGCCGTCCGGCGCCGAGATCCGATCGGTCCGTTGGCACCCGACGAAACCCTGGATCGCGGCAGCGGACGAAGAAGGACGGGTCGTTGTCTGGGATCGAAACACCAACGATCTGATTGACGAGCACGCGGTCGATACGAGTGTGATCGAGGCGATCCGCTGGCTCCCTGACGGCAAGGGTATCGTCGCCGCGACCCTTGGCGGAGAAGTCAGATTGTGGATACTCGGTGGCGAAACGGTCGATTTTTCTGATGTCCACCCCGAACCGGTTCTTGGTCTTGCCGTCGTTCCAGAAGCCGCCAGGCTGCTGTCGGTCGATGCCGCCGGCAATCTCTGGCTCTGGGATCTTGAGACGCGGGTTCGGATCCCGATGGACTGGGCACAAACCGGGGAAGCCGTCGATATCCTCGCGGTCAGCCACGACGGCAAGAACGTTCTCGCCGCCGGCAACGGTGGTGTACTGTTCCTCTATAGGCTGGACGCATCGGGTGACCCGCGGCGCATTGATCTCGACAGCGCTCAGATCGATGGCGCTGCATGGACCACGGACGATCGCATGATAGCCGCCGTTGACACCGAGGGTCGCCTGAAGGTCTGGTCCATCGCCGATGACGGTATCCTCGTGTCGGTGCCTGTTCGTGGCGCCGAAAGGTTGGGCGCCGACGAACCAGGCCATTTCGGGCATCTGCGACGCATGACCTGGCTCTCTGACGATTCATCAATCGCCGTCGCGACGTCCAGTGGCAAAGTGGTCGTGGCCAAGCTGGACCCTGTCGCATGGCGGGAGCGAATAACGACCGTGTTCCCGTCCACCGTGGGAGAATCGGGCCGGTGAGTGACGGAGCGAGCGCTCCAGGGCGAATTCGGTTTCCGAGCTGACGGCAAGTGAAGCGACTAAGAGATTAGCATTACAGTTGCGCTTTTGATTTGATGTGAGCTTGTTTGGCTGCGGCTTGATGCGCTCGTCGCCATAGCGACCATGCGATGACATTTGGGGGGTGGATACGTCTTCGGGCGAGACGTGTGGCGATGCGACGGATTTCCTGGACGGACCATC
>JAAEOR010000627.1 GCA_024222895.1 Hyphomicrobiales bacterium | reverse complement strand
CCTGGTTCGCTCGGGAGACGGACGTGATCCCACCGAAGGGTTCAAGTTCGTGAGCGCCAACCAGGCCGTCTATCCTGTTGCTGCGATGTGCCGGGTTCTGGGTGTCTCCCCCAGCGGGTACTACGCGTGGGCAAGCCGGTCGCCGTCGCGGCGGTCGCGGGCGGACGCGGCGCTGATGGACAAGATCGGCATGGCCCATACGGCCTCGAACGGCACCTATGGCGTGCCACGGATCCACGCGGAGCTTGCCGCCGCCGGCATCCGCGTCGGCCGCAAACGCGTCGCTCGGCTGATGCGTAAGGCTGGTCTCGCCGGTGTCAGCCGCCGCAAGTTCATTTCGACCACCGCCCGTGACGGGGCTCGTCAGGCGCCGGACCTCGTCGACCGCGACTTCACCGCAGATCGGCCCGATCGGCTGTGGGTGGCGGACATTACTTACATCCCCACCTGGGCCGGCTTTCTCTATCTGGCGGTGGTGCTCGACGCTTTTAGCCGACGCATTGTCGGCTGGTCGATGGCGACGACACTGCATCGGCAGATCGTCCTCGATGCGCTCGACATGGCGCTCTGGCAGAGGCGGCCGAACGATGTCATTCATCATTCCGACCAGGGCTCGCAATACACCTCCATTGACTTCGGCAAGCGCTGTCGCGAAGCCGGCGTGCGTCCCTCGATGGGCTCAGTCGGTGATTGCTTCGACAATGCCATGTGCGAGAGTTTCTTTGCGACCCTCGAATGCGAGCTTCTCGATCGGCATCGGTTCACGACAAGAGCCGAAGCCCGCATGGCCGTCTTCACCTTCATCGAGGGCTTCTACAATCCCCGCCGCCGCCATTCCTCGCTCGGTTACCTTTCGCCGGTCGCCTATGAACAGAAAGCTCACGATCCCGACAGATGCGAGCCTGCCGCCGCGCTTGCGGCCATCAAGGAGCGGCCTCAGAGCGATGAAACAATTCCGGTCGTCGGCGCAACGGCCGTCCTTGACCGCCGCTACGCGCGACGGCCAAAGCGCTCCGCGCCTCGGGACGGAAGAATGGCTCCGCCGGGCGCTGAACAAAAGAATGAAACCAACAAAGAGGACAAAATGCCAACAAACACTGTACCCTGATTCCCAAGCCCTCAACCGTCCACGAAACCGGGGCAGGTCCATAACTTTGGTCACTCCCTTTACACCTTTTGCTTCAGTCAAGAATAACCTCAGCGCTTCATTGAAGCTTTGATCCAAAGCAAGTGAACACGCTCGATAGGAAACAGAACGAGTTTGGTTCCCGACTACTGGGATGTCCTCGGACGCCCGTGATCTTCCGGGCGCGCATCGCGTTCGAGCCGGGGACGAAGCTGCAAGTTGACCAAGGTCGGTTCGTCGGCTTCGAGGGCGAGGTCATTGGAATGGAAGCGAGCGCCGGCGCGCCGTACGTAGCGCTTGCACTCGACTTCCTCGGTGGTCCGACAAAGGCATCACTTCCTGTCGGCTGGGTTGCGAAGGTTTGACCGCGCTCTGCGTATCTTTCCGGACTCACTTGATGGAGCCACTTCGTCCAATGTAGCCTCGCCATGACGTGAGCCTTCGTGGAGGGAGCGATGCCAGGAAGAATTGCTGTCGCAGTCCTCGTCTTTTTCGGCAGTGCCGGAATAGCTTCAGCCGACTGTGTTGAGGACTACCGGCCTGTCGCGATTGGAGACAGCGAGGTCAACGTAAGGTCCTATATCTGCCGATCCAGGGATGTTCACATCAAAGTCGAATTCCACCGGCTTTCGATGGCGGCCGTCAGTTTGGTCTTGTCGGGCGAAAGCCCAGACGCAATCGCTTCGGTAATCGGAGCGCCGCGGATACAAAGCAACGACGTCGCAGAAACCGCATTGAAGCTTCTCGACTCGTATGCGGCCACGCATGAAACAGCAGCATGGGCAAAATTATCGTTCGACGTCGCCGTTCCGCGCGGCGGTGCCGCTAGCCTATTGGGCGCGGATCAGAATACGGACATAAAATTACTCGAAACGGATTCTCGCGCGTCCTGGGGTGAGTTTTATTACCCGGCAGTCGATGAAATCAAGGAATTGATGAAGGGGAAGAAGCCTGATAATCTAAAGAAAAAATACTATTACTACTGGAGGTTTTTGGAAAAAGAAGATCTGGCTCGTTATCAATCGAATTTATCAGAATACAATGCATTGTTCGCTAATGAAATGAAGGTATTCAAGTTTTCCGAGACAAGACCAAAATCGATTAAATTGATGATTGAGATTTCAGAAGGGGGACTTCCGGAAGATTTTAGTGTGATATATGGGTGGTATGACGAAAATTATCGATTGGGCGACGAGGATGGCTGTTACATGGGTGGATGGATGTTTTACTATCTGCCGAGAATTCCGATAGTTGATTTTATTGTTGTAAGAAATCTCTCCGAGAGGGAGCTGGCCATCTCCGGTTTATTGGGGGCCCAAACGGATGGCGGTTTGAGGTCGCCACGACCATCAGGCGAAGGGCCCGTCCGTGTGGTTGGTGATTTCGAAGCCAAGGTCCAACCAGGCGACAGTGCGGCTGTCGCAACAAAAATAACTTTTGCGCCGAGTGATGAGCTCAGGGATTACACTTCGTCAAACTACCTGTACGGCCCCGCCTATGACATCACCGGGGTTGTCGCGAACGGGCAGCGCATCGACTTCTCACAGCGAAGTGCGAACTTCACGCAATTGAGCCTGCTTGACGAAGAGGGGTCTTGCCCATTCCTCCTTTCTGAGCGAAGCGACGGTCAATGGATCGATCACGGGAAAATTCTGCACACCGCGCGCGGCAGCAAAAACGAATACCAAGAGTGGCTACAGTTCGACGGCCTCCGGACGAAATTCAGGCTCGAAGAGCGCGAGCCGGAAGCGGCCTATATCGATGAGGCGAGTCTTCGCCTGGTGCTCAATGACGGCACGGAGCTGACATTGCAGCCCGACCGCGATGAGTTGGTGAGCGTCGATGGAAACCGACTGACCTTGCTGTGGGGCGAAGGCGTGGAGTTCTCGTACGCACTGCCTGGTGGTATCAGGCCAGAGAGCGTCGAGAAATCGGAGTTGTCCGTAACGGGGCACTACGTCCGTTATCCGCCAGTGATGATATCGTCCAAACTCACCGAGACGGGCAGGGCCACAAACCGTGATGCAGGTCGGGCCCTGAACAGCGGAGCTGTCTGCCCATTCGACGACAATTCCGGGCGAGCATCACTGAGCGCCTATTCCAACGTGCCTCGCGTCACGCAGATCGGAAACTTGTCTATCACCGAGTAGGGCTTTCCTGGGAGGGCAGCTCTTCCAAGTTCGGCACCGGCAACGATCAGATCGCCTTTGACCACGACGGCACTGCCGGCAAGATCAACGGTATCGACATGAGCGACCTCGCGACCTCGGCGGCCCCAACATCATCATTTGATCTTGGGGCGGCTCACCGGAGCGTCGTTGCCGGAAGCGTGGGCAGGCAGGGCCGGTTGAAGCCACATCAGCCTGCGCGGGTCGAGCGACGCCAAAATGATGTGGCTGTGGAATGCTGAACGAGCGATCTCATCGCGATGTGGTGATCCCCCAATCACGCCGTTCCTCTGGCGAATACCAATACATTTCATCGTATCGCTTGCTCATCTGCGAACTGCCTGGCGTTTCGACGGTGCGGTGGAGCGCTGACGGGCCACTCGTCATCGCCGACAGCGACATTGCGGTCATGCAGGTCAAGGCCGATCGCGAAGGTGTAGTCCGAGACGATCCTGCCGAGGAGGCGCCGAGGATCACGTTTGAGCCGGGGACCAAGCTGCGCGTTCAGCAAGGTCCGTTCGTCGGCTTCGAGGGTGAGGTGATCGGCATGGAAGCTATCGCCGGGGCACCGTACGTAGTGCTTGCACTGGAGTTCCTCGGTGGGCCTACGAAGGCCTCGCTTCCGGTTGGTTGGGTTAGCAGGCTTTGATGTTTCGGCGGTAGAATGCGATGTCGGCCCTTGGATCCAATCCGGACGTTCGCACGTTGACTTGCGATTCCGCCTCGCGTTCAATTTTTGGCTGGGCTACATTTTGGATTGGAAGAAGCTTCATTCTTGCACCGCCGTAACGGACTTGGCTGATTTCAGCTGTGGACTGTCCCTGGCCGGAACAAGCAGAAGTGGGATCTGAAACGCTGGCACGTTTGGCCAAGCACGGAGACCAAGAAAAGATGGTGGCGGCATTTCTTGTGATCTGGAATAGCTACGATTTAATCTGACATTAAGGACTTTTTGGGATTGCCGGTTCCGAGCGAGTTTTCGAACGAGCGAGCGAGGAACCATGAGATGACGAACGATCAAAAGATTATCCGGGCCAAGGTCGGCCTTCTGGAATTG
>JAAEOR010000626.1 GCA_024222895.1 Hyphomicrobiales bacterium | reverse complement strand
GTCGACATAGTCCTGAACTTCCTGGGAACCATCGCGCCACTCTGCCGCTTGCTCTCCTTTGCGGCCTTCCATGTAGAACACAAACGCCTCGTCGTTTACAAAGGTATGATCGCGTTGGTACGGGTTGTCTGCCAGTAACTCCTCTTTCATGCCGATAATGGCATTCGCCGCCTCGCCAGTGGCGTTGTACAAGCTGGCCACTTGATTGTAGAGGGCCCAGAACGCGACGTCGAAACCCTGATTTATCGGATAGGACTCTTCGATGTCACCCAAATGGAGTTTTCCAAAGAAACCCGTGGCGTATCCCTGCTGAGACAGAACTTCGGCAATTGTAACGTTTTCGGCGGCCAGGCCCGAATATTCGATGGGGAACCCGATTTCCCAGGTGCCAGTTCGAATGGCGTTTTGACCGGTCAGAACAGCCGCCCGACTGGGGGTGCAACCCGGTTCGGTATACATGCGCGAAAACATCATGCCTTCGGCGGCCAATTGGTTCAGGTTCGGCGTCGAATACCCGCGGATCTGCTGGTACATCGGATCACCAAATGCCATCGGTGGCTGGTCGTCCCACATGTAGTGAACAATGTTTGGCGGTCCGCCGAATTTTTCTCGGAGCTCGGCAAGCTTCTGGTCAAGCTCCCCGTCCTCGACAGCCCATACGGTCCCGTTCTGAGCTTCAAGGATGTAATACTCGGCGTCATGAACGATCTGATTTTCTTGCCCGTTTGCATGGGACAAGGTCGCCAGTACAGTGCCTACAACTCCAATAGTTTTAGCGAAATTCATTGCTACCCTCCGGTGTGACAAGGCGCCCTATGTTGCAGTTCGGCATGATTTCCATCGTCCGACAAGCAAACGCCGCTCGGGTGAGGCGCACGGCTCTGTATTCGATGCCGAGAATTCCCGCCCTCGCGTTTCAACTGAGCCGGTGTATATCCTGTTGCCGCCTGCATTAACCGGGAGCTGGGATGGGCCACATCGGAAATTCGCCAATCTCGGACAACGGGCAATCGAGCGAAATGATGCTGTTGGACGAACCCAATGACATCAACAGGTTTTCGGCGTGGGATATCGACTTCAGGCAGATTGAGCCTGGTCCAATGAACACCACTGTGAGGCTGCGCGCCGGGAAACGGTTGGAGCTCCTCGAAATCTCCATGTCGCGCGCTGTCCACCAAACCGGGATTTCTCCCGCGGGAAGAATTACGCTAGGCCTGATCAAGCCGCGGCAGGTCGAGTCATGGCAGGGCACCGACGTGTCGTCGTCCGAACTCGTCGGTTTTGGCAACTCGCGGTCATTCGACGGTGTCAGTGCATCTCGGTTCCGTGGCCTTGCGATTTCAATGAAAGCGCGGCCGTAAATCTCGCGGATGAACTGGGCCTGGACATCCCCGACTGCTTCCTGGCCACCGGGACGCCTCGAGTTGTTGTCGGGCATGAAACTCTTCGGTCACTCCGTTCTTTTACCGATCGACTGTTTGGCAGGCGCTCGCCGGTACTGCATGAAGATGACGAAGAGAAAATCGTCATTGATCTGCTTCTGGCTGCAAACTGCAACACCAGGAGCGCCGACAAATCGGCTCCCGTGGTGCGTGCGCGAGGGCTGGCACGTGCTCTGGAAATGATGCTGGCTTACGAGACGGAAAATCTCTCGATAGGGCAAATCTGTTCGGAAACCGGAACCTCCTGGCGGACGCTCGATCGTGCGTTCAGGGAGACGTTCGGTATCGGCCCTAAACGCTACTACCTCAATCTGCGCCTGAACCGTGTCAGATCCCGATTGATCGGCAGGGGCGAGCTGACTTCCATCTCGGATGCTGCAAACGAATATGGCTTTTGGCATCTCGGTGAATTTGCGCGCCAGTATTCCAGTCTGTTCGGCGAACTGCCGACACAATCAGCCTCCGCCCACCAAGGGAGCGCTTGATGAAGGAAGCCCAGCGTGCGAGCAATCCGCTGGAGGATATCACTGTACTCGGCGCCCGCGAGCCATGGCTTTGGCAGTGACAATCGGGACGCCAAGACGTTCCCGTGGGACCACTGCGAGATCTGGCACGCCACCAGCGAGGACGGCTGGCAATGGCGAGAGGAGGGGCTTGCGATTCCGCGCGGTGCGACCGGCGCCTATGACGATGGCAGTGTTTTCACGCCGGAAATTCGGGCTGATGGCGGCAAGTATTGTCTCTACTACAAGGGCGAGCCGATGGGCGAACGTATGTTCTTCGGCGGCCGCGAAGCCAAGTGGGGCGTCGCGATCGTCGATCGACCGGAAGGGCCTTATGTCCGCAGTCCGTATAATCCGGTGACCAACTCGGGACATGAGGTTTGCGTCTGGCCCTATCGCGACGGGGTTGCAGCGCTGATCACCACCGACGGGTCCTGAAAGGAACACCCTGCAATGGGCGCCGGATGGCATCAATTTCGAGATCATGGCGGTGATCAAGGGCGACCGCCGTCGGCCGATCGGCCGAAATCGTCATCGATCTGTCCTCGATGGAAGACCTCGGTGAGCTTTCTTTCCAGGGCCATGATCCGGTGCCGGTGTTGTGGCATCTGGACGGCCGAACCGGAAGGTGCATCTGGTTCGCGGCACGGCCGCAACGGATCTTGCTCGCAGGTACCCGACAGGCCGGTCGGGAAACGTCCAATCTGCTTATCGAAGGATTCTCCGAAGTCGACGCCTGTGGACTGACCGGGGCCGTGACGCCGGTTCGCCACTCTCGACGATCGGCGGACTGGTAGCGTATAATCTCAAGCTACACCGGGGCCATCAGGTGCCACCGGACGTTAGTAGGGGAGGTCGTCATGAGCATCTATATCACCCAGGGTCGCTATTCCGGTCAGGCCATCAAGGGGATGGTTGGCAAGCCCGAAGACAGGGAACCGGAAATCCGCAAACTGGTCGAGGCGGTCGGTGGGAAACTTCTCGCTTATTATATGACGATGGGCGAATACGATTTTCTCATTATCATCGAAGGACAAGGCGAAGAAGACATTCTCTCCGCCCTGTTGGTCGCCGCCGCCAGTGGCGGCGTGACCGATCTCAAGACCGTTCAGGCTTTCACCACAACGACCGGCAAAAAGGCCTTCGAGCGGGCGGGACAGATCGCGGCGGGATTCCGCCCGGCCGGCAGCTGACGGTATCGTTCATCGGAACCACTTCCATCCGCTGGTGTTGCTGTCCGTGACCATCCCGTGGTCGGCAGTCTCCCACGTAGTCGCGTCAGCGGCTGAGCGCTCGATCTTCTGGCCGCAGTTTTTCGGCCCACGGATCGGAAGCAGCCAGAAACCGAGGAAGTCTAGACTTGTGGGGTATCCGCCCACCAGGCTAGGGCCGCACGGGTTCGGGTGCGGCCGTTGTCTCCCTGGCATGAGTGAGAAGCCGCTGGGCTGTCTCGGCCTGTTGCCGCCAGCCATCGCGGTCACCGCGGAGATCGTCCCTGTCGCTGCGTAGATCCTCGACTTGGTCCTCCAGAAACTTGATGATCTGCCGGTCGCCGACGAACTCGGCCTGCAGGACGGGCGCAGAGGGGGTTCCATCGAGGCCCGACCGGATTAACTGTCGTGACCTTTGCTCCGACCATGCCGGCCCACAAGCATCAACCTCAGGCGCCGCTTCTTCCGGCTCTGGATCAACCTGTTGCACCGTTGCACTCGAGCTTGAATCCAGCCCTAATGCATGCACGTTGATGTTTATCAATGCCGTCGACATCCGAAATCGGGCCACCTAGCGAATGGGGTGAAGAAGAGGAGTGAACCCATGAGTAACATCAGATCGACAGTATGCGGCCTAGCGGCGATCGCACTCCTTGCTGCGGCACCTGCGTCCTCATCGGCCGCGCCACTTTATGTACCGCACCCCGAGTTCAGTGGCTCTGCCATACATCAGGTAAAAAAATCCAAATCCAAATACAAATACAAGCATCCAAGAAGATATCGATACAACTATAACTACTGGGCGCCCGGTGCAGCCTTTATCATCGGCGGCGCGATTATCGGCGGAATACTGGTGGCACCGCGTTACTACCGCGCACCGCGGTACCATTCTGCGCCCCGCGGCTCCAGTGCCCATGTGACCTGGTGCTATAACCACTACAAGTCGTACCGCGCATCAGACAACACGTTCCAGCCCTATCACGGCCCGCGCAAGCGGTGCCGCTCGCCGTATTATCGCTAGCTGACGACTGATCGATCGCCCCGAGATACGGGGCGACCGGGGAATGTCAAAGCGGGGCCCAGACGCCTTCTCGCGCGTCGAGAAGGTCGACGGCAGGTCGCAGAGGTTCTATGTCGTCACGGCTTCGGTGCTGACGGAGGGTCGCTATGTCTGATCTCCGCGACCGCCTAGCCAGTGTCTTCGGGTCTCTTCCAGAAAATGGCGTAACCGGCGTAACGCCTGTAACTGATCCCCTGGTTTCCAGGCACCCCGCATAAGGATGTCCGGAAATCGTTGGAATGGTACGATGGTCAGCTTGGCTACGGGCAGGGATCGAATGCCGGCGCCTCGGTCGACACCCGGTGCATCGCCCATTTGCAGCTCTCGACCACCAGCTTGCCCGCGACCCCCGGGGCTTCCTGCGAAACGAACACCGTGTCGGCGGCGAAGCCGAAGGTCTCTCCGGTCGTTGTCGCCGGGAAGATGCGGACAAGCTCCTTATGTTCGAAGGAGCCGGTGCAGAACTCGAGATAGCCGCTGACCGTGTCACCCGACGGGCTTTCCTGGACCGCGCCGCGATAGAGGCCGGTCGACGTCCCCTCTGCCGGGTCGACGACGGCCCGAGCGGCCATGTCGATGCGATCGCCGGTCTGGACGATGTCAATCGTCCACGGGCGGCCGAAGCTCGACGCGACCCCGTCGGTCAGTCTGTCGCAGGCGAAAAAGCCGTCATAGGTCCCCGTCCAGGAGAATGGCTCGCCGCCCGCCGCTCCGGTCGCCATCGCCAGCATGGTGGCGGCGACAATCGCGTGTCTGATCACCTGTTCCCTCCTCTCGGGTGGACCGTCGGCGGGGCCTGCAGGCAGGTCAATCGAATATGTATGTACCGGCGTTCCCTGGATGAACCAATATCGATCCTCCAGATTGCGACGTTTCGGCTCTTCCGGCAAGGCGTGTGTCGGCGGTGTGTCAGTAGCACACGAGTTGTCCGGGTCAGGTAGCACACGAGTTGTCCGGTTTGTTCATCGCGCCAGGCGGCGCGGCGCTTGCCGCTCTCGGCCATCACTCCATACCGACCCCCATGCGGCTTTGATCGGCATGGTTTGTCGGGATGTCTGTTGGGGTAGAAGCAGCCGAACTTCGAATAACGTCGCTAAATACAGTAATTTAGTCGCCATCATTGGCGGATGGGGTGGGATTCGAACCCACGAGACGGTCGCCCGCCTGCCGGTTTTCAAGACCGGTGCCTTCAACCACTCGGCCACCCATCCGCAACCAGGGCCTGCTCGATCATCCCTGACGCCGTGAGGTTAAAGTGTCAATCGAGCAGCCAGGGTTCAACATCTTTCTGCCGAGCCAGTTGCGGAGGGCGCTGGGTTGTCGAAGGACAGCCAGCGGGGCTCATCCTCTTCAGATCCGAAGGCCGCTCTGTCCCCCCGGCAGGATTGCCAAACGCCGTCCGGCGCAACGATATTTATGCGCGGGTCCATTTGATCGGTGTGCTATGCCCGCCTGAGCTATCGGCCGTTGCGCCTCGCCGCTGGTGTGTTGCTCAGCCGGGTCGGGAGCGGAGCCTTTTCGGTCACGGGGAACAGGGAGCCACATGCCAAAGACGACCAATGGCGAGCAGAGAGGCTTGGCGTGGCCGGAACACTACGCCGATCTCGAGGCTGGTATCGAAAAGCAGTGGGGCGTCGACGGCCTCGTCTACCTCATTCGCAAGCTCTCCGGCGGAAAGTCCGGGGCGCTGGTCTATGTCGCCGATCTCAACAGCCGCGACTTCGGCGGCCAGGCAATCCTCAAATTCGACGATTACCCCGATCCGCAATCGCAGGAGACCAACGAGGCAGAGCGCCACGGCAGGGCACTGAAGAGCGCGCCTGAATACGCCAGGGCGCATTTGTCGGAAATCGTCAACAGTTACGCCCACGATCAGCGGCTGGCGATCCTGTCGACAATTGCAGGTCGCGGATTGGAGTATGCAGAACCGTGGGCGAACTCAGCCTATCATGACCAGCTCGCAACGGCGGTTCGCGTTGCCGGGGAAATCCTGGAGGATTGGAACAAAGGCTATTCGCTGAGCGACGGCTTGCGGACGCCGGCCGATCTGCTGGTGGGATGGCTTGGCTATCGCCTGGATCCGAACAAGGGGCGGATCCATGACTTCCTGCGTGAGGAGCATGGCCTGACACCGGACCAGCCAACCTTCATGTTCGATGGTGAGTGGTTTCCCAACCCACTCAACTTTGTTGCAAGTCAGGCTTCCCGGGACACGCAACTCCGCGCCGTGGTGGGCAATGTGCACGGCGACCTGCACGGCCAGAACATTCTCGTGTCGTCGCGGTCCGGGAGCGATCCAGCCTACTACCTCATCGATCTCGCGCTGTTCGAGGACAATCAGTGTCTGTTTTACGATCATGCCTATTTCGAACTGACCCATCTGCTGAGATCGCGCGACCAGGCCAACGCCGAAAACTGGCTGTCGATTCTCGCCAGTGTCGGCAGGCTCGGCCAGGGTGGAACGGTTGTTCAGGGGGATGACCTTGGCCTCGTTCAACTGGTGTCCGCCATCCGCCGCGAACTGTTCCAGTGGGTGGATCGCCACGAGGGCAATCGCCTGGCGCATATGGAGAGCCAGGCCTTGTTGGCGCGAGTCGCCGTCGGTCTGTGTTTCGCCCATCGGCAGATTTCCAATGAGTCGCGGAGCGTCGCGTTCTTGTATGCGGCCTACAGCCTGAAGGACCTGCTCAAGCACAACGGCGTCGACTGGCCAAAATACGGCCCGCCCGTTGTCGTGGCGGCCGGTGGAGCCGGGGCCGTTTTGGTCGGCCAGCCCTCGCCACACGGGCAATCGGAGCCGGCGGGCGCTGCGGAACCCGTCGCTGCACATGTCGACGCCGTGGAAGATACAGAGTCGGGCGTTCCCGATAAGCCGGCCATTGCCGTCATGGCCTTCGAGGATCTGAGCGAGGATCGCACTCAGGAGTATTTCGCCGACGGAGTCTCCGAAGACCTGGTCACCGAACTCTCGCGTGTCGACTGGCTGACCGTTCGATCACATGAATCGACACTGCCTTATCGGGGTCAGCGCACCGATGTGCGACAGGTCGGCAGGGAGCTTGGTGTGCAATATGTCGTTTCGGGAAGCGTTCGGCGCGCCGGCGACATGGTTCGGGTCACCGGCCATCTTGTCGATATCGAGACGGGGAATGAGCTCTGGAGCGAGCGGTACGACCGCAAGGTCGACAATATTTTTGCGGTCCAGGATGAAATCGCTGCCGCCATCGTCGCCAACATCGATTCGGAAGCAAAGACGGATCAGCGGGAACTGGCGGCGCGCAAACGCGGGCCGTTGAATGTCTGGGAGATGTATCAGAAGTCCATATGGCACTTCTTCCGGCTGACGCCCGACGACGATGCCCGTGCTCTTGAGCAAGCGGATCGGGCCGTGGTCGCCGCGCCCCGCTTTGCCGGTGCCCGGGCCGTCCTCTCGGCGCTTGAAACACGCCGGCTTCTGATGGGGTATTCGACAGATTGGCACAAGGAACTGGATCGCGCCGCCAGAAACGCCGAACGAGCCGTGGCGCTCGACAAGACCAACGCCACCGCCCGCGTCGCGATGACCGTCGTCCTGTTCCTCCAGGGCCGCCTGGCTGAATCGGTTGCAGAGGGGAGGGAGGCAATTCGGCTGAATCCGAGTTCGGCGATCGCTCATGTTGCCCTCGGCGGCGCGCTCTATTGGAGCGGGCGTTCTGCTGATGCCCTTCAGGTCATCGAACGGGCGATGGTCTTCAATCCTCGGGATCGGCTCAGGTTTAGCGTGAAGGGGCTTCAAGCCCTGTGCGAGGCCGATCTGGGCAGCCTGGAGAACGCAGAGTCTTTCGCCCGCGAGGCAATTCGGGTCGGACCGCGGGCTGCTTTTGGCCATCTGGCCCTGGCGCTGTGCCTGGTTCGAGCCGGTCGCGTCGATGAAGCCCATGAGGCGATCGAAGCCCTGCATCGCGCCCGCGCCGACTATGGGATCAAGACCATCGAGACCACCATCGGGGCGATGGAGGCGAAACAACGAGATCGCTTCCTGAGTGATCTGAGGACAGCCGGCCTTGCCGGATAGCGCGGCAATGATGAATGAAAGTCGGGAAATGACGGGCCAGAGCCAGCAGACTTCGAGTGCACTCACGGATCGTTTCGACCGGGCTTTCCTCTATGCAAGTCTGGTTCACGGTGGTCAGACCCGCCGCGGAACGTCGGCTCCTTACATCGCCCACCTGATCGCGGTCGCGGCGACGGTCCTGGAGTATGGCGGTGATGAAGACGTGGCAATTGCCGCCCTTTTGCACGACGCGGCCGAGGATCAAGGTGGTGTCGCGAGGTTGAACGATATCCGCAACCGTTTTGGCGGCCGCGTCGCGGGCATCGTCGAGGCCTGCTCCGACAGCCTGGTCAACACCGGAGACGGGCGGGCGAAGCTCGACTGGCAGGAAAGGAAGGACGCCTATGTCTCGCATTTGCGATCGGCTGACGAGGACGTCTTTCGGGTGGCGCTCGCTGACAAGGTGCACAATGCCCGGTCGGTGCTTCGCGACCTGCGAACGCCCGAGATTGGCACCGCGATCTGGGATCGCTTCAGCGTGCCGAAGGAAAGGACCCTCTGGTATTACAGGAGTGTCATCGAAGCGTTCCGGGTGGCTCGGCGCCGTCTGCCGGATCAGGGGCTGGTGCGAGTCGATCAGCTGATCGATGAGCTTGCCCACATTGTTGGCAAGCTCGACGAAGGATAACGCCAGGGTGGTCGGTGGCGCGGATTGCAAGCAAACCTCGAAAACGCGACGGAAGGGGCGGTTTTATAGGAATAATGGCCCGTTCACAGTTGATTCACGTCCACAGCTGATTAATAAAGGATTGTTGGTGTGGGTGGCACCGAAGGGGCGAAAAGATTCTCTCATTCCATTGCGGCAGGAACGGCAGACAGCCGTGTCATGCGTTTAGGCGGTCCCGGGTTTGTTTTTCGGCCGGAGCTTCATCGTGAGCGCCTTGCCGATCAAACGATCGAAGGTGGGCTCGACGGGGCGGGCGATCGTGGCCATCATCGGCGTGGCCTTCCTGGCTTCGTGTTCCGGCTCGGCAATCAACAACAAGACCAAGTTCAGCGAGGCGGATTACGGCGTGAAGGCCAGTCCCCGCGTCGTGACGGGCAAGCGGGTGCCGACGGGCGGCGGCCGATCGATGGTCGGAAAACCCTACAGGGTGGCCGGCAGGACTTACGTACCACGTCATGAACCGGACTATACGGCCACTGGACTCGCCTCCTGGTATGGACCGAACTTTCATGGCCGCAAGACCGCCAATGGCGAAGTCTACGACATGAACGACCTTTCGGCGGCGCATCCAACGCTGCCGCTTCCGAGCTATGTCCGAGTCACCAATCTTGCCAACAACCGCTCTGTCGTCGTCCGCGTGAACGACCGTGGCCCGTTCGCCCATGGGCGCATCATTGACGTTTCGTCCAATGCGGCGGCGCTGCTTGATTTCAAGCGGCGCGGTGTCGCCAAGGTCAGGGTCGACTATGTTGGTCCGGCGCGGATGGACGGTCGCGATCGGCGCACGCTAAAGGCGTCCTACAGCGGGCCGGGCAAGAAACCGCGCACGATGATCGCCGAGCCGAGTCGAACGACCGTGGCCAAGCCGACCGCGGTTGCCTCTGTTCAGCGCAACAAGCCGCTTGCCGTGGCCCCGACCCCTGAGCGGTTCGACGATCCGATCGGACCCCTGATCCTGAAGTCTGATTTCATCACCTCTTATGCCGAGACGCCCCGGTCTACCACGGCCCACGCCGCGGCTGCCGAGATGGCAGCGGGCCGAAGCCCTTCGTCTGAGACGGCCACGGTTCAACTGGGCGTTTTCGGCGATGCGACGAACGCGCGGCGCGTCAGTTCGTCTTTCGCCCGTTTCGGGCGGGTGTCGACCACCGAGATTGTCCGTGAAGGGCAGCGGTTGCTGGCCGTCCAGGTGGCAATCACCGATTCAGGGATCAGCCCGCAGACCGTGATCGCCGCGGCCAGCGAGGCCGGCCTGTCTGGCGCTTTCATCGTTTCCCGCTAAAGTCGGCTCCCCGTGAACCGGATGCTCCCTTCGACCTTGGGGGGCTGCCGGCTGATGAGCGAACCAACGGCAAGCGAAATGCAGAGATCTCATCGCCCCATGTCGGAGTTGGTCTCCGGCCTGACCAGCCTGCTGCTGACGGTGATCGTTCTGGCAGGGCTGGTCCTCCCGGCAATCGCCCAGTCCTACGAGACCAAGGCCAAGCAGGCTTTCCTGATCGACTACGAGACCGGCACGGTCCTGTTCGAGAAAAACGCCGACG
>JAAEOR010000625.1 GCA_024222895.1 Hyphomicrobiales bacterium | reverse complement strand
TACTCAACCGATAGCGGCGCCCCGCCGACCAAAAAAAACAGCGACCACAATGCTCAAAAAGGCGGCCCCGATGGCCGATCTAGTACGGACTTCCTGGCTCTGCCAACGGCGCATTCCGCCGCGTGTTGTTGCTCCGAAGAAATCCCGCCGGGGCCATCAATAAATATCCGCCGAAGCTCGCGCGGCGAGAGCAACAAGATGCTCGCCGGACTTCTATTGGTCACGCACATCAAGGTGAAGCTTCGGATTGATCCAAGTCAATTTGCGTGAAGACGAAAACGTCTTTCACTGATTGAGGCTCTAACCAAGGCGAGATAGATGGCCATACACCCCCCGCCTTCGGCTGATGCGCAGCAACGAAACGACGCGATTGGCCAACCGACGCCGCCATCTGCGGGAGCATTGTCGCGACGCGATCGGGTGCTGGCGTCGCTGAACCACATCGAGACGGATCACATCCCGGTGGACGTGTCGGGTCACCGCTCGAGCGGCATCGCCGCCATTGCCTACGCCCGACTGCGCGAGCATCTGGGTCTGCCGGAGAAGCCGGTGCGCGTCTACGACATCATCCAGCAGCTCGCCGTGATCGACGAGGACGTTCTTGACCTGTTTGATGTCGATACGATCGAACTCGGT
>JAAEOR010000624.1 GCA_024222895.1 Hyphomicrobiales bacterium | reverse complement strand
GTCTGGCCGCTCGGCGTCCTGACTTCGATCGTCGCGCTCGGTCCGTGATAGGTCCGGCTCACAATTTCCGCCTGGACAGCGTTCTCATCACCACTCCGGTCATCGAGCCGGTGGATGTGCTCCGGCCGGATCATGCAGACGACGGTCCCGTCCGGTCCTTGCGAGGGAACCGTCTGTCCGGTTTCGAGCGTCACCGAACCATTCCGGCGCTTGCCCGGAATGAGGTTGGCCTCGCCGATGAAGGTCGACACGAACTGGTTGACCGGTGCGCTGTAGACGTCGCGAGGCGTGCCGATCTGTTCGATCCGGCCGTCGCGCATGACGGCGACGTTGTCGGCCAGCGACAACGCCTCACCCTGGTCGTGGGTGACGATAATGAACGTGCCGCCGATCTCGTCATGGATGCGCCGCAGTTCTTTCTGCATCTGCTGCCGCAGCTTCAGATCCAGTGCCGACAGCGGCTCGTCGAGCAGCAGGATTTTCGGGCGCATGATCAGGGCACGGGCCAACGCCACGCGTTGCTGCTGGCCGCCGGACAGTTCGTCGATCGCCCGGCCGGTGAACTCGCCCAGGCCCACCAGATCGATCTGCTCGTCGACACGCTCGGCAATCACTTCAGGGGAGGAGCCGGCGAGCTTGAGGCCGTAGCCGATGTTCTGCCGCACCGACATGTGCGGGAAAAGACCGTAACCCTGAAACACCGTGTTCACCGGGCGACGCTCGGGACCAAGTCGGGTGACGTCCTGGCCTTCGATGACGATCCGCCCCGACGTCGGGCTAACGAACCCGCCGATCATCCTGAGAAGCGTCGTCTTCCCGCAGCCCGACGGGCCGAGCAGGGTGAAGAATTCTCCGCGGTCGATTTTCAGGGAAAGCGATTTGACGACGTCTTCCGAACCGTAGCGCTTGGTCACGCCATCGATCTCGAGCAGCGTTTCGGTGGCCGCTACCGTCTGGTTGCGAGTCTGCGATTCCAAGACGTCCGCCTAGCCGCGCCCCACGCTCCACCGTCCCAGTGAAGCTCTCCTTCCATTTATCACATATAATGGATTTAATTCAAGCTTGGGGTACTGACAGGAGTGCCTGACACCTGGACGGTAATTCGGAAGAAGGTGCATGAAACGACTGCAAGAGATTGTAAATGCGTAGGAAACAGAATTCGCCCGTTTGGCTGGGAGGAGGCAGTCCGGGCGCACACCGAGCCGACACAACGGTCCACGACGGACGTGGCGTTCCTTGCATGTTCGGACGACCGGTGTGGGAGAGAGCCTGTCCCCGGCCTGATCGGGGAACACGGAGCCTTTGCCCACTTTCACCGGGCTTACGCGGAGTTGGTGAGGGTCTGTCCGATATCAGTCGTACGCCGGATCATCAAACCACCGCTCGTCCTCCGACCAGCACTGTCAGGAAAAATGTGAAACACTTTTCCGCCCGGACAAAGCGATGAGAGAAGTGGCGGAGGACCCAGGCTCCTTACTTTGCTGGATCTCCGCCTTCACGGAGATGAGCGGTTGTGGGGTGATTGCCAATACTGTCGGACACCGAAGCTCAAGATTGCTGGTCCAATTAGGCGATATGCCAACGCATCGCCGCCGTCCTCGACACCAACGATGAGATGCCCGATAGTTTTTCACCAGCCACGAACGCATCGGTCACGCACCGGCCGGCGAAATACCGGGACAACTGGGGGCACAAGGATGAAGAATTTTCTGTTATCGCGGCGGGCGTTCATAGCGTCGCTGACGGCCACCTTGGCCACGGCCGGACGGGCGTGGTCGAAGCCGATCGCGGCGCAAGACCTGGACCGGGTCAGGCGGGTCGCGATCCACCCGGCCATCGGTGTCGCACGGGTCGGCAACAGCGCCGATCTTTTCTTCTTCGGCCCGGAAGCACCGGGAACGGTTCCGGCCGGCCCGTTCAAGGATCCGTCCGGTGCGGTTGCCAAGCAGGCGGCCCGGTTCCGGGTCTTCGGCTATGACGCCCTGGGGAACGTCGTTGGTGAACTGACCGCGGCCGACGTCGACATCTCGTGGCAGGTCAATGTCGCCAACACCAAGGCGTTCTGGTACGACTTCGACGTCGCCTTGGATCTGGAAGGCGCGCCGGGCGCCGCCCGCCGCAACGCTGACGTCAAAGACCGCGACAGCTTGGTCGTGCGCGCGACCGAGCGCACGCTCAGCGGCGCCGGGGAGGGTCCTCTGCCGCTCGATGGTGGTCAGTTCCAGAGCATGCCGATCACCCTCGGCGAGGTGATGACCGATGAAGACGGCCGGCTGATCGTGCTACCCGGTGCGGGGACGGCCTATTCGGTCCCCGACGCACCGGCGATGAACGGCTTCGCCGATAACAGCGGTTGGGCGGACGACACCTGTGACGGGCCGATCGGGGCCACTGTCCGCATCGGCGACCGATCGTTCGAGGCGGATCCGGCCTGGGTCATGTGCGTTCCGCCCAACTACGCGCCGGCGATCCCGAGCAGCCTGGTCACGACCTATGACATGGTTGAATCGAGCCTGGTCGAAGCCGGCGTCCGCACCGCGTCGGACACGGTTTTCGAACGCGATATCTGGCCGATCTTCCGGCGCATGTCGGATTTCCAATGGGTCAATGAAGGCTTCTTCGTCCGCCACGGGTTCGGCGCGCTACGGGACTGGGCCAGTCCGACCTGGCGTGAGCGGCTTGCGGACGGCTCGGACGAGAACGCGCCGTTACGCGAAAGCGTCTTTGCGCTGTTCCGCGACCCCGCATTTGTCGAAGCACAGCCGGACGCCGAACCGCAGATCTATGGCGACAAGGTGGTTGCGCCCCCCGACGCCATCGAGCCACGGCAATGGCTGGCCCTGACGCCCTTGCAATACCGGCACCTGAAGAACTGGGCCGAGGGAGCCTTCACCGTCAGTGAGGCGACTGTCCCGGACGGCTACGACGCCTATGCGTTGCAGGATCGTCCGGCCGCCCTCGACCGGGCCGCGCTGGATGCCTGCATCGGCGGTCCCTTTCATCCCGGCATCGAATTCACCTGGATTGTCCGTGTCCCATGGATCTGGACCGCGGACATGCGGATCGCATCGCCGAACCTCGACGTCGATCGCACCGACTATGGCGATACGCTGGTCGCACCCGTGGCGACCGGAAAGACCGGACCGCTGTCGCGGCTCGGACCGGGCAGCATCACCCAATGGATGGGTGTGCCGTGGCAGGCGGATGCGGGCAGTTGCCGGTTCGGCTATTTTCGGGCGATCTCGCCGATCCTGCCGGGCTTCTGGCCAGCCCGTATTCCCAACGGCGTGCTGGCCGAGGTGGATTACCGGATCGTCATGGACACGGCGCGATCGCTGGACGACCGGCGGGCTGCCTTCGCCCGGCGCCGCGACTGGGAGCGCTTCATCTCCGCACCGACCCGGGCGCCGATCCTCGCCGGCATGGCGCAGGACTGGTTCAAGCTCGGCTTCGTGACGGATCAGCCCGGCCCCACGGACGGGGTCTTTCCGGCGATGATGAAGGTCGAGTCCCATGTCGGCTTCGATCGCGAGCCGGAGGTACTCTACCCGGCCGGCGCGATCTTCCCACAACTTGGGCAGTTTCCCCTGGTGACCGCCAACTCCGACGACAACAGCCTTCGCCTCGTCGACGACGAGGGCCAGGTGACGGTGATGCAGCTTTCCGGTCCGCTGGAGCGGCCCGAGGGACTGATGATGGGCAACGACGGCAATATCTATGTCTGCTGCTTCGACGGCAACATCATCCGCCGGGTGACTCAGGCGGGCGAGGTCTCGCTCTTCGCCGACGGGGCCTTCACCAAGCCGGCGAGCATCGCCGGCGACCGGGTCGGCAATTTCTATGTCGCCAATTACGCCAAGGAGGGCTTCATCACCGCCATCGATCCCGACGGCAAAGCCCGCGTTCTGGTGCCGCCCGATGCCGGATTGACCCTGCCGGTCGGCGTGGTGGTCGCCCCGGACGGAAAGCTGTTGGTGAGCTGGGGCGGCGACTCTGTGGCGCGGGTCGACGCTGAGACCGGCAAGGTGCTCGATCCGCACTTCCTCACCGGATTGCACAACCCGCGCCAGATGGCGTTCGACACGTCGTACCGGCTCTATCTGGCCGACCAGAAGAGCAATGCCATCCGCCGCTTCGACACGTCGGGTACGCCGATCCCGCTGACGATGATCGGGGCGGACCTGCCCTTGCCGTTCGGCCTGGCGTTCAGCGCCAAGGGTCTGTTGTATGCCACCATCACCAACGGCAATCTGGTAAAAAGGATCCGCATCGACGGCGACGTGGCAGTGGTGTCGGATTTTGCCGCGGACCTACGCAACGGCGGCGGCATCGCCTTCATCGGATGAGCGACTGCGATGTGCTGGTCGTCGGGGCCGGGCCGGCGGGATGCGCCACCGCGATACGGACGGCACGAGCCGGCCTGTCGACGATACTGATCGACCGGGCCAGGCCGGCGCGGACCTGGGCCGGCGAAAGCCTGCCGCCCGGCATGGGCAAGCTGATGGGGTCGGTGTTTGGCGACGGGATTCTGTCCGAGCGGCATCACCGCGCTGCGTTCGGCACCCGCTCTGTCTGGGGCAGCGCCGAGCTGGCCGAGACCGACTTCCTCACCAACCCGCTCGGCCATGGCTGGCTGCTCGACCGCGCTCGTTTTGACGCAGACGCCAAGGTCGCGGCCGCCACCGCCGGCGTGACCATCGCCACGGTCCGCCGTCTCGGGCTGGTGTCGCGGGCGTCGGGGTGGCAGGTGGAGACCGGCGACGACGCGTCTTTCACCGCCGGTTTTCTGGTCGATGCGACCGGCCGTTCCGCCGCACTGCTGCGACAGCTGCGGGTCGCTCGGATCGACGCCGACCGCCAGATCGCGATCCTTGCCACCTTTGCCGACGACGGTGACGCCTATTGCGGCACGACGGTTGAGGCGGTGGCCGACGGCTGGTGGTATGCCACGCCGTTGCCGGGCGGCCGGCGGGTGCTCGCTTATCTCACCGATGATGACTTGTGGCGCCAGGGCGAACGCGACTGGCACGGGCTGCTCGGCGAGACGCTCCACATCGGCCGCTGCGCCGGGTCAAACGCGCTGTCCGCAACGCCCCGCGCCTATCCGGCCGCCACGGCTCAGACCGATCAATTGTTCGGCGAGGGTTGGCTCGCGGTCGGCGATGCCGCCGCGTCGTTCGATCCGTTATCGTCGCAGGGTCTGGCCAGCGCCGTCCTGATGGGCGCGCGGGCCGGGGAGGCGCTCGTCCAGCCGGACCGCAAGCAGGCGATCGCAGCGTGGGCCGCGGCCTACGCGATGATGGTCGCCGAACATGCCGACCTACGCACCCACTATGCGCGCCTCGAAGATCGCTGGCCGGTCTCGGTCTTCTGGCGCCGCCGCCAGCAGCCGGACGAGTCCCTCACCCGGCCGCGGTGGGTGGGGCAGCGAAAGCAGAGGGTATGATGGCAGGCGGAAGGGAGGACGTTTTGCTCGCCGCGATGGGCGAGTTTGAGGGTAAGCGTCCGGTGTGACCGATCTCTCCATCGTGGTCTGGCCGAACGGCCGATCAGCTCAGCTGATCAAGCTTTCAAGCTTTTGCGCGCTCGGCGTATTCCCAGGGCATGAGTTCGTCGAGACGGGTGATCTTGTGGTCCGGAATACGGGCGAGCGTATCGGTGAGCCATGCCTGAGGATCGACACTATTCAGCTTGGCGGCTTCGATCAGCGTATAGGCGATGGCGGCGGATGTTCCGCCGCGCTGTGAACCGGTGAACAGCCAGTTCTTTCTTCCGATTGTAATACCGCGGATTGCCTGCTCGGCGGTGTTGTTGTCGATCTCGAGGAAGCCGTTTTCCAGGTATGGACTCAGCCTCTTCATCCGCGTGATGGCATAGCGGATGGCAGCAGCAAGCGACGTCTTGCCGGAGATGCGGGTCAGCTGTGCCTTCAGCCAGACCTCGAGTTCATCGAACAGAGGCTTTGATTCCGCCTGTCTGATGCGCGCCCGCTCGCCGGCCGCGTGCCTCCTTCTCGATGGCGTAGAGTTCGCCAATGCGCCGGATCGCCTCCTCGGCAATCGCCGAAGAGGCGAATCTGATGGCGATTCATTCGTATTGGGAAACCCTAGGCAGATGTGGGAGGGAGGCGGAAGTTGGAACTGGCCCACAACCATACAATTGTCGTACCGTGTGGATCTTCTGTCGAACGCTCGGATGCTACCTCGCAGCATTCACGCGCTTGCTCCGTGCTCATAGTATCTCATAAGGCAACAATTTGGGGATGAAAGTGACCACCTTTGATGAATTCTGGCGCCTGGAAAACTGCGAGAAGATTGACAACCAAGATGCCTTTTACAAGCGTCTAGAAGACGCCGATCATCTGGATAGTGTTTTATATGTGCATTCGCGTCTTGGTCGCGAGAGCTCTGATCACGTTACACGTATTGTCGGAGTGGAGTTTAAAAGAGTGAGTTTCTCGAAAACAACTATTCGAAATTTGATTTTTCGAAATTGTACGTTTGATCGCTGCCAATTCATAGGTAGCAAACTGAATAATTGCGAGTTTCATAATTGTAAATTCATAATGACGAATACCCATAAGATTTCGATTGCGTCAACATACATAGATCCGCATAGTTTTAGGAAATGTTTAGACAAGAAACGTCATCAAAACATTGGCGTTCATCTATATCAATCATTGCTTCAAAATAGTCGTGACTTAGAGCAAATTGAATTTGAGAGAGGCGCAATTTTTGTTTCTTCGATGGAAAAGATATCAAGAATCTTACGAAATTTCTGAATTGCGTAAGGGCAGTGGCTCGATTTTCGACAAGATCGCCTTGAAAAGAAGGTTCGCAAATCAGTTTCGATTAGTGTGGGAATATTTATTTGGATCGGGAATAAAGATACGTTATTATATTGCCACGGTCACATACGTCATTATTTTCGCAACATTGTTGAATTATGTATTTAGTGAACAATTCGGTCTGAGTAGAAATGGTGTTCCAATTTCGAATTTTGGTGAGGCTTTGTATTTTTCCACCATATCTCTTACCACACTTGGTTACGGAGATATTGTTCCGTCTACTAGTTTAGGTCAGGTATATGCGGCATTCCAAAGCATCGTCGGATTTGTACTTTTTGCGATGTTAGCGTCGATGTTGTTCCGGAGAGTTGCGCCGTGAGCGCGGCTCCTGTGAAGAGTATCTGCGTTTTTGGCTCGGCCGCTCGCAAAACCACTGACGCCTTAAGCGATATGGATGTTCTGATATTGGCCGAAGATCGAGGTCAGCGTTTTCAGCTAAAACGGCTTTGGGAAGAGAGGGGCTGGTCTGTTAGTGAGTTTTCGCCGTCCAGATTCCTTCGACTTGTCGGAGCGGGCAGTCTGTTTGTCCAGCATCTCAAAATGGAGGGGCTACTTCTTTCAGATGCTGGAGGATGGATGCGGAATGTACTTGATGGCGCGGCGTTGAAAACTTCCTACCTGTCTGATGCGCTGAAAAGTGTGTGTTTAGCCAAACCCTTAGAACGCCTCAACCCTTTTGACGATGTTAGTAATCAGCCTTTAGCTGCGGACCTTGCATACGTTGCGGTGCGTAATTTTAGTATTTGCGCATCTGCCGACAAAGGTTGCCTTTCGTTTGATTATCACGACTTGGTAACGGGGATCCGCGACGCTCATGGCTTAAACCGACGCGAAACGACTCTTCTCCATTCGCTTCGCGAGGCGAAAAAGGCGTATCGCGATGGCGCCGTAAAATGCCATGTGTCCGGGACAATCGGTGATCTATCTCACGTTCTATCCAAGATTTTCACCAACTGCCCATTGACCCAGGTCGATGCGGTGTTGCCCTTGAGGGGCTCCGGCTATGTCCTGTTGCGCGATTTTGAGGCTGCCGCGACTGCTCATCTGGGAAGACCTGTTTTAGGAGATGCTACGCATGAGTTTCGGACCTTTTGGAATAAGGTTCGGTCGCCTCGCGAATACTCGTGGCAAATACGCAGTCTGGACGGAAGGCAATTGTACCGCTGCCTTATGCGATGCTCGGTCGATGCACCGGAACAGCCTTACCGTGTTCCGTCGCCGGCACTGGGTACGCAGGGCGAGTGCTGGTCCTTCCTTCCATAGGAATTGCCAAGCGGACCCGGTGAGTTCCCAGGGGTATGGCTCAGGAACCTCTCGCGATTCAACGACAGCCCTCAGCACGGACAGGCAGAGAGAAAGCCCATCGTCTGCAATCGCCGGCGCGTAGTGCTCCGTGATAAAACTCCTCCCAGACGAACAGAGCCAAATCCGAACTGGGTTCGGCGATGCCAAGCAGGGGGCGGCGTCATGGCAATTCCCGACTATCAATCACTCATGCTGCCGGTACTGAAAAAGGCGGCCCACGGCGAACCCAAGATTGGTGAAGTGATCAATGAGCTCGCGATTGAACTGGGGCTGACGGACGAGGAGCGTGCAGAGCTGCTCCCAAGCGGCAAACAAACGACTTTCGCCAACCGGGTTCACTGGGCCAAGACCTATTTGAAGCAGGCGGGGCTGGTGGGCATTCCGAAACGTGCTCACTTCACAATCTCGGATCGGGGCCGAGCCGTCTTGTCCTCACACCCCGATCAGATCGATAACGAGCTGCTAGCGCAGTTCGATGAGTTCAATGACTTCAAGAGCCGGCAGCGGGACGGTGACTCGGCGGAGGATGACTCTGGCAAGCCAACAAGAGAGGTCGACCGAGATGACCGCACTCCAGATGAAGTGATGCGTTCGGCCCACAAGGCAATCAATGCGGCGCTTGGAGATGAGCTTCTCGACCGACTCGTTGCTGCGCCGGCCGAGTTTTTCGAGCGGGTGATTGTGTCTCTATTATTGGCGATGGGTTACGGCGGATCATCCGAAGATGCCGGAAGGGCGATCGGTCGATCGGGTGATGACGGTGTCGATGGTGTCATTGACCAAGATCCCTTGGGCCTTGACCGAGTCTACATTCAAGCAAAACGGTACAGAGTCGAGAACAAGATCGGTGCCGGCGCGATACGCGACTTCTTTGGCAGTCTCGACATGCATAAGGCCAGCAAAGGGCTATTTGTCACTACGTCGTCATTCTCGGCCGCGGCCAGCGCGACCGTCGCGCGGCTGGGAAAGAGAATCGTGCTGATCGACGGGAAAGAACTCGCGCAACTCATGATCCGGAACAATGTGGGGTGCAAGATCGAAGAGACGCTGCATGTAAAGCGCGTCGATGAGGACTTTTTCGAATAGCCCACGGGCCGAACAAAGCGCCTATCAGAGGCGCCGAGTCGCGTGGTCTGCTCGATCCTCAGCTTGTTTTCGAGAGCACCGGAATTGGGCGGGTAACAATAGGGCAATTCGGATTCCAGCGCGTGCCACGTCCGCGTCGTTTCGTCCTCTACGACCGCTTGGACCAATGGCACGCAGTTTGCGGCTCAACCGGCCCCGTGATAAATCGTCGGCGTCGACTGAAGGGGCAAATGCCGACTCAAGGGGCAATATGGTGCAGGGGCTCGCCAATCTTCCGATCGCGGCCGCGCTGGTCGACGAGCGTGGATCTGTTGTCGAAACCAACGCAGCCTTCTCCGACCTTTTCGGGCCGCCCCCCTCGGGCGCTACCTGGACCCTTCAGGCCTTCGCCATGGATATGGCGGCGCTGACTGCAGCCCGCGGCAAGGGACTGGAGGTCAGCGTCAGCCGCGCCGACGGATCGACTCTCGACGTCCTTTTGATTGCCGGCGACGGCGACAGCGCACCGGTCATCCTTACCTTTGTCGATGTGACCGACCGCGCCCAGCGCGAACGACAGCTTGCCGAATTGTCGAATCTGCCCCTGGTCAACCCGGCTCCGGTGCTGCGGTTCGATCTGGCGGGCCGGGTGGTGATGGCCAATCCGGCGGTGGAGCGGCTGTTCGGCACCGGCCTCCTGGTTGGGCAATCCTGGCAGACAATCTGCCCGGGAATGACGGAGGACCTCTGGCGGGCCGCTGCCGCAACCGAAGAGCCGCTGTTGGTGGAGACGCGCATTGGCGATGAGGAGGTGGAGTTCCTCTATGTGCGCGTCGCCGGCGTCGACATGGTTTCGGCTTTCGGCCAAGTCGTCACCTCGATCCGCCAGGCGCAGCGGGAGCTTGAGGAAAAGGCTGCGCAGCTCACGGAGATGGCGCGCTTTCCCGACATGAACCCTGGGCCGGTGATTCGTACCGATGCGGCGGGGATCATCCTGCTGGCCAATATCGCCGCTCGCGAGACCTTCGGCGTCGAACTCCTCGGACAAAACTGGACCAATATCTGCTCCGTGATGAACGAGGAACTCTGGACCGAGATCGTCGTCTCCAACAAGTCGGTGCCCGTCGAGGCGCGGCTTGGCGGCAGCGACTATGTCTTCACCCATGTTCGCGACCCGGAGACCGGACTGATGTTCGTCTACGGAGCCGATATCAGTCACCAGAAGCAGACCGAGGTGGCGCTCCGCCAAAGTGAAAAGATGGCGACGCTGGGTACGCTCGCTGCCGGCGTTGCCCACGAGCTCAATAATCCGGCGGCCGCGACCCGGCGTGCGGCCGAACAGCTTCGCGACAAACTCGCCGAACTGGAACGGGCGCATCTGGGCTTCAATCCCGCTGCCCAGTCGAGCAACGCTCGCCCGATCCTGGACGCTCTGCTGGAACGGGTCCGGGGCGTCATCGGCAAGGCCGGTGAAATGGACGCCATGCTTCAGTCCGACCGCGAGGACGAACTGGAGGATTGGCTGGACGCCCAAGGTGTTCCCGACCCCTGGCAGATCGCCGGCGACCTGGTCTCCGCCGAAATCGATGCCGCCGCGCTGGCACCGCTGGCTGAGCACCTCAACGGCGAAGAGCTGTCAAACGCGCTCATTTGGCTGAGCAGTGCTTTCAATGTTTCAGCGTTGACCTATACCGTCGCACAGGGTTCCACCCGTATCTCGGAAATCGTCGGCGCCCTCAAAGGCTACTCCTATCTCGGCCAGGCGCCGATCCAGGAGGTCGATCTTCGCGACGGGCTGGAGAACACACTGATCATCCTGCGCAACAAGCTGAAATACGGCATAACCGTCCATCGCGACTATGCGCCTGACCTTCCCGCCATCCCCGCCTATGGCAGCGAGCTCAATCAGGTCTGGACGAATCTTATCGACAATGCCGCCTCCGCGATGGAAGAGAAGGGCAACATCAGGATAAGGACGCGCCGCGAAGAGACCTTCGCTGTGGTCGAAATCGAGGACGATGGTCCCGGCATCCCGCCTGAGATCCAGTCGCGCGTGTTCGACCCGTTCTTCACCACCAAACCGCCCGGCAAGGGGCAGGGTCTGGGGCTGTCAACGTGCCACTCGATCATTGCCGAGAAACATGCCGGCCAGATCGTGGTGTCTTCGGAACCGGGTAGCACACGTTTCGTGGTCAAGTTGCCATTGCAGCAGCCTTCGCCCGATGCTGAAAAGGATGGCGAGCCGACCGAGGGACCGGTATAACCAGCCCGGGGGGAGATTCTCAATGGCTCAGCCGATCATCCTGGCGGTGGATGACGATCCCGAAGTGCTGGCAGCGGTGGAGCGCGATCTCCGGCAGCACTATCGGCGTGACTACCGCATCATGAAAGCAAGCTCCGGGCGCGATGCGCTCGCGGCGGCCCAGAAACTCAAGCAGCGTGGCTCGGCGGTGGCGTTGTTCCTCGCCGATCAGCGCATGCCGGAGATGAGCGGTACCGACTTTCTCAAGGAAGCCCGTAAGCTGCATCCCGACGCCAGCAAGGTGCTGCTGACAGCCTATGCCGACACCGAGGCAGCGATCGTCAGCATCAACGAAATCGAGCTCGACCACTATCTGATGAAGCCGTGGGACCCACCGGATCAGCGCCTTTATCCGGTGCTCGACGATCTGCTCTCCGATTGGGTAGCCCGGGTGCGTCTGCCCTTCGACGGCATCCGCGTCGCCGGCGCGCGATGGTCGCCGCAAAGTTATGCGGTCAAGGATTTTCTCTCGCGCAACCAGATTCCCTATCAATGGATTGACGTCGAGCAGGACCCTTCGACGCGCGAAATGCTCGTCTCGCTTGTCGGCAACGCCGATCAGCTTCCGATCATCCTTTTCCCCGACGGATCTCACCTGGTTCAGCCGACCAATCTCGAGCTGGCCGACAAGATCGGCCTCCAGACCAAGGCGCAGCTTCCATTCTACGATGTGGTCATCGTCGGCGCGGGGCCGGCCGGACTGGCGGCATCCGTCTACGGCGCTTCGGAGGGGTTGCGCACGCTGCTGGTCGAGCAGTCCGGTCCCGGTGGCCAGGCGGGCACCAGCTCGCGAATCGAGAATTACCTCGGCTTTCCCTCCGGCGTCAGCGGCGCCGACCTTGCCCGTCGCGCTGCGGCGCAGGCCAAACGCCTCGGCGCTGAACTGCTCGACGCGCAGGACGTGCGGGAGGTCCGCCGCGAAGATCCGTTCCGGGTGGTGACGCTGGGCGACGGCAGCGAGATATCCTGCCATGCGCTGGTGCTGGCAACCGGGGTATCGGTTCGCGTGCTCGACGTGCCAGGCGCGGCTGAACTTGCTGGAATTGGCATCTATTACGGCGCTGCGGCGACCGAGGTCGGCCTCTATCGCGACTGCGATATCGCGATCGTCGGTGGCGGCAACTCGGCCGGGCAGGCCGCCTTGTTCTATGCCCGCTATGTCAAGAGCGTGACCATCATCATCCGCGCAGATGATCTCGAAAAATCGATGTCGCAATACCTGATCGACCGGATAGCGGCGGCGCCGAATATCGTGCTGCGCAATCGCGCCGAGATCGCCCGGGTAAACGGTACCGACCACCTGGAGGCTATCGTTCTGCGCGATCGGGACAGTGGCGAAGAGGAAACCGTTGAGGTGTCGGCGCTCTTCGTCTTTATCGGCGCCGCGCCATTTACCGAGATTGTCGCCAATCTGGTCAAGCGCGACGAAAAAGGCTTCGTTTTGACCGGCCCGGACCTGATGGTAAATGGCAAACTTCCGAAGTCCTGGCCGCTCGACCGCGATCCGTTTCTCCTCGAAGCTAGCGTGCCCGGCGTCTTCGCGGCCGGCGATGTCCGTGCCGGGTCGAGCAAACGCGTCGCGGCCGCCGTCGGCGAAGGCTCCGGTGTGGTCGGCATGATCCACCGCTATCTTCAGACCGTGTAGGTTGAGCAATGCGGTTTTTCCGGGTTGCGCAGAATGCGATGTGGTCTACCGCAACAGGAGTGCAGGCGTCTTTCTGGCGCTGAAGAGCGAATCGCGTCGAGTTGGACCACTGGTGGAGCGAATTTGGCATCCAGGTTTGAATCGGCCGGACTGGTTTCGTTGGACGTCCGGGCTGGCCGTTGCACTGACCGTCGAACGCCACGAACAACTCGGATCAGCTCTTGCCGATCGCCGGTTCCTCGCCTTTGAGCAGTCGCCGGATGTTGGCGGAGTGGCGGACGAAAATCAGAACCGTCATGAAGCCGGTCAGCGTAGCGATCTGCTGATCGGCGAAAAACAAGGCCAGAACAGGTGCGTGGATCGCCGCGTTCAGCGTCGAGAACGACGAATAGCGGGTAAGCGCCGCGGTAAACAGCCAGGTGAGGCAGGCGGCGATACAGAGCGGCCAGGCCAAGGCCAGCAGGACGCCGAGGTAGGTGGCGAAGCCTTTGCCCCCTTTGAATTTCAGCCAGACCGGAAACAGATGGCCGAGAAACGCGCCGCCGCCGGCCAGCACACCGATGTCGGGGCCGTAGAAGCGGCTGCCGAACCAAGCCGCGGCGAAGCCTTTACCGCCGTCGAGCAACAGGGTCAGTGCGGTGAGATCCCTGCGGCCCGTGCGCAGCACGTTGGTGGCGCCGATGTTGCCGGAGCCGATGCCGCGGATGTCGCCGAAACCAGCAAGCCTGGTGACGATCAGGCCGAACGGGATCGATCCCAATAGATAGCCGATAGCCGCGGCCGCGTAGTACGGCCAGGTGTTGCTGAAATCTCCCAACAGACTCGGCATGACGCGCTCTTAACCTAAGTGACGTCCGGATCGGCTTCTGGACTGGAGTTCCGGTAGCGATTGATCTCCTCGACCAAGGAGAGCAGATCTTCCTTGAAATGGCTCTTCTGCACAATGAGCTCCGCGACGCTGTGCTCCTTGTCAAGGCGATCGGTTGGCAGTTGCGTGGCTGCGGTCAGCCCGTCACTCGCCCACGAGCACGATCATGTGCCCGTGGGGGTCGCGGACCGCCGCGGCTCTCTCGCCTCGCACTTGCCGAAACCATCTGAAAGCGAGCGTTCCGGTTCTGCCTTGCGGTAGTCACAAGCGGGCCCGGCGGCAAGCCGATCATGGACCATAGTCTCGATCGCATCGAAACGGCGAAGAAGGAAGAAGAAGGAACATGTGGCGCTGATCAAGGCCCGGATCGGGCGCCTCTCCATGCCGGTCTCGCCGGAGTCGACAAGTATGTCGAAATGGCGGGCACGGCTCAGGCACTGGGTACAATGGTGACCGGCGATGACCCCAAAACCTCGGTGGTCGATGCACACGGCCAAGTTTGCGGCATGGAGCGTCTCTATTGGGGTGACGCCAGCGTTCTCGCACGATCGAGTCATGTCAATCCCTCGCTCACGGCCTACGCCTGGGGCCTCCGTCCCGGGGATCATCTAGCCGGATTCTGATCCTCGCCGCGTTTCCCGTTAACGGTGGTGCTTCCGGTGGCCCTGCGGCTGAGACGGTTCTCCGGGCTGGTGGCACGCCGCACCGTCGCCTGTCCGCGGGGGCCTCGACGATTCCGGCATCCGCCGTGGTCGTGTGGTGCATCCGCACCATGACCCAAAGTCCGGTCTGTCCGGTCACTTCCGTGGAAACAGGAATCCAATATGAGAAAGGCTAGGCTTCAGCCTTCGCGGGTGGGTTGGCGCGGTGTGTTATTCAAGCAGACAATCTTGGCGGTGCCCATTTGCGAAAAAGGGGGGGAACATGGAAAAACGCGTCCGCATTGGCCTGATCAGCACAAGCTGGTGGGTCGATTTCATGTATCTCCCGAGCCTGACCAGCCATCCTTCGGCCGACGTGGTCGGCGTGTGCGGCCGAAATGCCGAACGAGCAAAAGAGGTCGCCCAGAAGTTCGGCGACGCGGCGGTTTTCACCGATTTTCGCGCGCTGATCAATGCGGGCGGGCTCGACGCGATCATTATCGCGACACCGGATGACCAGCACTATGATATGACCATGGCGGCGATCGCCGCCGGGCTGCATGTGCTGTGCGAAAAGCCGCTGGCCGGCAACGCTGCCCAGGCGCGCGAAATGTATGAGGCGGCCGAGGCTGCGGGCGTCAAGCACATGGTGCTCTTCACCTGGCGATGGCAGCCCCACTGGCGCTACTTGAAACAGCTGGTGGAGGGCGGCTTCATCGGCCGCTGCAATCTCGCCGAGTTCCAGTTCCTCGGCGACTACGGCCACGAGACGGCATACAGCTGGCGCTTCGACGGCGCCCGCGCCAACGGCGTCACCGGCGATCTCGGGTCCCACATGATCGACTTCGCACGCTGGTATCTCGGCGAGATCACCGGGGTGATTGCCGATTTGCCGACCTTCGTCGATCGCTCGGCGACAGCCACACCGCCGCCGGAGCCGGCGAATGACGTCGGTCTGCTAACGCTCGACCTCGCCAGTGGCGCCCGCGCCCAGATCCTGGTTTCGGCGATCAGTCGTCGCGGCGACGAAGACGTCCGGGTCGCAGTCACACTTCATGGCGAAGCCGCGACCATCGAAATGCGGGAGGTCTTTTTCGGCGCCAACGCTGGCGCGACGATCCGTGTGGCCAGGGCAGGGGGCGACCCCTTAAGCGACCTTGAAGTTCCAGCCGAGTTTCTGGAGGGCGGAGTCGATCGAAACGACCTTCTTGGTCCGTATGCGAAGCAGTCCGCCGGGCCGCGGGCGTTCGTCGACGCCATCCTTGCCGATACCGTCGCCGTGCCCGGCTTCGACGTCGGAGTGCGCGTCCAGGAGGTCGTCGATGCAGCGCTTCAGTCGAACGCCGAGAGACGATGGATCAGCTTGGCTGATCGGGGTTAGGGCGTTCAACACAAGGTCGCGGTGATCGCCGTCCTTTGCTGTGCCACTTCTGACGCCGTCGGGGTGACTGGGTTGGTACCGGGTCCCATCCAGGCCGGCATCGCACCGAAGGTACATGATTGAACCCGCTCATTGCACTCGGTCACCAGCATGTCATCCCGGCCTCACCGGATAACGCGCCACCGCCATTGTTCGATCACAAGGAGCGGATAGCGTGGTCGGTGCGTGACGATTGCCGGGGGACCATCGTGAAAGCCGAAGCGTTCAGGAAAACCGCGCCTGCATCTCCGCCCGGCAAGCGCCGCCAATCGAAGCCGGTGCCCGCTGATTCGCGCGGTTTCAACGGATCGAGCCCAGGTCCGATCCGGCACGCTTTCCCGGGGACTTTAAACTGATGCTCGACTCGCGCCTCCCGATCGCTACGGCCATAACGGTGTTGTTTGTTGCCGTTCCGGCCTCGGCCGACACACTCAGCGACTGCTTTGCCGCCGACACCGCCGATACGGTAGCTGCCTGCACCCGCATCATCGAGGCCGAAGGCGATGTGCCTGGCGCCGTCCCTGCGTGGGCGTCCGACACCGATGCTTCGTCGGCATTGTCGCGGCAGCGGGTCAGGACCGTGCAGCGGGCGCTCCTGGCGCTGGCGGTCGACGCCGGCTCAACGGACGGCCTCACCGGGCCCCGGACCCGCCAGGCGATTGGCACCTTCCAGGCGGAGCGCGATCGGAAGGCGACCGGTGTCGCCGACGCTGAAACCCTGTCGGCGCTGTTCGCGGGTCTGACGCTTGCCTACGCCCTGGCGTCCAGAGGCGACCGCTTCCGGATTGACGGCGAGACCGATCAGGCGCTGGCCGATTTCGAGCGCGCCATCGCCATGGCGCCAAACCTCTCGGTTATCTATCTCCGTCGCGGGGCGTTGTATGGCGACTCCGGGGATACCGATGCGGCCGTTGCCGACTTCGACCGTGCGCTGGCGCTGAACACGGCGACCAGCGCACTGATCGCCGATGGCGCCGACGGCCTTCGGGTGCAGGATCTTTCGGACGTCGATATCCATTTCCGCCGTGGCAACGCCTATCTGGAGGCGCGCGACTATGACGGTGCGCTTGCCGATTATGACCGGATCATCGCACTGGCTCCCGAACCGCGCGACCTGTCGATTGCCCACTACAATCGCGGGCTCGCCCTGAGCCGCCAGGAAAAGCACGAGGCGGCGATCGCGGCGTTCGATGAGGCGATCCGACTGGAGCCGACCTATGCGGAGGCGTTTGCCGGCCGCGGTTATAGCCACTTCGCTCGGGAGGACAACACCCGTGCCCTGGACGACGCTGACAGCGCCGTCGCGGTTGCGACGACTGATCCCCGTGGCTTTGTGCTTCGCGGTGATGTCTCCGTTGCC
>JAAEOR010000623.1 GCA_024222895.1 Hyphomicrobiales bacterium | reverse complement strand
GCGTCTCAAGCCGGTCGACGGTCACGAAATGGGCCTCGTCCGACTTGGCATCGAAGTAGCCGAAAACCCAGAAGCCGATGGCGACCGGCGGAATGCCGCTGTCGTCCGCCAGCATCTCGGTACACGACGCCAGTGGGTCGAAAACGGCTCCGTCCTGGGCAATCGCCGGCGACGCTCCGGCAGCCGCAATCGCCAACGCCATCGTGACCGTTCGTATGTTCATGCTCGTTGCCCCCTCATTGCTCAGAGTCTGCTTTGCCGGACGCGACCCAAGCCGCGGATATTCTGACCCTGTGAAGAAGGGCTATTGGCGGGCGGCGGAATGCTGCAACGCGCGAATGCGCCGCGCCAAAGTTTGTCCGATTGTCGGCTGCTGGCCATCCTTTGGCGGTGTCGGGCCGTCCGCTGCCTTTGTGTCGGGTGGCTCGGGTGATGGTTTCGCGTCCCCACCGTTCTGGCCGGTGGTCCCTTTGGCCGCGGACTCGCCGCCGGCGGCCATGCGAATGACGGTTGATGCCACTTGCGACAGCTGGTCGCGAATGCGCTGATCGGCCGCCCGCTCGACGTCCCAATCGGGACCGGCAATGCGCCTGAGCTCGGCGTTTTCCGCCCGCAGCGTATCGCGGTCCGCCTCCGTGGTGGCGAGACGTTCGGTCAGGCTTTCTTTTTCCGCTTCGATCGCGGCGATCGCCTTGTTGATGTTGTCGCCGCCTGGAACGGCCGCCGAAGTATTTACGATCGCTGCACCATTTGCCGCGGAAGGAGCGTCGGCTGCCGGGTCAACGACGGGCTTCTCTGCCTCGCGGTGGCCGAGATCGGCGGCGAGATTCTCCCGCTGCACCCGAGCCGCAGCGAGTTCGGCGCGAAGCATCTTGATCTCTTCCGCCCGGCGCTCGAGTGTCGCCAACCGATCGGCCCGCTCGGCTTCAAATGCTGTAATCCGTGCGGCAAGCTCTCCCGCTCGACGCCGTTCGTCGGCAAGGACCGCGCGTTCCGCCTCGAGTTCAGTGGCACGGGCTGCTCGTTCCGCCTCGAGCTCAGTGGCACGGGCTGCGCGTTCCGCCTCGAGCTCAGCGGCACGGGCTGCGCGTTCCGCCTCGAGCTCGGCGGCAAGTGCGTCGCGAGCGAGACCCATCTCAGCTTCGGCAGTCCTGGCGTCGGCAAGCGAGTCGTCGAGGTTGCCGATGGTCGTCTCGCGCGCAACCAGCTCGAGTTTCTGCTCTTCGCTCAGTACCTCGGCGGCGGCAAACTCCGCTTCCAGGCCCTTTATCCGGGCCGCCCTTTCCGAAAGGGAGACGTCACGTGCCGCGAGTTCCGTTCTGGCTTCGACGATTTGCCGCTCAGTGCCCTCAACATCCTTGTTGAGGCCGCTGATTCGCTCTTCGAGCGTTTCAATCGTCGCGATCTTGGCCGCCCGATCGGCCTCGAGCCGTGCAATCTCGGTGCGGCTGCGGCTGATCTCGAGCTTCTGCACGTTTGCGCCGGATTCGAGCTGTTCAGCCTGCAATTCAAGGCGCCTGGCCGACATGGCAAAGTTAGCCCGCAGTTGGTCCTTGTCTGCCTGTATTTCCGCCATCGACAAGGGAAGGGCGCTTTCGATCCGGGTGCGGGCAAGCCGGTCGGCGCGCCGCCACATCGCCGGGGCGATGGCGAGAGCCAAAAGCCCGGCGGTCAGCAGGCCCAGCGCAAAGAACATGATCGCTTCGATCAACGGTCCGCGACTCCACCGACAACAGGACCACGCGCCGATTCGCCTCGGTCAACGGTCGCGCGTGATCGGCTTGTCTTACATTAAGCTGAGCGTTCCGGCCACGGCCAGTGACACCCATCACATCGGCTTTTCGCGGCAAGATTGAGTGTTTGCGGCTTTTTTCGCGGATTTAACGCATTTCCGGCGCGGAATGCCTAGGTGTCCGGGCCGAGGAGCAACAATCCGGAGCAGCTTTCAGAGTTCGTGGTCAGAATGGATTCCAGGTGCGTTGGCGGGTGAATTTCAGATAGCCAAAATTCACGCCGAGCCTGGCGCCAACGCCCGACACGATCGGGACGACATAGATTCCATTGCGGGAAAGCACCGTCATCCCAAGGCCTGCAACGACGTAGGCGGACCCATTTATGCCGATATAGCGGCGAAAGAGCGCATCGAGGGACGGCAGGTCGTAGATCAGCATCATGACGCGATCACCGTTGGCGCCGACGTCGAGGCCGATCGACGGCCCCTGCCAGTAGACCCGATGCTGCCCGGCGTTCTTGGTATAAAGGACGCCTTCACCGTAACGCGCACCTCCGATCAGTGCACCGCTGCCCTCCTGCCCGACGATATACCCATTCGGCAGGCCATAGCGGCCGATCGCGTGCTCGACGATGCTGGCGAGGCCCTGGGATACGTCACCGAAGAATTGACTACCGGCAGCGACCAGTTCCCCTTGGCTGAAAGCGCCGGGCTGATCGGTTGCCAGCGACGGATCACCGGTGAGGGCAGGGTCTGCGGGCAGCGGAGCTACATCGGCACCCGGCTGGGCCGGGTAAACCCGCGCGTCGGGTGCGGACGGGGCCACTGATCCCGTCGTCGTAGCATCCTGTGCGATCGCTGGCGCGGCCAGCCACGATATGGCAACCAGAACGGTGGCTGCAGCGCGCAAGACAGTGTTGATCATCCGATTGGTCCCTCTGCAGGCGGCGGTCGTCGCCGTGTTAGCCCCGAATCGGGCGGCGGCGAAAGCCTTGCTAGTCCGAAAAATGGGCGGCGCCGCGGCGGTCCGGTTCGTTGTATCGACTGTGGTTGGCACACCGGTGGGGCCGTTGTATCGAACGTGCGGCGGATTCTGGACGTGATTCGCTTTCGCGGCCGTTAACGAGGATGAGGGATGGGCGACATCAAGGAACTTGAGGCGCTCGACCTGGCCGCATTGCTGTGCAGCCGCGTTTGCCACGACATCATCTCGCCGGTCGGCGCGATTGCCAATGGCCTCGAAGTCCTTGACGAAGACAACACCGAGGAGATGAAAACGTTTGCCCTGGACCTGATTCGCAAGAGTGCGCGACAGGGCTCATCGAAGCTGCAGTTCGCCCGCCTTGCCTTTGGCGCCGCCGGTGCGGCCGGTTCCGAGGTTGATCTTGCCGACGCGGAAAAAGTGGCGACCAGCTACATGGAAGGTGAAAAGCCGGAGCTCACCTGGTCCGCCCCGCGCGTGCTGATGGGCAAGAACCTGGTCAAGCTCGTCCTGAACCTCCTCCTGTTGGCGACAGCCGCCGTGCCGCGTGGCGGCCGCATCGACGTCGTCGTCGAAGGTGAAGCCGCTGCACCGCACTTCAAGCTGCGTGCCAGCGGCCCGAGCGCACGGGTCCCGGCGGCGTTCGAGCGCTTGGTACCCGGTGATCTCGAAGGCATCGAAATCGATGCCCAGAAGGTCCAGGGATACTATACCGGGGCGCTGGCGCGTGCCTGCGGGATGACGATTGCCAGTCGTCTGGACGGCGACGATGTGGTAATTGACGCCCGACCGTCCAGCTGACCGCCTTCGCTTTCCCATTCCTGTCCCCAACAGCGACCCGCTCGACGAGTTGCTTGCGGCGCACCCGCAGGCGGCCCGTGACAGCCTGCCTGATACCCTTGGTATGAGATCCGTGCCGTCGGGCTCTTTGACGACCCCGACTTGGCGTATTTCCGGCTACGGGCTAGCCTTGCTTTCCTCGGCCATCAAAAGCGCGATGCCCCTGTAGAGGCTCGCGACGATTTCCGCCTCGGTGATGCAAAACCTTGCGCTGGGCGAGATGTCGACCGTGCCGTTCGGCCCGATCGGCGTGTGCTCGCCGCCGACACCCCGCACGGAGAGGCCGAGCGGCCTGGCGATCGCCTTTGCCTTGGCATCGGTCCCATCCGCCGTCAGGTTCGGCAGCGCCAGATGCAGCGATGCGCGCATGCCCGTGCCAAGGTTTGTCGGGCACGACGTGACGACGCCATAGGCTGACGAATACGCAAAATTCAGACCTTCGATGCCCTCAACCACATCCAGCATGGATTTGAGGCGGTTGAGAACTTCATTGAGCACCGTGCCCCGTTGCATGCACATGATCCGCAAATGGTCTTCCTCGCCGACCCAGATGATCGCCTCTTTGTCGGCGGAAACGTAGCAGCCGCGGCCCTGCGGCCAGTCGGCCGCGATACCTGCCGCGGTCAGATACCGGTCCGCGTCCATGTTCTTGAACATGATATGGGCATCCACCAGATCCCGGTACGCCGCCTCATCGATAAAGCAGGGATTGCCGCGAGTGAGCGAATAGTATCGCCCACCATATTCCGGCATCCCGATCAGTTTCTCGAATGCCGCCATCATTTTTTCCTCCAGGCGAATACGGTCCCGCCTGCTCATGCTTCCCGGCAGTGGGAAGTCTTTCAGGTTGCGTCCGCATCGGATGCGTATCGACAACGCAGGCAACCCAAGTGTGGATAGGTCGAGCATGCGATCCTCGGGCAGGCCGACGACGCCCTCGAGGTTCCAGTCGTTCACATGGCGCGCATTTTCGGGGACCTTGTGATAGCGCGCGAGCACCTTGGAGAAGAACGGTTTAAGGTCGTCATAATCCGAGGGCTGGCAGGCATAACACCCCATCTCGCTATCTGGATTCTCGATGCCGGAATTCACGCACTTCAGCAGGCGGGCCTTGAGGTCATCAGGCAGTGTCGCGAAATAGGCCGGGTCAAAACACTGGATCGCGATATTGTCCGGCCAAAGGGGCTGCAGCTTTTCAATTTTCGCAACAGGATCCGACATCATCGCTTTAAAGTCCTCCTCGTTGGCGCAGCGGATCATATCGTCGACAAGCTCGCACCCGGGCACCCCGATCCGGTGCCAGTTGCTTACGTCATTCCGGTCCAAACCTATCGAGTGCTCGCTGTGGTATTTCCAATGCCAGGATAGAAGAAGTCCCGGAAATCATCGGCGAATTCCTTGTCGCCTGCATGGCAGCCGACAAAGTTCTCGGGACAAACAACACCTGTGCTGATCCCGCGCGGACCATCACCGCCGGGATCACCAACCGGGAAATTGTGGCCTTTGGCTTTTTCACCCGCCCGCGGCCGACAATGTCGGTGTCCAACAGCCTCCAACCACGACAGCTTCGTCGGGTCCCGGCCAGGGTGGCAGCGTGACACCGACGGCGGTGAGTGGCTCGTCACCATCACAACGGAACTGGAACCTGGTTCCGACCGGCAAACTGATCGAGACACCGGGCCGAAGGTCTGCGACCTCCTCCCGCCCGTCGTGGCTCAGCCACATGCGGCCAAGGCCGGATGCGATATACCAGATCTCGTCGACCGTACGGTGGACCACAGGAACCGAGATTTCGCCTGGCCCCAGGGTGAGGTGAGCCATGCTGCCGCTAGCTGTCTGGCAAAGGAGGCGAACCTCCGATCCATCCGGCGCGATCGCATCGGCCTCGTCGGGAACCTGCTTGATCTCGAAACTCATCAATCTGGTCCTGCTTCTGGGGTTTGGTCGTGTGCGACCGCCGGCTGCCTGGCCGAGTAACGGCACTATTTCCACCCTGTGCATAGGACTGTGGCCCATTCAATCCGATTGTTGCTCGCGACTACGCACGAAGGCGGATTGTTAACCCGTTACCGGTATCCTCCAACACTGCACTGAGAGCTCCGCCGGTGGGGTGGAGCGTCAACAGTCCGGACGACAGTCATGGCGGGTTCGACGAAACGCTGCCTCATTGTCGATGAGTCCGCCGTCGTCAGGAAAGCCGCAAGGCGGATTCTCGAGGACCTCGACTTCTTGGTCCAGGAGGCCGAAGACGGCACGCGCGCGCTCGAGATGTGTGCGGCCTCGATGCCGAGTGTCATTTTCGTTGACGAAGAAATCCCGATCCTGAACGGCGTCGCGTTTGTCGCATCGCTTCGCACTGCCGGTGTGGCTGAACGGCCGAAGGCGGTGTTTTGTGCGCGGGAGGGCGACACTGTCACCATCGCGCGGGCCATGCGCGCCGGGGCCGACGGATATCTGGTCAAGCCCTACGATCGGTTGGCGATCACCGCCAAGCTTGAGGATATCGGTTTGATCTGAGAGTCTACGGGGCCAGGGACCTGGCCGAACGGCAGACGAATGCTTTCTCGTTGCAGATCAGGCACTTTCGCGGATCTCCGCCTCTTCCAGCTCCCGCAACACGTAGCCGCGTCCCCAGACGGTCTCGATGTAGTTCTGGCCACCGGTCGCAGCCGACAGCTTCTTGCGAAGCTTGCAGATGAAGACATCGATGATCTTCAACTCCGGCTCGTCCATACCGCCATAGAGATGGTTGAGGAACATTTCCTTGGTCAGCGTCGTGCCCTTGCGCAGCGAAAGCAACTCGAGCATCTGGTATTC
Organism: Hyphomicrobiales bacterium; assembly: GCA_024222895.1. Taxonomy (GTDB): domain Bacteria; phylum Pseudomonadota; class Alphaproteobacteria; order Rhizobiales; family Kaistiaceae; genus Bauldia. The sequence continues at coordinate 243 of JAAEOR010000623.1, read as the reverse complement.
CTTGCCCGTCAGATGCACGCGCTGGCCATTGACCTCGACAGTCTTGGTATCGAGGTTGACCGTCAGCTCGCCGGTCGTGATGACGGACTGGGCGTGGCCTTTCGATCGCCGGATGATGGCGTGAATCCGAGCGACCAGCTCATCCTTGTGGAACGGCTTGGTCATGTAGTCGTCGGCACCGAAGCCGAGGCCGCGTACCTTGTCCTCGATGCCGGCGAGACCGGAGAGAATGAGGATCGGCGT
>JAAEOR010000622.1 GCA_024222895.1 Hyphomicrobiales bacterium | reverse complement strand
GCATGTCACGGTGGGGGCGCACAAGTTGGTGACCCTGATCGACTCGGCATCCGGCCTTGCCAAAGGCGACCGGGTGTCGCTGACGCTCGTCGATCCCCTGTATTTTGACGCGTCCGGCAATCGAATCGCCGGTAGTTCGACGACGAGGAAGCCAAGTGCCCCAACCTGAAACCCGCACTGACACCGCGACGACGGGAGCCCCAGCGGCAATCGACGAGCCGACCCGGCGGGCGCTGATCGAGGCCCTCGCCCAGGCCATGTTCGCCCATGCGGACGAACTGACCGCACTGGATCAGGCGATCGGCGACGGCGACCATGGCCTCAACATGAAGCGCGGATTCGAGGCGGCGCTGGCCGACGTGGACGGACTGGCGGCGAAGCCCCTGCCGGACGGACTCAAGGCGATGGGCATGACCCTGGTGATGAAGGTCGGCGGCGCCTCCGGCCCGCTCTACGGGACACTGTTCATGACGCTGGGCAAGGCACTGCCGGTGGAACCCGATCGCGCCAACCTGGTGGCGGCCTTCGGCGCCGCCATCGATGCGGTCAAGGCGCGCGGCAAGTCCGACTTTGGCCAGAAGACCATGCTTGATGTCCTTGGTCCGGTCCATGAGGCGCTCGCGGAAGGTTCTGATCCGAAGGCGGCGGCTGACAATGCCGCCGAGGCGACCATCCCGATGCTGGCAACCCGTGGGCGCGCTTCGTTTCTCGGCGAGCGGTCGATCGGCCATATGGATCCCGGCGCCCGGTCCAGTGCGCTGATGGTGGCTGCGATCGCCGACGTGCTGGAACAGGGCTGATGAGCAATGTCGGCATCGTCATCGTCTCCCACTCCGCCGATGTGGCGCGCGGCACGGCCGACATGGTGCGCCAGATGGTCGGCGGCGAGGTGCCGCTCGCGTTCTGCGGCGGCGACCCCGACGGCGGCCTTGGCACCAGTGTCGAAGCCATTCTCGGCGCCATCGATGCCGCCTGGACGGACGCCGGTGTCGCCATCCTGGTTGATCTCGGCGGGGCGGAAACCAACAGCGAGATGGCCATCGAGATGCTGGACGCGGACCGTCGCGACCGGATCGTGATCTGCAACGCCCCGGTCGTCGAAGGCGCGGTGATGGCCGCGACCGAAGCCTCGGGCGGTTCGTCCCTCGATGCGGTCAAGCAAACCGCCGAGGAACTATCACAAACCTGACGGTGGCGGCATTGAGGGCTCTCACCAAGGACCGCGACATGTCACAAACTGAAGCAACCGTCCTGCTCACCCACGCGGTCGGCTTGCATGCGCGGCCGTCGGTGAAGCTCACCAAGCTTGCCAAGGCCTTTCAGTCGACCATCGCGATCTCCGCGAGCGCCGACGGCCCGTGGATCGACGCCAAGAGCATCGTCAAGGTGATGGGCGCCAAGGTGCCCCAGGGCGCCACGCTTCACTTTCGCGCCAGCGGCGAGGATGCCGACGACGCGGTCGCTGCCCTCATTCGCCTGGTCGAGGGCGATTTCGACGAAGCCGCGACCAATGCCGTCGGCGACTGAACGAACCGGCCGAGCGGCAGCGCCGGGGATCGCATCCGGGCCGGTGGCGCGCATCGACGCGGAGCCGTCATCGACCCGCTTGGCAAGCGGCAACTCAGCCATCGAACGGGCTGAACTGAAGAGCGCGATCGCCGCTGCGGCTGAAGCCATCGGGCGGCTGGCCGAGACGGTCGACGGCGATGCCGCCGACATACTCGAGTTCCAGACTGCCATGCTCGAGGATGACGTGTTGTCCGCCGCTGCGTTTGAGCGCATCGGCGACGGTGTCGATGCGGCCACGGCGTGGTCGGAGGGGATCGCTGCCCAGATCGCCGAGTACGAAGCGACCGAAGACGACTATTTTCGAGCCCGCGCCGCTGATCTGGTCGACATCCGCGACCGGGTCCTGCGTTGCCTGTCCGGCACCGATGGTGATGCCGCCCCGGCCGGCGCCATCCTGGTCGGCGAGGACGTCACCCCCAGCCACTTTCTTCAGGTCGACTGGAGCGCCGGCGGCGGGCTGGCCCTTGCCGGCGGCAGCCCGTCGAGCCATGTTGCGATGCTCGCCCGGTCGCGGGGCGTGCCGATGGTGGTCGGAACCGGTCCGCTTGACGCGGACGATGGCGCGGCTGCGATCGTCGATGGCGATCGCGGCCGGGTGGTCATCAACCCTGCCGCCGCCGACTGGTCCGCCTACGAATCCGCGCTGTCGGAGGCGACCGAACGAACAGCCCGCGAAACGGCGGCTGCGACCGCACCCGCGCAAACCCGGAACGGTGTCGCCATCCGGGTGATGATCAATGTGGCCGAGCCGGAAGAACTCGCCGCCATCGATCCGGCAATCTGTGACGGCATCGGCCTGGTCCGCACCGAGTTTCTGTTTCAGCGTCCCGGCGGCCTCCCCGACGAAGAGACCCAGTTCCAAGCCTATCGGCGGATCGTCGCATGGGCCGGGGACCGGCCGGTTGTGCTCCGGACCCTCGACGCCGGCGGCGACAAGCCGGTGCCCGGGCTGACCATCAATGGTGAATCGAATCCCTTCCTCGGCACCCGCGGCATCCGGCTCTCCCTGGCACGTCCGGAGGTCTTTCAAGCCCAACTGCGCGCCATGGCGCGGGCCGCGGCCCTCGGCGACGTCAAGGTGATGTTGCCGATGATCACGGTC
>JAAEOR010000621.1 GCA_024222895.1 Hyphomicrobiales bacterium | reverse complement strand
GGTTGGAGCGGTTGGCGATGGATTGCGACGAGCAGTACTATCTCGCGTTCTTTCGGTCGCGGTTGAAGCCGCATCACCGGGTTCTCGGCGAAATCAGCCCGTCTTACTCGATTTTGTCGGCGGACGAGTTCCGCTATATCCGGGACTTCCTGCCGTTTCACACCAAGGCCGTGTTTCTGATGCGCGACCCGGTCGAGCGGATCTGGTCGCAATGCAGGATGCAGGCAAGAAAGGCGGCGCGTCGGGGCCGCGCACTCAGCGCCCACGAACTGTTCCACAAGAGCGCAGGGCGCCAAAAGATCATCGCGCGCACCGATTACGATTCGGCAGTCCGCAACCTGCTCGCGGCGTTTCCGCGCGAGGACGTTTTAATCGGCTTTTACGAGACCCTTTTCAGCGATGATGAAGTGGATCGCCTGGCGCAGTTCGTCGGCCTCGAGCGGCTGGCGTTTGACCTGAACGCCAACCCCAACAAGGGTGCGGAGCTTGAGCGTCCCGACAAGGCCGAGTGGGACCGGGTGGCGAGCGGCTTCGCCACCATCTACGACTTTGTCTTCGAGGCCTTTGGCGACCAGGTCCCCGAGAGCTGGCGCCGCCGGTCTTAGAGATCGTACTTTTTCTGCCAGTCGACAGCCGCGCCGCCGAAGGTATCCGCTGAGATGCGAATCTCGTCGGCAAAGAGCGCCACCAGATAGTCGCGCACCGCATCCGGCATGACGACCTTGGCCAGCTTCTTCTTGCGGTTGAAATCGGCCGGCACACCTCGGCGTGACGAGTGCTCTTTGGCGCCAAGAAACTGCAGGATCTCTTTCCGGAGCGCGGTCGCATCCTTTCTGAGGTCGTCGAAGAAATGGAAAGCGAAGCGGTCATCGTTCGGCTGCAGGCGCCATCGCTGAACGACCCTGCTGACCCTGGAATGCGCAACTCCGTGGCCGTTTTCGACAAATGCCTGCACGTTGGCGAGTTCCGTCGGGTCCCGCCGGTCGTTGCGGCGTACTACCATGCAGTACTGGGACCACAGGCGCTCAACCGGATCACGAGCCAGATAGATGATTTTGGTGTCCGGGAACCGTTCTCGGATTGCCGCGGCGCGTTCGTTGGGGATGATTGCGTAGGGTGGGCAGATGTCGCCCGACAGCCGCTTGCCGCGTAGATTGAACAAACGCGCATAGCGGTCAAAATCGAGCGGGTTCTGGCTGAGCCAGAACCGGGATTTGAGCCAGGCGATGTCTTCGCGCTTCAGCGGGCGTACATTCTTGCGCTCGCGCCGGCGATTGGCGGCTCGCAGGTCCTTGCGCGCGCGTCGGTAGAGAGGGACTGCGGCTTTGGCATAGCGCTGAGAGAGGTCGAAGTAGTGCAGCTCCTTGATCGGTGGCATCCAGAACTGCGGGTGATGATCGAGCTGGTCGAAGAGCCAGCGCGTCCCACCCTTCTGGGCGCCGACGCAGATGAAATCGGGGCCCCGAACATCACCCTGGGCCAGCATCTTTGGCATCGAAGAGATGGTGGGCGCCTTTGGCAATTTACGTTTGGAAGCCGCCAACAGCCTTTACCGCTTTCTTCAGTGTTATCTCGACTCCGGGAGACTTCCCGGTGGATCGCACATCTCCGGCGCGAAGGTCGAGCCGAACACGCCAAAAACAACGACCGAACCAGAGGCTTCCTAGTCGATCCGTGGGAACGTGTCGATGGGGCAAGCACCGAAATAAAGGATCACGCCCCGATTCTGGAAGCGCCCCTGGTCGCAGGTGCCGGGATGCATGAAAATCGTGTGGCATTGCCGGGCGGAGGGCTGCGCGCGCTAGTCGGTATTGGCCGTGAGACGGGCGCCGTAGCGGCCGAGGCGGTATCCGATGATGACACGCAGACACCGCAGACCGTAACGGGCGACGCTGAGGTGAGAGTGCACCTCACCATAATGGGTCGGAATGCCGAGTTCATCCAGCGACAGTCCGAGTGCCCGCGCCGTGGCGATGACCTCGAGATCGAAGTCGAAATAGTCCGATAACCCGTCGAAGGGAATCGTCTCGGCGGCGTGGCGGCTGTAGACGATGAAGCCCGAATGATAGTCGGTCATTGCCAGGCTGAAGCTCCAGTTCTCCAACGCTGTCAGGGTCTTGCCGGCAAGCCATTTGTACCGTGGCATGCCGCCAGCGAGTGCCGTTCCATCCTTGTGGCGCGATCCCTGCAGCACATCGACCCCGTGCTCGGCCATGTAGGAGATAAAGCGCGGCAACGCCTCCGGCGGGTATTGTCCGTCGGCATGCAGGCAGGCGATGGCGTCGGCGTCGGTTTCGGCAACGCAAAGTCGAAGCCCGTTGCGCACGGTTCTGCCATAGCCGAGGTTGCGCGGCTGGGTCACCAACCGGACTTTCGGCCGGCGAGTGGCCAACGCCCTCGCAACCGCACCGGTATCGTCTTGACTGCCGTCGTCGATCACAAAGATCGCCGAGATCGTTGGCCAGAGATCCGCGGGAACGCGCGCCAGAAGATCGGGAAGCGTAGCTGCCGCATTGTAGGCCGGAACGAAGATTGCCAGCGAGGGCAGGGGACTGGACACTCTTGCCATGTCTTCGTTCTTCCGATCCGGCGCTTAGGGCTAAGGTCGGCCCGATTGCGACCGCCGGGTGCCCGACATCGGCCGGGCCGAACACCTTCTGGACTGGCGGCCGAAGATCGGGCTGGATGAGACGCTGCTGCGCACGATGGCCTCATTTCACGAAGCCTTCGTTAGGGACCGGCAGCTGCGGCCGGCCTTGACGCAGGGAAACGCCGGGGTCCAGAGTTGCTGCCTGGGAGCGAAGCCCGGCAGGTGCGGTCGACATCTTGTATTGTCGGAGTCGGGGCCAGGGGCGAGCGCCCGCTGCATGGAGAGCTGTTAGTTATGTCGACGCCGCCGCTGGTTCCTTTCATTGTCGCGTTTCTTGCCTACCGGCGGCCGATCATATGGGGCGTCTGCCCCGGTGCGCTGAAACGCTGATATGGTGGCACGGCTCAAGGTCGGCGTTGTCGGTGGCGGCGTCGGGCAGGTCCACATCGACGCCTACAAGGCGCTACCCGAACTCTACGATCTTGCCGCATTCTGCGATATCGATGCCGAAAAAGCTGCAGAGGTTGCCACCCGAAACGATATCGGTCGAACGACCGCATCGCTCGATTCCCTGCTTGATCTCGATCTTGACCTGATCGACCTGTGCACGCCCTCGAGCCTTCATGCCGAACAGACGCTTGCTGTGTTGGCCGCGGGCCGCAATGTCATCGTCGAGAAACCTCTGGCCGCATCGCTTGCTGCAGTCGACGCAATCCTGGCCGCGGAGGCCGACTCGAGCGGTATTGTTCTTCCGATCTTCCAGTATCGCTTCGCCAACGGAATCGCCCGGCTGCGGCACCTGATGGCGAAAGACCTGGTGGGCCGCGCCTTTACCGCCACTGCCGAGACTCACTGGCGGCGCACCCGCGTGTACTACGAGGCCGGGCCCTGGCGCGGCCACTGGGACACCGAACTGGGCGGCTGCCTGGCCACCCACGCCATCCATATCCACGACCTGCTGATACAGATGCTTGGGCCGATCGAAACAGTCTACGCTCAGGCCAACAATCAGGTGAATGGCAACGAGACCGAAGATACCGCTGTCCTCGCGCTGACTTTCCGCAACGGCGGTCTTGCGACCTCCTCGGTCACCCTGGGCGCCCATCCTCAGGCCTCTCGGCTCAAGCTCTGCTTCGAGGGTGTGACCGCCGAAAGCAGCCTCGACCCTTACAATCCCGGACAGGAGCCATGGACGTTTAGTCACTCGAGCGCGGACGGACAGCGTCGTATCGACGAAGCGCTTGCCGACTTCCAGTCGATGCCCGAACGCTTCGTCGGGCAATTCACTCATATCCACCGAACGCTGACGGAGCGGGCGCCGCCGCCGGTGACCATTGAAGATTCACGTGCAGCGATCGAATTGCTCACCGCCGCCTATGCCTCGATCCTGTCGGGTGAGGCTGTCCGGCTACCGGTGAGCCGAGACCACCCATTGTACGATGGTTGGATCGACACGATGAAATCCAAGTCTGCTTGATGGCAGTCGACGAGCTTCACTAGGTGAGATCCGGTATGTCTCCGATCAACCTGTTTCGCGAACGATCAGCTTCGGTGCGATTTTCGTGGTCAGGGGTTCGGACGACCCGGCCGGCGCCTTGAGGGCGGTGAGCACCGTCTCGGCGGTCCGGATCCCAATGTCCTCGGCAAACGCGTCTACGGTCGTGATCGACGGAAAGGATTGCTCGGCGATGTCGTAAGCGCCGAAACCGGCGATACTGATGTTATCCGGTACCCTGATGCCGTTCCGCAAGCACTCCGTCATCGCGCCAAACGCCGAGAGATCGGAGACGCACATCACGGCTTCCGTGTCGGGCCATCGCGAGAGCAGGGTTCTGGCCGCCGCCGCGCCTTCGCGCATTGTGATCGGCGGTGACCCGGACGCCACAAGGCGGCAGGAATCCAGTCCTCGCGACTCCAGTGCCTCGACAAATCCGCGGCAGCGATCGAGTCCGCGCGTATCGCGCGATGTGTCGCCACCAATGAAGGCAAGACGGGTCTTGCCCTCTTGCCGGAAGTGCTCGACCACTAGCTCGGCGGCTGCCGCGTTTGAAAAGCCGACGACATGACCGATCGGGTTGTTGGGAAGGTCCCAGGTCTCGACAACGGGGACGCCAGCGGCATCCAGGAGCCTCCGGCAACGTTCCGTATGGGTACCACCCGTCACGACAACCGCCTCCGGGCGCCGCCGGAGAAACTGTTCGACCAGTCGTTCCTCTTCCTCGACATTGTAGTCCGTGTAACCGAGAAGAATCTGGAGTTCGCTTTCCCGCAGCCGTTCGGTCAGGCCGCGCACGGTGTCGGCGAAATTGGCATTGTTGATGGAGGGAATGGTAACCGCGACAAAGCCGGTCTTGCGCGAGGAGAATCCGGATGCCGTTGTGTCGAGCACATAGCCGAGGGCGTCGGCCGCTTCGATGATCGTCTTGCGGGTCTTTTCGCTGATCGAAGCGTCGTGCCTGAAGGCTCTCGAGACGGTCATCGGCGACACGCCGGCTTGCCGGGCTACGTCGCTCATGGTCGGCGGCTTGGGACGCTTGTTCATTGCGGGCCCGGTGCCGCCTCCGCGGTGTGATCGGCAATCGGATTGCCTGGCAATATCCGCGGCCAAGCCTCACCGGTAGCCATAGCGCGGTCGATTATCTCCGGACGCGGGGAGTGCATTTTGCCTCACATTCACGGACTTTGGCGGTAAGATGTACCGCCAAATGATATCGATAACAATCTCGGCGGTAGGGACAGACCACAAATGATCCAATGGCTGCTGTCGCCGACTGATCCCACTTCACTGCACCAGGTTGGAGGCGCGATCGCGTGGCATGGGCGGCTCATGGTCCTGGCGTGGGCGTTGTTGTTTCCGGTCGGGATTCTGGCGGCGCGTTTCTTCAAGGTGACGCCGCGACAGCAATGGCCGCATCATCTCGACAACCGCGCCTGGTGGGACGCCCACCGGTGGTCGCAGTATCTTGGTGGAGCCTCCGCACTTGTCGGGCTCGGCATTGTCCTCTGGGCTCGCACGGGATGGGCAACGCTCGGGTGCCATGCGCTGTTTGGCTGGTCGGTCCTGGCGCTGGCGGTAACCCAGTTCCTCGGGGCGTGGCTGCGCGGGTCGAAGGGCGGGCCGACCGACCCAGCGCCCGACGGGTCGTTTCGCGGTGATCACTACGACATGAGCCGACGGCGGCTGGTTTTCGAATACGCGCACAAGTATATCGGCTATGCGGCGCTTGCGCTGTCCGTTGGCGCGATTGCGACAGGCCTGTCGCTGGCAAATGCGCCGCGCTGGATGTGGGTCGTTGCGACCGCGTGGTGGGTTGGTTCTGGCGCTGTCCTTCGTCGTTCTGCAGCGGCAGGGGCGGGCGATCGATACCTATCAAGCCATCTGGGGGCCAGGTCCCGAACACCCCGGCAACAGGCGGAAACCGATCGGGTTTGGCGTTCGTCGACCGGAGAATCCGCCGGGGATGTGAAGACGTGCCACGGGCTCACCCCTCCGGCCGGTCGCATCGTTGCGGACGACGCGGGCTCCTACCCTTGGTATCAGGTGTCGTAGTGGTTCGCGGACGTTACATGGTGGTGGATACGGCCATCGAAGAACGCCGCGACAATCTCGCCGGTCACCTCGCGAGACTGGCTACGCGGGGCGCTTTGCAGTGCCTGTTCCATCGCCGCATGGTCTGGATAGCTTATCGCCAGGATGAGCGGGAACTCGGGCGCTCCTTCATCACGGTCCTCGCCGAACATGACCCGTACCTCATTGGCGCCGGGGAACTGTTGCCAAAGCGGCACCAGGCGTTCGAAAACCGCGGCGCGGAATTCCGGCGTCTTGCCATCCTTCACTGATCCCTCGAAGAGTGCATATCGGGTAATCACTGGATTTTCTCCTTCTCTGCGCATGGAAGATTTCAATCGGGATGGCACTCGCGCCGCGGCGTCAAACTCAAAGCGACGCGGTGATGCCGCCATCCACATAGAGTGTGTGGCCGTTGACGAAACTCGAGGCGTTGGAGGACAGGAAGATGCAGGCACCGACAAGCTCCTCGACCTTGCCCCAGCGGCCAGCGGGGGTTCGCTTCTCGAGCCATTCGGTAAACGCCGGGTCGCTGACCAGCGCGGCGTTCAGCGGTGTGTCGAAATATCCCGGCGCTATGGCATTGCATTGCAGTCCGTACTTGGCCCAGTCGGTCGCCATCCCCTTGGTGAGGTTGCCCACCGCGCCCTTGGTCGCTGTATAGGGCGCGATCGAAGGCCGGGCGAGGGCCGTCTGGACGGAGGCGATGTTGATGATCTTGCCGCGACCGCGTTTAATCATGTGCCGGGCGACGGCCTGACCAACATGGAACACGGTGGCGATGTTCGTCTGCAGCAGGCGCTCGAAGTCGGCGGCCGGGAAGTCTTCCAGCGGGGCGCGATGCTGCATGCCGGCGTTGTTGACGAGGATGTCGATCGCCCCGTTCGACTCTTCGAAACCGTTCACAGCCTTTTTCACGGCGTCGTGGTCGGTCGCGTCGAAGGGGAGTTGGTGAACGGCGTCGCTGTCCAGCCGGCCGGCGGCGTCGGCGAGCTTGGATGTGTCCCGTCCGTTGAGGATCACGGTCGCTCCCGCAGCCGCCAACCCCTGGGCGAGAGCGAAGCCGATTCCCTGGGACGATCCGGTTATCAAGGCGGTACGGCCACTGAGGTCAAACAGTTTGGCTGGATCTTCCAACGTCTTCGTCCTTTCGATCTCGACTCCAAAATGATACGTCTATATGTTATCGATAACATCCGATAGAGGGAAATCTTGGAAGGCCCGATTAATTTGGCCACGGTTCCATAGGGGGCAGTTTTGCGCGCCATCACGATCCACGATGCGAAGGATTTGAGGCTCGACGACCGTGACGCTGGCAGCGTCGGGCCGGGGCAGGTTCAGGTCGACCTGGTGGCCGGCGGAATCTGCGGCTCCGATCTTCACTATTACAACCATGGTGGTTTCGGTGCAGTCCGCCTCAGGGAGCCGATGGTTCTCGGACACGAGGTCTCCGGCACGATCACCGGAGTCGGGGAGGGGGTGACCGGGCTTGCCGTTGGCGATCTCGTCGCTGTTTGTCCGTCGCGCCCGTGCGGTGCTTGCCAGTACTGCCTCGCCGGCCTGCCCAATCACTGCGAGAACATGCGGTTCTACGGGTCGGCCATGCCGTTTCCGCATATTCAGGGAGCGTTCCGCGAGATCCTCGTCGCCGATGCGAGCCAGTGCGTCAAGGCGGATGGCTTGACCGCCGGGGAAGCTGCAATGGCGGAGCCCTTGTCGGTCTGTCTGCACGCAACCCGGCGGGCGGGGGAAATGCTGGGCAAGAAGGTTCTGATCACCGGCAGCGGGCCCATCGGAACACTGGCGGTCATTGCGGCGCAGACGGCCGGCGCCGCCGAAATCGTCGCCACCGACCTGTCACCGGAAGCACTGGTCTTCGCCGAAGCGGTCGGGGCAGATCGAACCATCGACATGAGCGCGGCCCCGGATGCGCTTGCCGAGTACCAGCAGGGTAAGGGGTACTTCGATGTTCACTATGAGTGCTCGGGAGCCGCGCCGGCGCTGGCCGGCGGCATCGCCGCGCTCCGACCCCGGTCGGTTATCCTGCAGCTCGGCCTCGGCGGCGACATGATCGTGCCGATGATTCAGGTCACCGCCAAGGAACTCGATTTGCGGGGATCGTTCCGCTTTCATGAAGAGTTTGCGGTAGCGGTCCGCCTGATGCAGCGCGGAGCCATCGACGTGAAACCGCTGATCTCCCATACGATGGCAATGAAAGACGCCGTCGCGGCCTTCGAAACAGCGTCGGATCGCAGCCAGGCGATGAAGGTCCAGATCGCGTTTCAGTAGCGATTCGCGGGGCGCAGCGCTGCCTCAGCCCGCTCAGACGGTCGCGCCGGGGCGGCGATCGAAACATCTTCGATCCCGACAACGGCTACCGCGATGAGTATGCGAAAATCTGGGGCATGATGTAGTTCCGGACCTTCCGTGAAAGAGACAAACCCGGCCGATCATCAGATCGGTCGGATCTTGTCGTTTGATGGTGACGACGTGGACACCGTCGGTGGTCGCGATCGATAGATTTGGCCAGAGCCGGCGTGCTGTCGTTAAGTGGACTACCAGCCGATCTGGACGGTTGCCCCGACTTCGCCATTGCCGTTCTGGACGACATCGGCGTTGGTGCCTTCACCGAACTGGAAGAGGCCATGGGCGTTGCCGTTGCCGTTCTGCTGCAACGTGCCGGCATGACCATTGCCCTCCTGGTGGATG
>JAAEOR010000620.1 GCA_024222895.1 Hyphomicrobiales bacterium | reverse complement strand
GGCTCAGATCGGTCGGGATTCCGTAGACGTCGCCTTCGTAGCTTTGCGAGTCGATAGCGCTCTGCGGGAACACGGTCATGACGTCGTCGGTGATCAGATCGTTGATCGGGGTCATGAACGGCGCGTATTTGCCGACCTGATATGTCGCGGTCAGCATCAAATCGAATTCGTCGGATCCCGCAGCCGTGTCAGCCAGCATCTTGTCGAAGAAATTGTCGCGGCTGAAATAGAGCAGTTCGGCCTTGCTGTCCGATGTTTCGTTGTATTTCGCGACAACCTTGCGGAGCGCTTCTTCTGCCGGGCCGCCGGGCCAGGCCAGGATGGTGATGTCCGCCAATGCAGTGGTCGCAACTGCGGATGAGATCAGCGCTGCACCGGCAGCAGCTATAATTCGCGAGATCGACATCTATTTCCCCTGTTTCTGGTCGGCGTCGGCTCAGATATTCCGCATTTACGGAATTACATACATATTAAAAGAACACTATCACCCCCAAGCTTACGGTCAAGCGCCCTGGACGCCAAGCGTCGAGCCGGGCATAGCCATTCGATTATTGTCGAAAATGGCGCGCGGCGACACCCGGTTCCGCCCATCTCGGGCACAAAAAAGCCGCCGTCGCGATCCTGCGGCGGCGGCTTTTGGGATCAAAACGGGACGCTTACTTGCCGAGCGCTTCTTTCATATACGCTTCGACATTGGCAATCGCCGTGTCCTGATCGAGGGCATCATTCCAGTAGGCGGTGAAGTTCTCGGCCATGTTTGAGTAGATGCCGAGTGCCTCCGCGGTGGTGCCACCGTTCATGACGATACCGTAGTTGGCAGCGTTGTTTCCCATCGCCAGCATATCGGGCCGATCCGAGGCCACGGCCTGCATGATCCGGTCGACGACCGGGGGCTGACCACCCTCTGCCGTGTACATGGTCATCGCATCCTCGGAGCCGAGGAAAGCGAGAAAAGCCTTGGCCTCGTCCTGCTTGTCGGAGGCCTTGTTGATGCCGAGACCGAGGGCGTGGAAGTGGGTCTTGGGACCCTCCGGGCCCGCCGGTGCGTGAGTGATATCGAACTTGCCGGCGATCGCCGGGTACTGCTCCGGATCGATGAACTCGGCATAGGCCGCCGACCACTGGATGAAGAATGCAACCTGCCCGGTACCGAAGGCGCCATTGGCCTCGGCGTATTCGTAGCTGTTGCTGTCGCCCGGCGTCGCTTCGGCATCGACGATCTTCTTGAAGATATCGAGACCGGTCCGGTAGGCGTCGGAGTCGACGGTAATGTTGCCCTCGTCGTCCATCCAGTTGCCACCGTAGCTTGCGACGCTGCCCTGCCAGACCATGATGTTGAATAGCAGGTTCTTCATCTGCAGGACGGTGCCGTAGCGAACCGGACTGTCCGGATTGATCGACTGGGTGAAGAACAGCGCCGACGCTATGAAGTCGTCCCAGGTCCAGTCGGCGGGCATCTTCGGCTCCATCGCCTTGCCCATATACTCCTGGCTGATCTCGGCATATTTCGCCTTCCAGTCGTCATTGCCGAGCAGCTCGTCGATCAGATCCGTGCGGTAGTAAACGAAATGCACACCGAGGTCGGTCGGGATTCCGTAGACATCGCCCTCGTAGCTCTGTGAGTCGATGGCGCTCTGCGGGAACACCGTCATGACGTCGTCGGTGATCAGATCGTTGATCGGGGTCATGAACGGCGCGTATTTGCCGACCTGATATGTCGCCGTCAGCATCACGTCGAATTCCTTCGATCCGGCGGCGGAGTCGGCCAGCATCTTGTCGAAGAAGCTGTCGCGGCTGAAATACAGCAGTTCAGCCTTGCTGTCCGATGTTTCGTTGTATTTCGCGACAACCTTGCGGAGCGCTTCTTCTGCCGGGCCGCCGGGCCAGGCCAGGATAGTGATGTCCGCAACGGCGGTCGTTGCAACGGCGGATGAGATGAGCGCCGCACCCGCAGCCGCCAGAACTTTGGAAATCGGCATGGACATTCCCCTGTGGTTGGTCAACGTAGCGTCAAGTTATTCCGTATTTACGGAATTACATACATACCAAAAGGACTCTACGACCTTCAGGCTTATGGTCAAGCGCCATGGACACTCTGGGGGACTCTGGGATGACACCGGGTGGCGCCGGCGTGTCATGCCGGACATGGCGACACGATTGTCGTCGAAAATAACAAGCGCGCCACCCAATTACGCCCGTCTCGACGGAGGTTGATTTCGAAACAACGCTAACGAAACCCCGAAGGTCAACCTATTGCCGGTCCGACCAATCTGTTGGATCACCTCGCGCAAGAAAAAGCCGACGGCATGATGGAGCGCTGACGGCTCGCAGGATTGGAAGTCGGGCGCCTGATACCAAGGTCTGTTCCATAATCATGATCCTTGGTTTCCGCAAAGCATGATGTTTGAGAATTTCGGCACAGTTTGAACGGCTCGGATAAGTGGCCCACACAGGAAATTCGCATCTGCCGTGGACCGGACCGAGTCGTTTCATGCGCGCTTGCGGCGTTCGATGCGCTGCCGATACTGGAGGGGAGTTTCGCCTTCGCGGGCGCGAAACACCTTGCTGAGATGCGATGCGTCGCAGAACCCGGTTTCGGCGGCGATGCGCGTGACTGAATCGTCAGTGCTTTCCAGACAGTGCCGCGCGACGCTCAGCCGAACCGAAATGCCGACATCAGCCGGGGACAGTTGCAGTTCCGCCTTGAAGTGCCTCTCCAACCTGCGGCGGCTGACATTGAGACGCTCCGAAAGGGTAGCGACCGTCACCGGTGTGCTGACATTCTGCCGGAACAGGTGCAGCGCCTTCCTGACCAGCGGGTCAGACGTCGTGAATTCGAGCGGCAGGCCCGGTTGCGGGTCTTCCGGAGCCCGGGCCTCGTCGATGATCATGATGTTCAGACTCTTGCGAGCTGCGGCCTGCCCGACATGCCGGTCGACAAGAAACGCGGCCAGATGCGCCGAGCTTGCCCCGCCGGAACAGGTAAGCCGGTCGCGGTCAACCACGAAAATCTGGTCGGAAACGGGGATCAGTCCGTTGAACTGCTCCAGAAAGTCGTCGTGGTGGAACCAGCTCACACAACAGCGATAGCCGTCCATCAACCCGACCCGGTGCAGGATGAATGCGCCGGTGCAGACCCCGACAATCGGGACGTTGGCCCGGGCTGCGCGCTTTAGATAGGCAATATAATCGAGGTTGAGATCTTCGATCGCGGAGATCAATCCGCCCACCACAACCACGTAGTCAAAATCGCTGGGCTCGCCCAGGCGTTCATCAGGCTGAACGGGTATGCCGCAGCTTGATGTCACAGGGTTCATTGTGGCGGACAAGACGTGCCAGGAACAGCGGATCGGGCGCGACCGGTCCCCTTCATCCGCGGCAAGCCGAAGGACATCGATGAAATTGGCAAAGGCCGACAAGGTGAATCGGCGCGCCAGAATGAATCCGACCTTCAAGACGGGTTCGTGCTTCAACCCAGCCAACCCTCCGACGAAGTTCGTGCCGCAAATGTAATGTGATTCCGGCGCAAATGTACAGGGCGCCCCCAACGGAACCTGCCACGTTGAAAAAGACGACCCAGCTGTAAATCCGAGGTTCGCAAATGACCCGTTTTTCCGCCCTTTCACTGCTCAGGAACGCACTGAGCGGTCACAAGAACTGGGACAAGCAATGGCCTGATGCTGAGCCGAAGTCTGAATACGACGTCATCATCGTTGGCGCCGGCGGGCATGGCTTGGGGGCCGCCCACTATCTGGCCAAGGAACATGGCATTACGAACGTCGCCGTGATCGAAAAGGGCTGGCTGGGCGGCGGCAATACCGGGCGCAACACGACGATCATCCGATCGAACTATCTATATGATGAAAGCGCCCGGCTGTTCGATCATGCGCTCGATCTGTGGCAAAACCTCAGCCAGGAACTGAACTACAACATCATGTATTCCAACCGCGGCGTCATGATGCTGGCGCATACCGTCCACGACGTTCAAAGCTTCAAGCGCCATATTCACGCCAACCGTCTGAACGGTGTCGACAACCGGTGGCTGACCAGGGAAGAGGCTAAGGCGCACTGCCCACCGCTGAATATTTCGCCACATGCGCGATATCCGGTCATGGGGGCTGCTCTTCAAAAACGGGCCGGCACCGCGCGGCATGACGCCGTTGCCTGGGGCTATGCCCGTCAGGCAGCGATGCGAGGTGTCGACATCATCCAGAACTGCCCGGTGATGGCGATCCGGCGCGGGCCGGATGGCGCAGTCGAAGGGGTGGAGACTCCACGGGGTTTGATCAAGGCCAGGAAGGTTGCGGTATCGGCGGCCGGGCACACGTCGGTGCTGATGGAATCCGCCGGGATCAGAATGCCACTGGAAAGCTACCCACTTCAGGCGCTGGTCAGCGAACCGGTCAAGCCGATCTTCCCCTGTGTCGTCATGTCCAACACAGTGCATGCCTATATCAGCCAGTCCGACAAGGGCGAGCTGGTCATCGGGTCTGGCACCGACCAGTACACCAGCTATTCACAGCGCGGTGGCCTGGCCCTGATCGAGCATACGGTCGCGTCGATCTGCGAGTTGTTTCCGATCTTCAACCGGATGCGGATGCTGCGCAACTGGGGTGGGATCGTCGATGTGACGCCCGACCGGTCGGCCATTCTGGGAAAGACGCCGGCCAAGGGTCTCTATGTCAATTGCGGGTGGGGAACTGGCGGGTTCAAGGCGACCCCGGGTGCGGCCCATACTCTGGCCTGGACGGTTGCCAAGGACGAACCGCACAAGCTCAACGCGCCATTCACGCTGGAGCGTTTCCAGACAGGTCGCCTGATCGACGAAGCCGCGGCCGCGGCCGTCGCCCACTAAGGAGTATCTATCATGCTTCTGATCCATTGCCCCTATTGCGACGAAGCCCTGCCGGAACTGGAGTTTGCCTATGCGGGCGAGGCGCATATCACCCGGCCCGCGGAGCCCTCGATGCTCAGCGACGGGGAATGGCGCGACTTCCTGTTCGTCCGCACGAACGCCAAAGGTCCGCATTTCGAGCGCTGGCGCCATATCCACGGCTGCGCGCGGTTCTTCAATGCGGTCCGCGACACGGTCAGCGACAAGTTCCTCACGACCTACAAAGCAGGCGAAGCCCGCCCTGATCTCGCCAGACTGCTGGAGAGCCAGGAATGAGCACCAATCGTGTCAAGGGTTATGGGCGCATCAAGCATGATCGTCCGGTTCGGTTTTTGTTCGACGATCAGGAATTTGAAGGACGCGAGGGTGACACTGTAGCATCGGCGCTGCTCGCCAACGGCATTCATCTGATGGGGCGATCGTTCAAATATCACCGACCGCGCGGCGCCATGGCCGCCGGATCGGAGGAACCCAATGCCCTGATCGGAACCACCCGCGGCGAGGGCCGCTTCGAGCCGAATACCCGCGCCACGGTTCAGGAAGTCTATCCCGGCTTAATGGCCGAGAGCCAGAATCGGTTTCCGTCGTTGAGATTCGATGTCGGCGCAATCAACGACCGACTTTACATGCTGCTACCCGCGGGCTTCTACTACAAGACCTTCATGTGGCCGCGCAGCTTCTGGGACAAGGTTTATGAGCCGTTCATCCGCAGCGCAGCAGGTCTGGGCAAGTCGCCCACGGTCGAAGACCCGGACCGCTATGCCTCGTGCTATCTCCACTGCGACATTCTGATCATTGGCGCCGGTCCTGCCGGAATCGCTGCCGCCTTAGTGGCCGGACAAAGCGGCGCGAAGGTCGTTCTGGTCGATGAAGGATCCGAAATGGGCGGTTCGTTGTTGTTCGAACCAAGTGTGAGGGTCGATGGAAGCAGCGCTTGGGACTGGCTGGCTGCCCGGCTGGCCGACCTGGGCGCGATGGACAACGTCACCCTGATGACGCGCACGACCGCCATCGGCTACTATCATCAGAACATGGTCGGCCTTTGCCAGAAGCTCGCCGATCACATGGCAGAGCCTCCCGAAGGCGCGCCCCGGGAACGCATGTCGCGTGTTCGCGCCGGTCAGGTCGTTTTGGCGCAAGGTGCGCTTGAAAAACCGCTGGTGTTTCACGAAAACGACCGCCCCGGTGTGATGCTGGCAGGATCTGCCCAAACCTATCTGAACCGCTATGGCGTGCTGGTCGGTGGGCGACCCGCTGTCGTCACGTCGCATGACAGCGCCTGGTATGCGGCCTTTGACATGCAGGACGCGGGGGCCGAGGTCCAGTTCATCGTCGATCTGCGCGACGCGGTTTTGCCGCAGCTTTCCGAAGAAGCGGCCGGGCGCGGCATCCGCGTGCTGACCGGCCATACGGTGACCGGAACCTCGGGGCGGCTGCGCGTCAAATCCGTCCGCGTCAATCCGGTTCATGCTGGCAAGGTTGGCCGGGCGGAGATCGTGAAGTGCGATGCGCTGCTGATGAGCGGCGGCTGGACACCGTCCCTGCATCTGTTCTCGCACACCAAGGGAACGCTGCGATGGGACGACGAAACCAAAGCCTACCTGCCGGACCAGAACGCCGAAGCCTGCCACATCGTGGGTGCTGGCCGGGGTCTCTGGGGGATTGGCCGGGTGCTTGCCGATGGCGCCGAGGCAGGGGTCGAGGCGGCAGCGGCTGCCGGCTTCAAGACCACCGCAGGCTCCTACCCGGTCGAGAATGACCGCGGCGGCACGGGCAAGTCGCTCAAGGAACTGCCGAGTAACCGCAGCCCCGGCCGCGCCAAGGCGTTCATCGACTTCCAGAACGACGTGACCGCCAAGGACATCCGCCTTGCGGTACGCGAAGGAATGCAGTCCATCGAGCATGTCAAGCGCTACACCACGAACGGCATGGCGACGGATCAGGGCAAGTTGTCCAACATGAACGGGCTCAACATCGCCTCCGATGCCCTGGGCAAGCCCCCCACCAAGGTGGGCCTGACGACCTTCCGTCCGCCCTATACCCCGACCACGTTCGGGGCGTTCGCGGGCTACCATCGTGGCAGCCACTTCGAAGTGACCCGCCGCACGCCGATCGACAGTTGGGCCGAGGAAAACGGGGCCGCGTTTGAACCTGTGTCGCTATGGCGTCGCGCGTGGTATTTCCCGAAAGACGGCGAGGATATGCACAACGCCGTCGCGCGGGAATGCAAGGCAACGCGCGAATCGCTGGGGATCTTCGACGCCTCCACGCTCGGCAAGATCGAAGTGTCCGGGCCCGACGCGGTCGACTTCATGAACCGGATGTATGCCAACCCATGGACCAAGCTGGGCGTCGGCCGCTGCCGCTATGGTCTGCTGCTGGGCGAGGATGGATATATCCGCGACGATGGCGTGATCGGGCGCTTAACCGATGACAAGTTCCATGTCACCACCACGACCGGCGGCGCCCCGAGAGTGCTGAACATGATGGAGGACTACCTGCAGACCGAATGGCCGGATCTCAACGTCTGGCTGACCTCGACCACCGAACAGTGGGCAACGATCGCGCTGAACGGCCCGAACGCCCGCAACCTGCTGCTGCCGTTCGTCGAGGGCCAGGACATGTCCGACGAGACGTTCCCGCACATGTCGGTTTCGGAATGCACAGTCGCCGGGTTCCCGGCGCGGCTATTCCGGATCAGTTTCTCCGGCGAACTCGGCTTTGAGGTGAACGTGCCGGCCCGCTATGGCCGCGTGCTGTGGGAAACGCTCTGGAAAGCCGGTCGCAAGTACGACATCTGCCCCTATGGCACCGAAACCATGCACGTTCTGCGAGCCGAGAAGGGCTTCATCGTCGTCGGGCAGGACACCGACGGCACGGTGACGCCCGACGACTGCGGCTTGAGTTGGGCGGTGGGCAAGAAGAAGACCGACTTCGTCGGCATGCGCTCGCTGTCGCGGCCGGACATCGTGGCGCCGGGGCGCAAGCAACTGGTCGGGCTTCTGACTCGCGACCCGAAGACGGTGCTGGAGGAAGGTGCACAGATCGTCGCCGACCCCAGGCAGCCGCTGCCGATGAAGATGCTGGGCCACGTGACTTCTTCCTACTGGAGCGAGACGCTTGGCCGATCCGTGGCCCTTGCCGTGGTACAGGACGGACGCGACCGGTTAGGCGAGAGCCTCTACGTGCCGATGCCTGGCGAGGATATTGAGGCCGAAGTCACGGGGCCCGTGTTCTACGATCCGGAAAACGACCGGCTGAAGTTGTAAGCAGGAAGAACCGTCATGAGAAATCAGTCCAGCATTCAGGCAACCTTGTCCGAAACAACGTCCCTTGGTCCGGTTCGTTTGGCGCTGTTGCCGGAGGCGTCACGGTTCAGCCTCCGGACTAACCCCAAGGATCTGGGTGCCGTGTCAAAGGCGCTTGGCGTGACCTTGCCCCCGGCCATAGGCGAACGGTCAGCTTCGGGCACGCGCAGCGCACTTTGCCTTGGCCCCGACGAATGGGAAATCATCGCGGATGAGGCGGAGCGTGGCGACATCGAGACCGCTCTTGCCGCGATATACGCCAAAGCGCCCCATAGCCTGACCGACACCAGCGACAGAGAGATCACGGTTAAGATCGAAGGCGACAAGGCACGTGAACTGTTGAGCGTCGCCTGCCCGATCGACCTGGACCGGCTCGAAGTCGGATGCGGCAAGCGCACGCTCTTCGACAGCGCGCAGGTCGTGCTCTACTGCGATGCAGCGGACAGCTTCCGGATGCAGGTCTGGCGCTCATTCCTTCCACATGTGTGGGAGCTGCTGAATATCGCAAACAGTGAATTCGCCGCCGGTCATTGAAGTGACGACATCCCGGTCCCTGTGGGGGCGGATTTGGCAGCCCGCGGGAACGTGATCCGCAACAAGTACTGAGCGATGTCCTGGATGATTCTTGTTCATTGGAACACGCCTACGACGTTTACGGTGTAGTGCTGGATCCGGATAATGAAATTGTTGTTGAGCCGGCAACTGCCAAACGCAGATCTGAGCTTGAGGGCCACAGATAGGTCTTAAACCGCTTGGCGATGTTTGTGACATCCTTTGTCAGGTAACGATCGCCCCGGAGGAGGAACTCAAATCACGCTGACCATGGATGCAGAACATCCGCTGATCGCGCAAGGCGCCTTCCACGGACTTGAGGGTGTAACCCATCTTGCGGCGGGCGGCGAAACGCCGCCGCTGAAGAGCCACCGCGACGCGTTCGAGCGATTCATGGTCGACAAGGCCAGTGGCATGCCCGGTCGGACACGATTCGATGAAACCGCCGCGCGGGTCCGCGGCAAGATCGCGGCGCTGGCCAATCTGGGCGCCGGCGACGTGGCATATCTCGCCAATGCCTCGGAAGGTCTGTCTCTGGCGGCTGCACAACTCAACGTCGGACCCGGAGACAATTTGGTGGTCGCGCCGGCAGATTTTCCTTCGGTGGTTTTGGCGGCATGCGGACTTGGCGCACGGGTTGTCGAGCCGCGCTCAGCGGGTGACGGCCTGGTACCCTCCAGCGAGGACTATGCAGCGGCGATCGACGACCGGACAAAGGCAATCCTTGTCAGCCATGTCGGCCACCTCACCGGGGCCCGGCAGGACCTCGGTGCCCTGCGCCGTATTGCCGATTCGGTTGGCGCACGATTGATCGTGGATGCTTCGCATGCCCTGGGCGTCGTACCCGTCGACGGCCAGCTGTGCGATGCGATCGTTTCATGCTGTTACAAGTGGCTGCTCGGCGTCCATGGCTGCGGGATCTTTTGCGTGAACCATCAACGCTGGCCGACGCTGATGCCGCGAAGCGCCGGGTGGCATTCGGTGATCGATACGGAAAGCCCGATGTCGATGGCCGGCCATCGTTTCAAGGCTGGTATCGAGCGTTTCGAGAGCGGCAATCCGCCGTTTCTTGCGCTCTACATCCTCGAAAACGGTCTGGACGCGTTGGCAGAAATCGCCCCGGAGGCGCGACACCGCCACTGCGAGATCCTGGCAACCCGGCTTCTGGCCGGGTTGTCGGCGATCGGGATCGAGGTGCTCACCCCACACACGCCGTCGCGCCGCGCCGGCAATGTCAGCTTCGCCTGGCCCCACCCCGAGGCGCTGGAAACGGATCTCCGTAGGCATGGTGTTCTGGTGTGGGCCGGCGAGGGTCGGGTTCGATTTTCGCCCTACCTTTACAACGACATTGACGACATCGACCGAGCCCTCAACGTGCTCGCTGAGATTCTGGCCGGCGGCAACCGGTGAACCCTGACATCACGGATCCCACGGCGGCTGCGCGGTTCAGCCAAGAACCTTGCCCAGATTCATGAGACAGTCCCCGGTCTGGCAGTGCGTGTGCAGGCGGCGACTGAGCACGACGCCATCCTCGCGGAAAAACAGAGCCTGCGGCGCCGCGAGCGGTGTTTCAATGTCGTACAGCCAGCCGGCCGTGTCGCCGGCCTTCACGGCATCCCCGGCTTCGACAGCGGGCTCGAACCAGCCACCCTGCTCGGCGTAGACGAAGAAGGATTGCCCACCGAGCTCAAGCAGCTGCGTTTCGATGGGCATTTCGGCGTCGGTCAGGATCCGGCGTGTGGTGATTCCAAGTGCGAGAAGAAGATTGTCAACGGCGCCCGCGGTCATCGCCATGGTGGCCGGCGTCACCGTCGCACCACCGCCGAACTCGCCACTGAGGCCAATGCAGCCGGCCCGGAGCGCCGCGGCCATTGAGGTGGGCGAATCGCGGCCGTTGTCCGTGACGAACGCATAGGGAAGATGCATGGCACGCAACAGCGCGATAGCCTGCTCGTCGCGCGCTTTATCATGGGTCGTTTCGACCAGCGCACAGACGACGTGGTCCATGCTGGTACCACCGGAGTGAATGTCCAACACGGTATCGTGGCGCGGGAAGATCTCGTGTTCGACATAGTGCGCAAGGCGCCAGGTCGGGGGCCCCGCCGGATCGCCGGGAAAAGCCCGATTGAGGTTGCCGCTGTCGAAGGGTGAGCATCGTGCCGCCGCCATGACCGCCGGGGTATTTGTCGCCGGGAGAATGGTAACCGCGCCACGAACATCTCGCTGCTCCAGCAGGCGGATCGTCTTGGTAAGCGTCAGCTCGCCCTCATACTCGTCGCCGTGGACGCCCGCCATGAGCACCAGGCTTGGGCCGTCGCCGTTGCGGATCCGGCAGATCGGCATCTTGATCTGATAGTAGGGCGACCGATCGACCGAATAGGGAAAGCCGATGAAGCCGAGATGCTTGCCGTCAGCGTCCCAGTCGATGTCACAGAATGCGCCGGTATGCATGCCGTAGTCCTTTGATAAGGCCTGAATTCAGATCGATTGATGTCAGGATAATGGGGTGCAAAACGCCTACCGAAGATTGTCGTCCCGTGGAGATCGAAGCGGTTGTCGCCGTCCGTGACCGGGCGCGCTCGCTAAAGCTATGGGCCACGCCAGCCGAGCACGCGCTCAACCTTCTCCGATGCCTCGCGAACGACGTTGGCGTACCGCTCCTGATCCTCGACAACCTTGTGTTCGGGCAGAACAATGGAAATCGTCGCCCGGCACTCGCCGTTTCGATCGCAGATCGGTGAGGCGACGCATGAAACAAGGAAATCGGTCTCGCTGATCTGCACGCTGAGGCGGTCCTCCAGGGCGCCGCGCGACAGACGGGCCAGCACAGCCGGGTCGGTTTCGGCACGCTTGGTCGGCGACGTCCTGGCGCCCTCGCGGAACAATTCCAGCCGCTCGTTCTCGGGCAAGTGACCGACCAGCAGGCGGCCCGACGCCGTCCAGTTCAGTGGTACGCGGGTCCCGACCTCGCTGGTGACGCGGAAGTGCCCGGGGCCGTCGGCCATGGCCAGCACGACCATATGGTCGCCGTCGCGGCCACAGACCTGCACGGTTTCATCGACCGCCCGGCAAACCTCGTGCATTTGATGCGTGGCGGCGCTGAGGAAATCCAGCGAATGCGCGTAGGCCAGACCGTAATGATAGAGACGCGGCCCGAGCCAGACCGTGTTGTCGGCTTTCTGGGTGAGCATGTTGCGTTCCACCAGATCGTCGATGATCGCGTAGGTCGTGGACAATGGCGCACCGATCGCCTTGGCAATCGCATAGGCGGTCCCCGGGGTCTCGGTCTGGTGCAGATGGTCGAGAATCTGCAGCGCCCGATCGATTCCGCTGACCCGCGTCCGACGACGGGGTGTCTTGGTCTCTTCGCCCGTCGGGACTGTTTCCGCCTCAGCGTCGATCGACGGAACGGTGGTCATTTCCAGACCGCCAACAGTCGATGGATCGACGAACGCGAGGAGTAAAACGGAATTTGCTTCATAGCAATGGAATAGTGGCGCGTGGCACGAGCGTCAACGGCACGCACGAATCTGCCGCAAGCGACGGCCTCGAACCCTACGCCACCTCGCGGCGTGTTCCGAGCAGAACCGAAAGCAACAGAGCGCCGGACTCAGCGACATCGCCCGAATTATCGATATGGATGACGTCCTCGCCGGTCACCGCGCGGGCGGCCTCGCGCGCCAGTCGTCGGGCGATCTCGGCGGCGGATTCGCGGGCGCGCTGCCGCAGGCGACTCGCGAGAACAGACTCGGACGCGGAGAGAGAGACGATGATCAATGGCTGAAACCGCGCGCGGGCCTGGTCGACAATCCCGCGGGATACGTTGACGACAACCGTTCGCCCCTGGCCGAGGTCCTCTTCGACACCCGACGGGATACCATAGCGCAGTCCATGGGCGTCCCAATGCAACAGAAAAGCCCCATCCCGAATCTGAGCGACGAAGTCTTCTTCCGGCACGACCTCGTGGTCCTCCGACAGCGCGTTCGTTCGGGTTATGCTCCGGCGGGGAAAGACGAACTGGCGATCGTGCGACAGGCGCCCGCGGCAATAGTCGATGAGCGTGTCCTTGCCGACACCGCTTGGCCCGACGACCAGAACCAGGGTGCCGCGCTCCGAGCGATCCCCGGTCACATCAAGCGACCCGTCGGCCCTGCCGCCACACCGAACGGACGACAGGCACGCCCTCATCGATATGGACCTGCACCAGATCGGCCCGTTTCCCCGGAGCAATCTCACCCCGGTCGGTCATTCCGGTCGCCTTGGCCGGATTGGCGGACACCAGGGCCACCGCCGCCGGCAGGTCAATGTTATCGCCCGTCTCGGCAAGGAGGAACGCCGACTGCAGCAGACTGAACGGAATGTAGTCCGATGAGAGAACATCGAGGAGACCGGCGTCGGCCAGCTCCCGCGCTGCCACATTACCGGAATGCGAACCGCCGCGGACGATGTTCGGCGCTCCCATCAGCACCTGCAGTCCGGCATGGTGCGAGGCGCGCGCAGCGTCCACCGTGGTGGGAAATTCGGCCAGCGCAACGCCATGCTGGACGGCTTCTTCGACATGGGCCTCGGTTGCGTCGTCGTGACTGGCCAAAACGATACCGCGCTCCCGGCACACTTCGGCAAGGGCCCTGCGGTTACCCGGCGACCACCGTCCAGCCTCGGCCTGGCGCCGCTGGACAAGCGCCGCGAATGCCTCGTCCGACATTCCCGTCTTGCCCTGATAGTAGATCTGGTAGGCCTCCAATGAAGTGAACTGTCGCTGCCCGGGCGTGTGGTCCATCATCGAGACGAGCCGGACCTGCGGGTCGTCCTCAAACAGGGCAAACCCATCCATCATGTCGGAGGATGAAACCTCGCAGCGCAAATGGACAAAATGTTCGGCCCGCAGCCGATCACGCTCTCCCCCGGCTGCAATCGCATCGGCGAGCAGGCGCATGTCGTCGGCGCCAAGCCGGGAGTCCTCATCCATACCGACCCGAAGGGCATCAAACACTGTCGTGATACCCGACGCGGCGATCTGCGCGTCGTGGGCCTGCAGCGCCACGGCCGCATTCCATCGCACCCGCGGGCGCGGGGCATAATGGCTCTCGAGATGGTCGGTGTGCAGTTCGACCAGGCCCGGCAGCAGCCAGTCGCCATCAAGGTCGAGACCGGTGTCACGGCTGCCGGGATCGCCGATTTCGGCAATCAGGCCGTCACGGACCACGACGTCGCCATGATGGATCGTTTCGGCCAGAACGATGCGGGCCTTGCGGAATACGGTTTCAGTCATTGCGGCACTGATAATAGGACAAATCGGTTGCGATGGCTTCCGGACCAATGGTTTTGCGGCGTTGCTTCGTCGACGACCGCCGTCGGCGAGAAGGTTGCTTGGGCGCCGAGCCGCGTCATTGCACGCTCGGGGGTGCAAACGCGACGACATCGACCAGCCGGTCGGCCACGGCGTCACGCACATCGGCATCGTGAAAGATACCGAGAAAGCTGACCCCCTCCGCCTTGGCCGTACGGATCAGGTCGACGACGACCGCCCGGTTTTCGGCATCGAGTGAGGCGGTCGGCTCGTCGAGCAACAGCAGCGCCTTGCCGTCAATAAAGCCTCGCGCCACATTGACCCGCTGCTGCTCGCCGCCTGAGAACGTCGCCGGCGGCAGATCCCACAGACGACGCGGCAGGTTCAGCCTTTCAAGCATCGCCTCGGCTCGTGCGACGGCCGCCTCTGGCTCAACCTGACGAGCGAGCAAAGGCTCGGCAACGATATCGCGGGCGGAGACCCGCGGCACGACCCTCAGGAACTGGCTGACATAGCCGACCGTCGACAGCCGGGCGGCAAGCACCTGGCGCGGAGACGC
>JAAEOR010000619.1 GCA_024222895.1 Hyphomicrobiales bacterium | reverse complement strand
TGACCGAGCCGGGCGCGGCGGGTCGGGGGATCCTCGGCGACCCAGGCAATCAGGGCATCGCGGACCTGGCTCAGCAGGTCCCGATAGTCGCTGAGCCGCGCATCGGTGTCCGGCTTGATCATCACCATGTCGGCCCCGGCGGCGATGGCCGCCACTGCCGCGGCGGAGATATCCCGCCCCCGCCGGAGGACCGCTGCCGTCTGCAGCGTGTCGGTCATGATCAACCCGTCCCAGCCATAACGCTGGCGCAACAGCTGATAGGCGGCAGGCGACAGGGTCGCTGGCACGCCGCAGGACGAATCGTTCCCGGGACAGGTAAGCCCGGGCACAGCCACATTCGACATCATCACGGCGCTCGCCCCGTAATCGGCGGCGATCGAGCTCTGGTAGGGCAGGAGATCACGTGTCACGAGTTCGGCAAGCGGCGGCGAGTGCGCGGGACCGTCGTCGGTATTGGCGAGAACGGATCCGAGGCCCGGGAAATGCTTCACGACAGTGGCAACGCGCCCGTCGCTCCCCGTCCTGATCCCCTTTGAGAAGGCGCCAGCCCACCGAACCACCCTGTCCGGATCGTCGGCGAACGTACGATCGCTCAGAAACGACGTTTTCGCCGTTCCATCCGAAACACCAAGAACGGGCGCAAGGTTCATTGTCACATTGAGCGCCGCCAGGGCGCGGCCGATCTCCTCGCCATGGGCTTCCGTCTCGCTCACCGTCCAGCGCCCAGCCATCAGGTGGGCGTTGCGCAGAAACGGCAGATAATCGGAATCGGCGCGCCAATTGTGATCCGGACAGGTCCAGACCTTCGACGCGGCAGGGCCAACAGTCCGATAGCCGGGAATTGGCCCAAGGCTGGTGCAGCCGATCCACTCGGCGCCATGATCGTACCAGCGATGCGCCGGGATCTGGACGGCACCACCCTCCTCGTTGACTGCAACAAAAGGGTGGAGACCGTCGATTGCCGCTGCATTGCGCACTTTGGCAAAGGCAGGATCAAGAAACAGCGCGTCGTTATGTTCCTCGGCAACTAAGCCGCCAAGACGGAAGTCGGCAACCAGATCCACCATATCGGTGATTGCCTGGCCATGATTGCCACCCTTGCTTTCCAGGTAACGATCAGCGCCGATCGTGAATTCGAGCAGGATCATCTGGCCGACCATCGCAGCCAAGGGCGGTGTGTGATCGGATTGCTGAGCTGACGAACTGTTCCGGGCGGCGGCGGTCGCCAACGTCGCGGCTGCGACAACCGAAACGAGCACGATCCGACGCACTGCCGACATGGATCCGGCCTGCCGCAGCCAATACGAAATGGTCCCTGTGCGGATTCTCGGGACAGGGAAACCGTCGCGTGCGCCGGCCTCAGCCGGAGCGTCTGACGAACACGGGATTCCAAACATGGCGACCTCAACGGCTTTTGTCGTGCGGCAACCGGACCCTAGTGGGGGCCTGCGTTCCAGGCAATTCTGGTCAAGCGCCACCCCCAGCATGCCGATCCGGTTCATCCCGAGATACCGCGAGCTTGTCGATCCGGCGCCCATCCATATCGACGACCTCGATTGTCAACCCGTCACGCTCGAAACAATCGCCGGTCGCCGGCAAGCGCCCCAATGAAAACAGGACAAACCCGGCGACCGTCTCGAAACCGCCACCGGATTCCAGTCCCGTGACACCGACCAGCTCTTCGAACATATCGATCGGCATCATCCCGTCGACGAGCCACGAACCGTCGGACCGATGAACGACCATCGGATGAACGGGCTCGCCCCGGTCCGGCAGCTCGCCTGCGATGCTCTCCAGGATATCGGTCGCCGTGACGATGCCCTCGGTCGACCCATACTCGTCGGCGACCAGCGCAATATGAACACCGGCCCACCGGATCAGTTCGATCAGGCGCAACACGGTGACTCCGTCATTGACGACCAGCGGTCTTGGCACTGTCGCCCGCAAATCCAGCGAGTCCTCACCCAGGGCACCTGCAAGGATATCGCGGGCGTCGACAAAGCCGATTGGATGGTCGACATCACCATCGCAGACCAGCAACCGGGTGTGGCCGCTCAGGGCCTTGTCCACGAGCGTGTCGGCCCTGGCCGTCCGATCAATCCAGACGATATCGGATCGTGGCGTCATGATGACCCGTACCGAGCGGTCGGCGAGGCGCAAGACCCCGTCGATCATATCTCGCTCCTGCGGCGCGAAGACACCTGTCCGGGTGCCCTCCGCGATAAGCGACCGGATTTCCTGCTGTGAGACTTTCGTCTCACGGACGCCGCCAAATCCAAATGGCCGGAGGATAGCGTCGCTCGAATACCGCAGCAGCCACACCGCAGGCGTTGCCAGCCGGGACAGAGTGGCCATCGGGCGGGCCACCGCGACGGCGACCCTTTCCGGATCCGTCAACGCGATTCGCTTCGGGACAAGCTCGCCGATGACAAGCGATCCATACGCGACAACCGCAACCACCATGCCGATTGCGATCGTCCGACCGTTCGGCGCAATCCATGCCACCTGATCCAGCGCCTCCCCAAGCCTGTCGGCGATCGTCGCGCCGCCAAACGCTCCCGCGACGATCGCAACGACTGTGATTCCGATCTGAACCGTCGCCAGAAACCGACCCGGATCGTCAACCAGATCCAGCGCAGTGCGGGCGCCGGCAACGCCCGAACGAGCCATGACGTCAAGCCTCGATCGCCGCGATGAGACGATTGCCATCTCCGCAAGTGCCAGCAGGCCGTTCAAGACCGTCAGCGCCAGAATGACTGCGACTTCAACAAGAAACATCGTGTCCGGCTCCTGTCCGCCCGATCGAGAGCGATGGGCCGGTCTTGCCTGCCGGGCCCCTGCCGGGCGTTTAATTCAGAGCGGGCAGAATACCCGACGCCGGTCCAATTCGCAGCAACGCCCCTATGCCGCGATCGCCGCCAGCACCTTGTTGAGGAAACTGCCAAGGTCGTCGGTCAGGAAGCGCACATGCGCCGCGTCGCGACCCTCGACCTCCCAATCCTCATGGAAGACTTCCCCGATCCCGGCCGGCACCACTAGGGCCGTGATCATGCCAAGAGCCGACGGCGCTTCGAGGTTCCGCGACAGATCCTCGAACATGGCGGCACTCGATGGATTGATTCCGGTCGCCGCAATGAACCGGTCGTAGGTCTGCGGGTTGGGCTTGGGCATGAGTTTGGAATCGACGATATCGAAGATGTCCTCGAAGTGGTTGGTGACGCCGAGGCGCTCGGCGACCTTCTCGGCGTGAGCGCGCGAGCCATTGGTGAAAATAAACTTGCGGCCGGCAAGCCGGTCGATCGCATCGGCCAAAACCGGATCCGGTGCGACCACGCTGTGATCGATGTTGTGGACGAACTCCAGGAAATCGTCGGGGGCGACGCCATGCTCGTCCATCAGACCACGCAAAGTCGTACCGTAGCGTCGGTAATAGTCCTTCTGAATCTCATGAGCTTCGGCGGGACCGAGCTTGAGCAGCCGTTGCACATAGTCGCGAATGCGCGTGTCGACCTGGAGGAACAGATTTGTGCTGCGCGGATAGAGCGTGTTGTCGAGATCGAATATCCACGTATCGACGCGGCGGAAAACCCGCAGCGTTTCGGCGTCATGGCCGGTTACCGGCCGGGTCCGTGGCAGCTCGTTCATGGTAGGATCAGCGTACCGGCGCCATGGTCGGTAAACAACTCGAGCAACACCGCATGGGGTGTCTTGCCGTTGAGAATAACCACCCCTTCGACACCGCGTCCGAGCGCCTCGATACAGGTCTCGACCTTCGGGATCATCCCACCGGAGATGGTGCCATCGGTAATCAGCGCCCGAACCTCCGAGACGGTCAGTTCCTTGATCAGCGCACCGCTCGCATCAAGGACGCCGGGAACGTCGGTGAGAAAAAGAAGCCGTGCCGCATGCAGCGCGCCGGCAATCGCCCCGGCGAACGTATCGGCATTGACGTTGTAGGTTTCCCCATCGGCGCCGGGCGCCACCGGCGCAATCACCGGGGTCAGTTCCGCCCCCAGCACCATGTCGATGACCGCCCGATCGACCGTTTTCGGTTCACCGACAAAACCCAGGTCGACAATCTTCTCGATGTTGGAATTCGGATCGATTTCCCGGCGGGTTACCTTTTCGGCAACCACCATGTTGCCGTCCTTGCCGGAGAGCCCGACCGCCTTGCCGCCTTCAGCGTTGATCGCCATGACGATTTCTTTGTTGATCGATCCGGCAAGCACCATCTCGACCACCTGTACCGTGCGCCGGTCGGTTACCCGCAGACCGGATCGGAACTCGGACGGAATGTCGAGCCTGGTCAGCATCTCGCCGATTTGCGGACCGCCGCCATGAACGACCACCGGCCGCAAACCTGACGTCTCGATCATGGTGATGTCCCGGGCGAAAGCCACCGCCAGGTCCGGATCGCCCATGGCGTTGCCGCCATACTTCACCACAACCGTCTTGTTCTCGTAGTGAAGCATGTAGGGCAGCGCCGCGGAAATCAGCCGCGCCCGAGCAACGGCATCTTCGGTCGTCGGGTCGTGGGTGGTTTTCATGGAGCGCCGCACTTTCTTTCGAACGAGCCGGTTCTATAGCGACTTCGTTATCACCCCACAAACATCAGGGCCGATGGAGAACCCTCCGGTCGATCAGGCCAGCGCGGCGATCTCCGCGCGCAGTTCCGCTATGCCAGCGCCGGATTT
>JAAEOR010000618.1 GCA_024222895.1 Hyphomicrobiales bacterium | reverse complement strand
GGTGCCGACCGGCCGCCCATATCGGTGCGGACCCATCCGGGACAGACGGCGTTGATGCGAATATGCCGGTCGGAAAGGTCGTTGGCGTAGATCCGCGTCAGGGCGTTCAGCCCCGCCTTCGAGACCTTGTAGGCCGAGCCCGGCCAGCCGGCCTGCTCATAACTGCCATCGGCAACGGCGGCGACGAATTCGTCCAGCAGGGCGCTCAGGCGCGATCGATCGAGGGACGGATCAAGAAAACGCTTGCGCAGGCCCGGGGCGAAGCCCGTCAGTTCGCCGGCACCGCTGGAGACCATGACGACGGTCGCGCCGTCCGGCATCTGCGCGAGCAGGCCGTCGGTGACGTCCCTGGCACCGGCGTAGTTGGCCGCGATCGTCCGCCGGGCGATATCCGCATCGAACCCGTCCAGCGCAATTGCAGCATTGTTGACCAGGACGTTCAGTTCGACGCCATCCCGGCGCAGACCGTCGGCCAGGGCGGCAATCGTTTCGGGATCGGTCACATCGAGCAGCCTTGCTTCGACTGCAATCCCCTGCTGGCCCAGTTTCGCCACAGCCGCTTCGCCGTCCGCGAGGTCCCGCGCA
The DNA here is from genome assembly GCA_024222895.1 of Hyphomicrobiales bacterium. Taxonomy (GTDB): domain Bacteria; phylum Pseudomonadota; class Alphaproteobacteria; order Rhizobiales; family Kaistiaceae; genus Bauldia. Next base: position 199 of record JAAEOR010000618.1, on the reverse strand, counting down.
GTCAGGATCACCCGGTAACCCTTGTCGCCGAGCTGTCGGGCCGTCTCCAGCCCCAATCCGCGATTGCCACCCGTCGCCGCAACTTCGGAAGCCGTTCCTGGCCTCGCGCCTCGGCATGGTCGACAGCGTCAACGCGCTGGGCCTGGAGGCGACGCTGGCCGCCTACACCCATTGCGCCGGCTGGCGACAGGATATGGTC
>JAAEOR010000617.1 GCA_024222895.1 Hyphomicrobiales bacterium | reverse complement strand
GTCACCGACCGATATGTATATGCCGCTTTCGGTGACCCACTCGAACACACTGGAGTAGACCTCCAACCATATCAGTTTGCTGGAGAGCCGCTAGACCCCAACGTCGGCTTCTATTACAATCACTCTTGTCCAAGACAGCATTTAGATCCTGCGTTGGCTAAAAACTATATTTCACGCCCATTGAGGACGTTCATTGGTTGCGCCGAGAGAGCACCTCACGCGGTCCGGAACGGGCAGCGTAGCGACTGCTGACGCTGGTTGGCGATGGCCGGCTGGCCGGCCGAAACGGGCGGTTTCCGATTCTGGCGGGCGGCCGGAGCGGCTGGCTGTCCGAGGCAGATGGCTAGCCGGCCGCGGCAGCCGGCAGCAGTAGAATGCCCTCCGGACGGTCCTGCCAGGGACCGTCGTGACCCCGAACGGTAAACAGAGACAACGGAGGGCCTGACGATGGTAAAGACTGCGAGTCTGTTCAGTCAACTGCTGCAGCACTTCCCGCGAACGGAGTTCGCGGCACTGGTCAAGAAGCACGGCGCCGAGTATGGCGCCAAAGGATTCACCTGCTGGACGCAGTTCGTGTCCATGCTGTTCTGCCAGCTGGCTCAAGCCGACTCGTTGCGGGAGATCTGCAACGGCCTGGCCTGCTGTCTGGGCAAGCTCACTCATGTGGGGATCGACAAGGCTCCGAAGAAGTCGACGTTGGCCTACGCCAACCAACACCGACCGGCCAGCCTCTATGAGGACCTGTTCTGGACGGCCCTGGAGCGGTTCCGCTCCAAGGGCGTGCTGGGAAATCATCGGCCGTCGAAGTTTCGGTTCCGCAACAAGCTCATGTCGCTGGACGCCACCACCATCTCGCTGTGCCTGGAGCTCTTTCCCTGGGCCAAGTTCCGCCGCGCCAAGGGTGGAGTCAAGGTCCACGTCCTGCTCGATCACGACGACTACATGCCCTCCTACGTGCTGATCACCGAGGCCAAGCGAGCCGACGTCAAGGTCGCTCAATCGCTGCATCTCAACCCCGGCTCGATCATCGCCATGGATCGCGCCTACAACGACTATGCTCTCTTCGGCCGATGGTGCTCCAAGGGTCTCTTCTTCGTCACGCGGATGAAGGCCCGCACCCGCTACGAAGTCGTCGAAGCGCGCCCGCTGCCGCAGAATCGCCCGATTCTCGCCGACGAGATCATCCGCCTCACGAGCAAGAAGGCGCAAGAGGACTGTCCGCACTTGCTGCGGCGGGTGGTCGTCTGGGATGCGGAGCACGAGCGCGAGATCGTGCTGCTGACCAACCACCTGGACTTCGGGGCGACCACCCTGTCTGCGAGCTAGCGCGAGCGCTGGAAGATCGAGCGGTTCTTCGAGCTCGTGAATAAGAACCTCAAGCTTCACCGTTTCATCGATACCATCGAGAATGTCGTGCGGATCCCGATTTGGACCGCTCTGATTGTCAT
>JAAEOR010000616.1 GCA_024222895.1 Hyphomicrobiales bacterium | reverse complement strand
TCGCGGCATTGTGGCCTTGCCCCATCCGTCACCGGCGGTTCTTCGACTGTGTGTGACGCCTATCACGGCGCAACGGAACTACAACGCGAAGCCACCATCGGCGAGAAAGATGTGGCCGGTTGTGTAGCTCGACTCGTCGGCGGCGAGGTAGACCGCCATGGCGGCAATTTCCTCTGCCGTGCCGAGACGCGCCATCGGCTGTCGGTCGATGAATGCCTGGCGGACCTCCGGCTCCGGTGTGCCGGTCTCCTTGGCCAGTGTGGCAATCCGCCCGTCGAGCGAGGGCGATTGAATCGTGCCGGGGCAAATCGCATTGGCGCGGACGCCCTGACGAATGAAGTCGGCGGCCACCGCTTTGGTCAACCCGATCACGGCCGCCTTGGAGGCGCCATAGACATAACGATTGGGAATCCCGCGGACCGAAGACGCCCCCGAGGAGACGTTGACGATGGCGCCCTTTTCGCGCTCCAGCATGCCCGGCAGGAAAGCCCGGATCGTGCGATGCATCGCCTTGGCGTTGATGTCGAAGGAAAAGTCCCACTCTTCGTCGGAGGTGGTCAGAACCGTTCCGTGATGAACGAACCCGGCGCAGTTGAACAACACGTTCACGGGTCCCGCCCCGGCAGCAGCAGCATTCACCGCGTCGGTATCCCGAACGTCGAGGACCCCCGTTTCGGCAACGCCGTGGTCCTTGAGATCCGTCAGCAGGTCGGGGTTCAGATCGGTGGCGATGACGTAGGCGCCCTCGGCCGCAAACGCCAGCGCCGTTGCCCGGCCGATCCCCGCGCCGGCTGCCGTTAGAAACGCGCGTTTTCCCTTCAGACGATCCATTGAGTGTCCCCTTGTTCCGAATCTGTCGGATTGGCGCGGACCATGGTGCAGACAACCGAGCCGGGTCAAGCGGTCGAACCGTCTCACCCTCCGTCGGCGGCAAGCATCCAGTTGAGCACCTGGCGCCAGTCGGTCATGCGCAGCGATATGCCGTGGCTGCCGGAACTGAAATTGACCACCCGGATGGGATAG
>JAAEOR010000615.1 GCA_024222895.1 Hyphomicrobiales bacterium | reverse complement strand
GAAAGCCGACCAGTCCGATACTCTTCGTCCAGCCGGAACATGTCGGTTCCCGAGCCCAACTCGCGGCCGCGGAAGCGACCGTTCAACATCGGTCCGCCGGAGACGAGAATCGCGGGCACGTCGCAGCTGGCCGCACCCATCAGCAGCGCCGGCGTGGTCTTGTCGCAGCCGGCGAGCAACACGACGCCGTCGATCGGATTGGCGCGGATGGATTCCTCGACGTCCATGGCCACCAGGTTGCGGAACATCATCGTTGTCGGCCGCATCAGCGGCTCGCCAAGACTCATCACCGGAAATTCCAGCGGGAACCCGCCGGCCATCAGCACACCGCGCTTCACATGCTCGGCCAACTCCCGCAGATGCCGATTGCAAGGCGTCAGCTCGGACCAGGTATTGCAGATTCCGATGACAGGTCGGCCGTCGAACATGTCCGGCCCAAAGCCCTGGCTCTTCATCCAACTGCGCGGGATGAAGCCATATTTGCCTTCGCGGGCGAACCACTCGGCGCTTCTGAGTGGTCGTGCACCATCCGACGAACTGTCAGGGGTCGACGTCGGTTTCCCGCTCCTGTTGCCGCGTCGCGATTGCGAGTCGTCCACGTCGTGCTCCATAACTTGCATTTAACGTTAAATTCGGCCGTGCACAATCCCTGCGTTGAAAGAGCGTGACGTAACTCAGGATCCCTATCGGTGGTGGCGTGTTCCTCCCCTTGCCTGCCGTTTCCTGATCGAGCTTGTAGCGTCAGGTCTTGGTCGCTTCGGCAATGATCCTCTGAATATCGTACACCGGTTTGTACCCCAGGATCGATTTCGCCTTGGCGATTTCGTGACTTATGCGGATGGCCGGCCCCGGAATTCGTACCTCCACGAACGGCAGGTCCAGGGCTTTGTGCAGTGTCTCGACGGCAACGCGATAGGAGAAGGGGCTCGGGCCGCTGAGGTTGAACACTTCCGCAACCGCCGAAGGGTTGGCAAGCATCAGGTTGATGCCTTCGATCAGATCGATAACGTCGACGATATGGAACTCGTAGGGGACGCCATCCGGATCGAGAGCAAGGAGCAACGTGTCGCCGGGGCCGGCATCTGCGGCGTCGAGTGCGGCAACCGCGTCTGGCCGACCGAGAGCGTTGAACAGGCCGCGCATCGGTTCGACAAACAGGAAACGCCCGGACCAGCCGTCGGGCCGCGTGATTTCCTCGGATCGGGCGATCAGGGCGAACCGAGCGACGGTGACCGGGATGCCGTGGGCGCGGTGGTAGAAAAAGGCCAGGCGTTCGTCGACCTCCTTGGTAAGGCCATAGAAGCTGTAGGGGTTCTGTGGATGGCGTTCGTCGATCGGCGTGTAGAGCGCCTTCAGGGATGGATACACCTCATCGCTGCTGGCGATGAAGAAGCGCTTCAGCTTTAGACCCTGTGAAACGACGGCATCGAACAGGTTGAATGCCCCTCCGATGTTCTGTGAGAACAGTTCCTGATCCGCTCCCGGCTCCCACAACATCACCGCTGCCAGGTGAACGATGATATCCATGTCGGCGACCGCCTTCGCCACGGCGTCTTTGTCGGTCAGGGAGCCGACAATGATTTCGACACCGGCCTTTTCGAGATCGGCGCGGCCGGGGTCGTCGGGAAGAACGAGAGCTCGGATCGATTCGCCCATGGCTTGACGGCTGCGCACCAATTCGCGACCGACGCGGCCTGTGGCGCCAGTGATGAGTGTGGTCATCTTCCTGTTCCTTCTTCGTCTGTCTCTTGCCATGCCACGGGAATGGATTCGCCGGTGTCGATAGCAAAGAAACGGAGTCTCTCCGGCTCCGCCGTGAAGCAGAGCTGATCGCCCGGCCGCATCTGGTCGGCCATTGACGGCGCCATGCGCGCGATAAAGCGATTTCCGCCGGCGGACACATTGACCAACGACTCATGGCCAAGGCCTTCGACAACATCGACCGCTCCGGTGAATCCGTGCGCCGGAGCGTCCACCTGAAGAGCGATGTCCTCCGGTCGGAAACCGATCAGGAATCCTGAATCCCCAACCGAATTGCGAAGCGCTGCCAATGCCTTTTCGGGGCAGTGGACTTTGACGCCGTCACCGACAAACTGCCGCTGTTCGATATCCAGTTGGCATCGCAGGAGATTCATCGGCGGTGTGCCGACGAACTGGGCCACGAAGGTGTTGGCAGGGTGATGGTAGAGCTGATGCGGTGTGTCGGTCTGCTGGATCTGTCCGTCATTCATGACGACAATCTTGCTACCCATGGTCATCGCTTCGGTCTGATCGTGGGTTACATAAATGGTCGTCACGCCGAGTGTGCGTTGCAGACGG
>JAAEOR010000614.1 GCA_024222895.1 Hyphomicrobiales bacterium | reverse complement strand
TAAAAAAGGTATTAAAAACGGTTTTAGAGTTAAAACCGAGCAATCTACTTGGTATAGAATCGATTCAGCGGTGTTTCCTATCAAAAAGCCGGGTAGTCTCGTGCGGCAAACTGTACCCATTACTATTAGATCGATTTTTTCTCTCTTTGTTACTTCCGGGATCAATACCGCTGGGTCACCTTTTAGCAGATGTAACTTATGTTTTATTTCACTCATCGGGAACTGATTTAAAAGTTTGTCTAACCACTTTTTGTGAGATTTTTTTGCGTCTAGAAGCAATTTGTTCAACTGCTCTTTTGTTTTCTTAAAACGAGGTCCCCTCAAAGCCTTCTCTCCGTAAAGGCTCCATGCATGGACTATGTGAAGCTCGCTATTCTCTAATTTAGAAATTGAGACCGCCAATTCCATTATATGGTTATCAAGTTGGCTTCTTACCTCATCATTAGGTTCGGGATCTACTGCGGCAAGAATCCGAGAATACTTTGCGGATTCTACAGGCTTAATCATCCAAACAGCGCAGGGGCATTTACGCATTAAATTTATATCAATGCTTCCGAATAGCGCTTCTTTTGTTCCTCCCCTGGTTTCCGGGGTCTTCATCACCAAGTCATGCTTATTTCTAAGTACTTCCTTTATTATCTCAATATGAGGTTTTCCGACGAGAGTTTTAATTATGGATTTATGACGTTTCTTGGTCTCAATCGATTTAATGAGCGTTTGTATTTCTGCGATTCTTTCTTTAGCGACTATCTTCTCAAGTTCTTGAACTGAAATAATTTCAAGATAATCCTTCATTGTGTGAGGTAGTTCGTCCTGTACATCAACTATGGTTAATTTCGCCTTATTGTTTTTGGCCAGTGCGAATGCCCTTTTGACGGCTTCTTTTTCGTTATTTTTTCCATGTAATACCAATAGTATGTTTTTAAATCGTGTCATGAATTTTCTCCCCCAGAACATTGTGAGTTTTAAAGTATATAGTTTATTACCTACTGAATGTTTTGCAATATTTTGTGTCTCATGAGTCGCCGCAAATAAGCAGTGCGAGAATCTGTTTATCTACTTCATAGAAGCCACATATTTTAGAACATCTGAATACATTGCCCCTAACATCAAACCCATTGACTTATACACTTTCTTTTGAATTAATGATTAATCTGCCAAGCTCTGATATCTTATCCGGTGCTCCCAGGACAAAAAGTTCATCCTCGGCGCACAACTGTATATTACTATCCGGATTGGAAATTATTTTCGAGTTTCGACATATCGCCAAAACCAAGATTCCATATTTCTTTCTTAGCTGAATTTTAGCTAAACTTTTTCCTGCTAAAGGTGAGTTTTCCGGTACTGTGATAGTGTGCCGATTTTGATGTCGGGAAGCTGAACTTTTAAATCGGAAGTTGACGATGTTTCTTTGGGGAACCCTCTGAACATCTTGTACGCATCTGAACGTACCTCGGCTATCAGCTCTTTAATGTGATTCCTGGGTATTAGATATAGTTCCAGAACCCGTGTAAAGATTTCAATCGACGTCTCAAACTCCTCGGGTACGACTTCGTCAGCGCCTAATTCATATTGAGGCTTCACCTCGTTTACATACCGTGTACGTGAGACTAAATAGGCTTCGGGGCTAAGTCTTCGAGCTAGCTCTACAATCCTGCGATTTGAAACAGGGTCATTATCACTGATACTACAACCCTCCCATCTTTGATGTTGGCCCGCTTGTACTGCACCCCTTTTGTCAAGCTGGGTTTAAGTTGGATTTATTTTGTGACCAAATATGTGACCAAATGAGAGTACTAAAGGAAACAAACACACACTAAGCTGTACAAATTGAAATAAAATTTATATAATAATCTGTGATGATTAGGGTAAGTAGTACCAACCACTACAAATAACAACAAAGCATAAAATAGCACTCATAACCCGAAGGTCGTAGGTTCAAATCCTACCCCCGCCACCAACGGAAACCCTTGGAAACAGGGGGATCCCGAGAGGTCTCGCTCAGGCGAGGCCTCCTCTGGTTTTCGGCCGATGGCACAGAAATGGCACACGACATCGGGCGCGAATGGTGTATGAGTCCCTTGGTGTGGTGGGGTTTCGGTCCGGGTCCACCATGGGGTGAGCCACCGGCGTGAGGCTCGGTGTGTACCTACCAAAGTGCACACCAAGGAGAACACGCCGATGGCTCTTGATGAGTCTGCCGTAGCTGATCTGATCGACGCGCTCGCTGCGGGGGAGGGAACCGACTTCGTTCGAGAACTTGCCCGGTGGGCGCTGCAAGAGCTGATCGAGCTCGAAGCCGCCGACGCGATCGGCGCGGAGCGCTGGGAACGAGCGCCGGGGCGGGTGACGCATCGCAACGGGCACCGGTCGAGGGTGTTGTCGACCAAGGCCGGTGATCTCGAGGTGGGGATCCCCAAGTTCCGTAAGGGCTCGTTCTTCCCGGAGATCCTCGAGCCCCGCCGGCGCATCGACCAAGCGTTGTATGCGGTGGTGATGGAGGCCTACGTCAACGGCGTCTCCACCCGATCTGTCGATGACTTGGTGGTGGCGATGGGCATCGACACCGGGATCTCCAAGTCCGAGGTCTCCAGGATCTGTGCCGGCCTCGACGAACGCGTCGCCGCGTTCAGAAACCGGACCCTGGGCCATGTCGAGTTCCCCTACGTCTATTTGGACGCGACCTACATCAATGTCCGCGACGACGACCTGGGCCAGGTCGTCTCTCGTGCGGTGGTGATCGCGACGGGCATCACCGCCACCGGCAACCGGGAGATCCTTGGTGTCGACATCGGCGACTCCGAAGACGAGACCTTCTGGACAAGGTTCCTGCGCTCGCTCAAGGACCGCGGTCTCAGCGGGGTCCGGCTGGTGATCTCTGACGCCCACGAAGGGCTCAAGGCCGCGATCCGGCGCTGCTTCCAAGGGGCTTCATGGCAGCGATGTCGAGTGCATTACGCCCGCAACCTGTTGTCGAAGATCCCCAAGGCCCACACCGAGATGGTCGCCGCCGCGTTCCGTTCGATCTTCGCGCTCAGCACCCCCGACGAGGTCAGCGTCCGCTACGACGAAGTCGCCGACCTGCTCGACACCAACGGGTTCACCAAAGCCGCAGCCTCGATGCGCGACGCCCGCAGCGACGTGTTGGCCTTCACCGCGTTCCCGTCATCGCATTGGCGAAAGGTCTGGAGCAACAACCCCCTCGAGCGGCTCAACAAGGAAGTGAAGAGGCGCAGCAACGTCGTGGGCATCTTCCCCAACGACGCCGCGGTCATCCGCCTCGTCGGCGCCGTGCTCGCCGACCAACACGACGAATGGGCCGTCGCCCGCCGCTACCTCTCCGAAGCCTCAATGGCACAGCTCACCGAGCCGCGCGACACTGACGATCATCAGGCCGAACTCGAAGCCTGAACACACCGAGCATCACACTCGGAACCCCACCACTCGATGGGACACGGCCTGGCTCAACTGGCTGACCGACATCATCATCAATCACCTCGGCCGTGGCGTGTTGCGCCGGCTACGTGTGCGCATACACCTCGTGGAGGACGAAGAGATCTGCCGCATCGACATCCCGGCGCTCTCGGCGCCGACGTGGTCCGCCGCGGGCAAGGGCGACCCAGTGCTGTACGAGCGCCTCCCGAACTCAACCAGAGCCGTTCCAGTCAACGAGATCGGGGCGCTTCTCACAGCGCGGTTTTGAGGCGCCGATGGTTGAGTTCGTGGATGAACAGCAACCCAGCGCCGGGACCCGGCGACGCGTCGAAAAGGCGGTCGAGCGTTGGCGGGCGCAGCTTGTCGACCTCACCGGACGAAATCGGCTCATCTACTACCGCGAACTGAAGACTGGCACTCTCAATCTCCAGGCAGCTGACCCGCTACGAGTCGAGGCGTTCTTCGACGGCAGAAAGGTGCGTCTGTCGGAGCTCTACCACGCTCCGCCGCAGCTCGATGGCGAAACGGATGATCCGCCCCATGACCCGCTGTTCGACGATGCCACGAAGCGAATCCGCGCCATCGCCCGCACTGGGCTGACCAACTTCGAGGAACGAGGGATCGGCACGATCTTCCTCACGTCACATCTCGCGACGTGGGACGCCGGGCCCACCAGCACCGCCACGCCGAATGCACCGGTATTGCTCGTCCCCGTGGAGGTCCACTCCCTCGGTGGCAGCCAGCGCGACTTCGAGCTCGAGCTGGCAGGGGAGTGGGAGGTCAACCAGACCCTGGTCATCTTCTGGAGCGAAGTGTTCGGAGCTCAGCTCGACCCTGGCGAACTGAGCGGCCTGGTGGAGAACCAGTCGGCTGATCTCGCCCGACTCGCGGAGGGCGTGATCAAGCTGGGGCGCGACACCGGGCTCATCCCGCGGCTCGAACTCGATGACGGCCAACTCATCGGGAACTTCCACTACACGAAGCTCCCGATGGTGAAGGATCTCGAGGGCGCCATCGACGTTCTCGCCGCGAACGACATCATCGCCGCTATCGCCGGAGACGGCCCAGCGACGACGCGTGTTCGCGAGGAGAACGCAGCCAGTGATATCAGCCCGAAGATCCCCGACTTCATCCCGCCGGAGGACGAGTTCCTGATTCTCGACGCTGACTCCTCGCAGTCTCGCGTGATCAACACGGTGATAGCCGAGCGGTCCACGATCATCGAAGGACCTCCGGGCACGGGCAAGTCGCAGACGATCAGCAACCTTGTCGCCTCCCTCGCAGCGCGCGGAAAGAGCGTCCTGTTCGTCGCCGAGAAGCGCGCTGCTATCGAAGCGGTCTTCAAGCGACTGGAAGCCGTCGGTCTGTCTGAGCTCGCACTTGATCTTCACACCGGCGTCATCCGGAAGAAGGACTTGGCCCAGGCGCTCAACGCCAGCCTGAACAAGATCACCACGACCGCGCGACCCAACGTAGGCCGCGAGCAGGCCGAACTCCGGCAGTTCCGCGAGCAACTCGTGGAGTACGAACGGGAACTCCACCGACCCGTTGAGCCCTGGGGCCAGAGCAGCTTCGACGTGAACTCGAGGCTGCTGGGCTACGCCGACACCCCACATGTCGACCTCGACGCGGGCGTGGTGGAGCGATTGACCGACGAGGACGTTGTGCGCGTCGCCGATCTCATCGAGCGGTGGGCAGCCAACCGAAAGTCGATCGACTGGGACAATCCGTGGGTGGATGCCGACCTCACTGAGGAAGGCCGGGTCGATCTGCTCACCGGGCTCGTTCGACAGCTCCGGAGTGATGACCTGCCGCCCGCAGAACAGGCGCTTGCGGCTGTCGAAGATGAGTTGGGTCTCGGCATCTTCTCCCGCACGCTGCACGAGCTTCAGACGATGCTCGTGGTGTGCGAGGCCGCATCGGTGGTTCGCTCCTGCTACGGATCCGAGATCTGGGAATTCAATCTTGATCGAACCGCGGAAACTATGGCCGGCAAGCGTCTCTTCCGTGGAGGAGGTCGGGACTATCGCGAAGCCAAGCGGGCCCTGAAGGCGGTCCAGACTCGCCGGATCTCGAAGTCAAAGCGCAGGCGTCTCGTCCACGACGCAGCGAGGGCAGTAGCAGGATGGGATGAGTTCGGCTTGGATGGCGTGCCCCGCGACGCTGGGTCACGGCCGATGTTGAGCGAAGCGCTCACAGCGGTGCAGTCCACAACGAGTGAGCTGGAGGAGGTGCTGCCACCCCGGGTGGAGGACATCACTCTCCGGGATCTGGGGAGCGCGGTAGCGCAACTCGCTGATACCGAGGATGTCGCCATCCTCGTTGGGCAGACGGCGGCGCTTCGGGCTCAGCTCTCCGCTGAAGGTGTCGAGCCCCTCCTGACCCTGGTCGAGCAGGGCGGGGCCCATGAGGATGCTGCGCGGCGGATTCTCGAGCACAGCATCCTTCGCGGGCGCAAACGCGCCATCGACGCACGGAACCCGGTCCTCAACACCTTCCGGTCCGAGGACCAGCAGCGGCGGGCAGGGCAGTACGCCGCCGCAGACCGATGGCATTTGCAGTCGGCGGTTGAGCGTGTGATGCGGGAGGTCGCGGAGCGGGCGTTAGAAGCGCGAAACCAACACGCCGACCAGAACGCTGTTGTAGAGCGTGAAGCCAAGAAGAAGACTCGGCACAAGACGCTTCGCCAGCTTCAGTCCGAGGCCGGCCATGTTCTGACTGCGCTGAAGCCTTGCTGGATGATGTCGCCTCTCATGGTTGCGCAGTCACTACCGGCAGAACCGTTGTTCGACTACGTCGTATTCGACGAGGCGTCACAGATCCGACCAGAGGAAGCGATCTCCGCCATCGCCCGAGGTCGCAATCTTGTCGTGGCCGGCGACCGACGCCAGCTGCCTCCGTCGGCCTTCTTCGACACCACCACCGCTGACGTTGATGAGTACGACGAAGAGGACGAGACCGTCGACGCGCTCACCGCCGGCTACCAATCGATTCTCGACGTGACCGGCGCCCTGCTGCCAGCGAGGATGCTCACCTGGCACTATCGCTCACGCGACGAGCGCCTGATCGCGCTGTCGAACGATCACATCTACGACGGAAGCCTCACCACGTTCCCGGGTGCCCAGCAAGTCTCGCCGGTGACCTTCCACCGAGCGGACCATACGCCTGGTAGCACAGATGAGATCCGGTCGAATCCCACGGAGGTAGCGCGAGTTCTCGACCTCATGGTCGAACATGCGAGGCAGCGCCCCGAAGAGTCACTCGGGGTGATCGCCTTCGGACAGCACCACGCAACGGCAATCGAGGACGCGCTGCGCGAGCGCCTGACGGTCGAAGCGTCCAGAGACCTCGACGACTTCTTCGACGAGGCCAATCCCGAGCGGGTGTTCGTCAAGAACATCGAGAGGGTCCAGGGCGACGAGCGTGACGCCATCATCCTGTCCATTGGCTATGGCAAAGACCTGAACGGGCGGGTGCCTCATCGCTTCGGCCCAGTGAATCAGGACGGCGGCGAACGGCGCATCAATGTCGCGGCCTCCCGGGCACGGTCGCGCATGGCAGTCGTTGCCTCCATCGGCTCGGAAGATCTCGACACCGGGGCCCTCGGCAAGGGGCCGCAGCTGCTCCAGCATCTTCTCCGATTTGCTGAGACGGGTGGGAGCGACACCGGCGCGTTCGAGGCCCGGCACAGCCTCAATGCGTTCGAGCTCGCGGTGAAGCTCGAGTTGGAGAAGCTCGGACTGCGGCCCATCTGCCAGTACGGCGTCTCGGGCTTTCGCATCGATTTCGCCCTGCCGCATCCAGACAATGACGGCCGGATGGTGCTGGCTGTCGAGGCCGACGGCGCCAGTTATCACTCCAGTGAGACCGCTCGGGACCGCGACCGGCTCCGTCAGCAGATACTCGAAGACAAGGGCTGGCGTTTCCACCGAATCTGGTCGACCGCGTTCTTCAAGGACCCAGGCGGTGAGGCAGCCAAAGCGAGAGCCGCGTACGACCGGGCACTCCGGGGCGAGCCGGACGAGCCGCTCACCCCGTTTTCCGCCAGCAGATCGGGCGATTCCGCCGAGCGCGAAGCGACGAGACCGAGGCTTCGCAAGGGGCTCCCGATTGACCAACACGACCACCGGAAGCTGGTCGCCCTCGTCCGCTGGATCACGAACAACGGTGAGAACCTGTTGACCGAGGACGAGATCAAGGAACGCATGAAAGAAGAGCTTGGCTACCAGCGGCTCGGCTCAAAGATCAACGACGCGTTCACACGCGCCACCAGAAGCGCAGGATGAGGAGAGTCAATGACACCAACCTTGTATAGAGACACGGGCTACTCGCTGACGCATCTCGTTGAGGACATCAAGCACGGCAACATCGCCCTGCCTGACATCCAGCGACCATTCGTGTGGTCGTCGGCCAAGACACGCGATCTCTTCGACTCGCTGTACCGGGGCTACCCCGTCGGCACACTCATGTTCTGGGAGACCGGTGTCGATGTCGGGACTCGACAGGTCGGCGGCGGTGACAACGAGAAGGTGGCCAAGCTCCTCATCGTCGACGGCCAGCAGCGTCTCACCTCGCTGTATGCCGTACTCACCGGAAAGCCAGTCTTGACCAAGACGTTCGCGGAGAAGCAGATTCGAGTCGCTTTTCGACCAGCGGATGAGACGTTCGAGGTCACCGACGCCGCTATCGAGAAGGACCCAGAGTTCCTTCCGGACATCACTGCGCTCTGGGACGAGGGCTACCGACCGAGTGTTCGCCGGTTC
>JAAEOR010000613.1 GCA_024222895.1 Hyphomicrobiales bacterium | reverse complement strand
TGTGCCTGCGTTTCGGCGTGAACCTGGGCAGCCAAGTCCTTGCTATACTGAGGACTCATGGTGCTCATATCGACATAGATTTTGTTGGGTGTTAAGCCGGCCAAAATACCATCCGGCCCCTGAGTCACAGCCTCCACAGCCTTGGTGTTGGTCACCATCGAAAAAATAATATCCGAGGCTTCGGCTACTGCCCGAGGCGTACCGGCCCACTTCATACCCATATCGATAAATGGGTCTGCTTTAGATTTGGTGCGATTATATCCGGTAACCGTATGATCCGCGGCCAGCAGACGTTTCACCATGCCGCCTCCCATATCGCCGAGACCAACATATCCAAGATTTGCCATGATTTCCTCCAGTTTGTTATGAAAATGGTGAATCTAAGGAATGAGTTCTAAATAACTTGTGCATTTGAAATCGTTGGCTGAGCCTGTCGAAGCCAAAATCGCCTTCGACAAGCTCAGGCTACGGCCAATAACCAAATAACACCCTGGCTAAATGCACAAGTTATTTAATTACGAT
>JAAEOR010000612.1 GCA_024222895.1 Hyphomicrobiales bacterium | reverse complement strand
CAAGTTCCGCCGCCTTCGCGGTGCCAGCCGGAATCGCAGAAACTTCGGCCAACCAGCCGCCGACATAGTTGGCCAGAGCGGTGGTCAAGAACCACATCCCCATCGAGAAACCGAGAAGTCGCGCCGGCGAATAGCGCGTGACCATGGCGAGGCCGACGGGCGACAGGCTCATCTCGCCGCAAGTAAACAGAAAGAAGAAGAGGACCAGCCAGGCTGGCGACATCAAGGTGTCGGCAGAGGCGGTCGAGGCACCCATCCGCAGCACGACGAAGGCGCTTCCAAGGAAAAGCAGACCAAGCACGAACTTGAACGGAATCGACGGGTCTGCGTGGCTGCGCGCCAGGCGGATCCACAGCCAGGCGAATACCGGCGCCAGGGATATGATGAAGAACATGTTCAACGCCCCGAACGAACTTGGCGGCACCTCGTAGCCGAGGACGTTGCGATCGATGGCGCGTTCGGTGAACAAGGTCACAGAGGAGTAAGCCTGACCATAAACAGCCCAGAAGCCGACGGCGAAGACAAACAAGGCGAGCATCGCGAACAGCGGCCGCCGCGTACTCGGCTTCTCGCGCGCGACCTGGGTAAGGTAGTAGGCAACTGCACAAGCGCCAACGACCGCCAGGACAATGCCAGCGTCGATGTTATGCCGGAGCAGGAAGAAGATCACGGCTGCCGTGCCGACAAGCCCGGCGATCAGAAGAACGACATTGGGAATTCCAAGCACGCCGCGATGGGTCAGGGCACCGGACGGCAGCTTGCCCTCGACCGCGAAGTAACGCCGGCCGACCCACATGGTCAAGAACGCCAGGAGCTTTCCGCAACCGGCGAGTACAAACGCCCATTGATAGCCGAACGTCGTGGCAATCACGCCGGCGCCGAAGGTGGCGATCATCGCGCCTATGTTGATGCCGGCATAGAATAGAATGAAGCCGCTTTGGCGGCGCGGGTCGTCGGCGCTGTATTGCTGGCCGAGCAAACTGCCCACATTGGGTTTGAGCAGGCCGTTGCCGACCGTGAGAATGGCGAGGCCCATGAAGGTCAGCAAACCGACACCGCCGGCGATCAGAAGATACCCCGCGGACATGATGAGAGCGCCGACCAGGATTGACCAGCGGTAACCAAGGAGCCGATCGGCGATGAAGCCGCCTGCAACCGTCGTCAGATAAACGAAGGACGTGTAGGCGCCGAAGACAAGATCGGCCTGCTCGTCGGCCATCTGCAGCACCTGGGTCAGATAGAGGACCAGCAGGGAGACGAGCGTATAGAATCCGAAACGTTCCCACATCTCGGTCAGAAAGCAGACGTACAGGGCGGCCGGCTGGCGCCTGGAAACGTTATTCATGTGGCGTTCTCGCACCCACGTGGTTTGATCCGCCGGCGGGTGAGGACCGCCGCGACAACGATCAGGGGCTCGACGGCATCGAGGTTTGCTCGATTTGCGAGCCGTTTTTCATTTGTAACCGACTGCCGGCGGGCGGTCGACACAAACGCCCGCAAAGATACGTTGTTCTCTAAGGTCGACACATGAAGTGGCTGGGCGGTCGGCCTCGAAACCGGTTACGACTAACTAAATCGCCATGCTCGACTGGCAATTTCCCGGATCGTTCGCCTTGTTGTTCCCGCCCTGCCACACCTTCGCGCCTTTGAAACACGGGCCGAAGCTGGGAGGCCGGCCGCCCCGCGGTAGCGCTCGGCAAAGCCCTTCGGCGCGGCGGAAATCTATGACGCGGTGCCGCCGGCTTCGAACAGGGCGGCGTTGATCAGCCGGCCGGCCTGGCGCGCTTTCGCCTTGTAGTCGAAGAGACTGCGGTCGATGGCCGAGACCACCTGAATGTATGTATCCCTGGCGCTGGAACCGAGGTCGGCCGTGTCCGGCACGCCACCCCAGGCGAACGTACAGGGGCGCGGTGCATTCGCCTTGATGGCGTCGCGAAGAGTCCCCAGGTCGTCGCAAAAGACGTCCCGATCGGCACCGAATGCACCGATGATCACCTCATCACCACCGAATGTTCCGGCCAACAGGGATCTGTAATGGGAGCGGCGCTGCTGCTCCCAATCGAGCGTCATGCGCCCAATCTGCGCCATGCACCGGTTGCCGGCGAGGTGACCAAAATCGCCCGGCGCGCGATTGTTGTCCTTCGGCGCCACATAGCCGCGCAGATCATCCACATCGCCAATCGCGAAAAGGATCACCGGGTGGTCGTCCGCTTCGATCGCGTTGATCGCGGACCGTTCGAAAGAGTCGTAGGACAGCAACATCGTCAACGGATCGCACAGCATCACGCGATCGTCAGTTTCGCGCTCGCCTCGCGCGGAGACCAGAGCAGCGCCGCCGTCGCCATCCCTTGCGGCGAATACGTGATGGCCGGATGAACGCATGCGCCTAAACCTCGAGCGTCAGCGGTCCGAACCGCCGCCAACCGGGTCCGCGAACCGTTCTTTCAGCTGGTGATGATTTCACCGGATTGATCGCATTTGCCTACCACGCGTCCGCCGGTTCTGTCGATTTATGGTTCTCGAGACTGGTGATGGTGTGGGGTTCGGCCGGGCCGCCGGGTCAGCTGCCGACTGCCACTCCATGGTCACGAAGAATGGCGCCCGCCGAAACGCGTCTGCCTGGTCATTGCTTTCACCCGACCCGGGCAGGGGCTCGTCGAAAAATCTGAGCTCGAAACCATGCTGAAGGAACGCGCTCATGTAGGCGCTAAGGGGCCGGTGCCAGTTCTTCACGCGGATGCCGGACCATTCGCTCCAGTACCAGAATTCCTCCATGTAGCGGTCGACCGAACAGAGGAACGAGCGATCCGACTCATCCCGGTTTGTCAGGTTTTTCAGACTGGCCGTTCTGAAACTGGTGAGGTTGGCAATGAGCACCGTGCCGCCGGGGCGAAGGACACGAGAGAATTCCCCGACAGCCTGTTGCAGTCCGGATATATCGATCAACGAAAGATAGCTGACGATCAGGTCGAAGGAACCGCCGGGGAATGGCATCTGTTCAGCGGTTCCGACCTGATAGTCGCCGTGCGGATCGCGATCGCGGGCGCAGGCGATCAGGTCCTCTGTCGGGTCGAGACCGACCACCGTTCGATCGGGGTGCGGCAGCATCCGGCAGAACCGCCCCTCGCCGCATCCGACATCCAGGATGCGCGAGAATTCGCGACCCTCCAGGCGGGCAAGGAGCGCGGCATCGAGAACATGCTTGCGCCCCCAGTCTCCTTCGTCGCCCATGACGTCAATCCATGCACCGGCCGAAGCCTCCCAGCCGTCCTCCATCAAATCCGCTCCACTTGCCCGCGCTCCAGGCGAAAGAACCGGAACCCGCTGCCGCCGATCCAGTTGACGTCAGCCGAGATTCCGCCCTGCTCACCGGCGACAACCTTGTTGAGACGGGGATAGCAGCGATTGATCGCATGCTCGCCTTTTTCGATACCGATGAATCGGCGGCCCATCTTCATGGCAACCGCGGCGGTCGTGCCGGATCCCAGATAGGCATCGAGAACGAGGTCACCCGGACGCGTGGCAAGTTCGAGAATCCGCTTGATCAGACGTTCGGGCTTCGGCGTTTCAAACACATCGCCGTCGAACAGAGCGACGACTTCCTGCCGCGCCTCGGTGGTGTGGCCAACTTCCGTATGGTCCCAGATGGTGGGCGGACGATCGCTGTCAGTGTCGGCGACATCCCTGTTCCCCTCCAGCGTCCAGCGGCTGGCGTCACGCGCGTACACCAGGATGTGGTCGTGTTCGACGGAGAAATGCCGGGCACTCAGGTCGGGAAGGTAGTGCTTCTTCCAGATGATGTTGGTGATGAAATTGGCGCGGCCGAACACTTCGTCCATCAGGACCTTTAGATAGTGGCATTCGTTATCATCCGCCGAAATCCAGATCGACCCATCGTCGGCCAGCAGGGTCTGCATGCACTCCAGCCGATCACGGATGGCGGCCAGCCAGTCGGAATGACCCATGTCGTCACTATAGAAACGGAACCGGGACCGGGTGTTGTAGGGCGGGTCGGTGTAGATGCAATCCACGGTGCCCTTGAGGGATGGCTCCATCAGCTTCATGACCGCGAGATTGTCGCCGTGGACGATGACGTTGCCGCTGTCCTTGAACCCCGCCGACAGCGCGGTCACTTCGACGAGTTTGCCGT
>JAAEOR010000611.1 GCA_024222895.1 Hyphomicrobiales bacterium | reverse complement strand
GCTGACAATGTCGACGCCACTGCCAACATGTTCCTCGGACGCGAAATCATGACCCGCTGGCGCACCCTCGACGACGTCGCCATGGAAGCGGCGACCCGCGAGGTCATGGGCCGGCTGAACCCGTTGTTCGCCGGCTTCAAGACCCCGGTCAAGGCGCTTTCGGGCGGCCAGCGACAGTCGGTGGCCATTGCCCGCGCGATTCATTTCAACGCCGGGATCCTGATCATGGACGAGCCGACGGCCGCCCTTGGTCCCGCTGAAACCGAGCAGGTTCGCGATCTGGTCAAGCAGTTGAAGAAGGAAGGCATCGGCATCTTCCTGATCAGCCACGAGATCCGTGATGTGTTCGACCTGGCCGATCGCATCGCGGTGATGAAGACGGCCCGCATGGTGGGGACGGTTTACAAGGACGAGGTGAGCGTCGACGAGGTCCTCGGCATGATCATCGGCGGAACGTTGCCGGACACTGCCAATGTCGCCTACGCCTATGTCGAGACACAGCCGCAATCCTGACTAACACTAACCGCTCACCACAGGTCAGGAGGCACCCCGACCACAGTCGAAGTCGTTATTGTCATGCGGCCGGCAAAATTCCGGCCAGCCGCGCTGACGCCAATAGTCGACGAGCCCCATATCCTTGACGATCTCCTTGAACCGGTCGAGATGGCCGATCGTATCGATCAGATTCCATGGCACCGAGAAAACCGGCGGCCGACGGTTCGTTTCCAGGGAATGGTACTGGAACGCCTGCATCAGCAGATCGACACCGCCGATGGCGTTCCAGAACGTATAACCCGCGAAAACCTCGTCCTTGTTGGTCTCGAAAACCTCTTCGGGTGGATCCGTGTCCGTGGCATCGATCATCGCCACGGCGCGATCGCGCCACGACGCGGCACACGACCCGCAGTCGTCGAGAAACTGCCTGATCTCTTCGACCTCTCCATGCTCGAACCTGTACCCGATGATCACCCGCGCAGCGATCTGACGCAGGCCCGGATGCTCCTCAAACGCACTCTCCAGACCCCGAACGCTTTCTTCGTCAGGGTCGACCGCCCATCGGTAGACCGCCTCGATCAGTCCGGACAGGGGGTTGAGGGGATCCGACTCGAGCAGCGCCTCCGCCATCGCGCTTGCTTCCGCCAGATAACCCGCCACCGCCAGTAGCTGAACATAGTCCTGCATGATGCGGGGGCTGTCGGGTTCCGCGTCAAGGGCGGCACGGTATTTGTCCTCCGCGGCCCGCCATTGCCGATTACGCTGATAGGTATTGCCGATGGCATGCAGAACAATCGGCAGGCCCGGATCGAGGCTGTCGGCGCGAAGCGCCGCGTCGGCCGCCCTGCGATAATAGGCTGACGCGATGACCGGCCGGCCATCGATTTCCTCGATAAAGATCGGGATCAGGCCATAGACGAGCGACAGCGCCGCCCAACCCGCGGCAAAAGTCGGTTCTATCTCCAGGCTTTCTTCGAGCAGGGCTGCCGCCTCTTCGAGGCCGGGGCCCCTCTGTTCGAGCAGGGCGATGCCGTTCAGATAGAGGTCATAGACTTGCGGATTGTCGGTCAGCTCGATCTCGCGTTCGGCTGCCGCGATCCCCAGCGGTGTCTTCAAGGCCGTTCCGATTGCCTTCGCCATCTCCTGCTGGATCGCAAAAATGTCGCGCATCTCATCGTCATAGATATCCGACCAGATCAGAAACCCATCGTTGGCCTGGACAAGCTGGGCCTCGATGCGGAGTTGGTCGCGGAACCGTCGGACACTACCCTCGAGGATGTACTCGACGTCCAGCGCGGCGCCGATCGCCCGTAGGTCGTCAGGCTCGGATCCGTATCTGAACGTCGATGTCCGCCCGGCAATGCGAAACGCGCCGGTCTGAGCAAGCCTGTTCATGATCTCGATGGTCAACCCTTCGCTGAAATGGTCGTCATCGGTGTCCGAATTCAGGTTTCTGAAAGGAAGCACAGCGATGGATTTGACTTCATCGGCCGTCACCGTCGGCGCCACATCCTCGGGGTGATCGAGGCGATCAGCCACCGTCAGCCCGATCACGACGACGATCCCGCCAAGGGCAATGTAATCGACGACCGATCCAGCGGACCGACCACCGGCGCCCTGACCGGAATCCTCTTGTGCCCCGCCCCGGCCACCCGAGCGGCGGCCGATGACCCAGGCGATGAAGCATGCGATCGGAAAGCCGATCGCCAGGGCGACGGTCGCAAAGGTGCCCGCAGACGACGGCAAGCCAAGGGTTGCCCCGAATGCGTTGATCGCCTGGATGCACAGCCACGCCACGACCAGATACGCGCCGGCGACGCGTATGACATGACGCCGCCTGACTTCGCTGAAGAATGTCCCGATCGCCGGTGCCGGCTGCTGCGGCGGCGCCACGGGCTCAATCGCTGGCGGCACCGCCGATGACGTCGCAGCAGCGCTTTGCCCACCCGACGAGCCGGCGACACTCGCCGTGGATTGCACAGCCGACCGGTCGGCCGAGCCGATGGCAAAGGATGGCCCATCCTTCGGCCAGTTCAGGCGGTTGAGCTTGCAGTAGTCCTTCAGATTCAGCGCCGCGTACAGGAAGGCCATCTGCCTGGACTCGAGCGAGATACGCTTGTGGGTGAAATTCAATCCCGCCGCAACCCGGGCCAGCAGGTACTGGTTCTCCATGAACGACCGACGATTGCTCTCATTCCGGGCGATCCATTCGTTCACTTCGCCGCGCAGGGCGTGAACCAGTTCGATCAGGCCGAGATCGTCGGTTCGCAACGGCAGGTCTTCTTCACCGTGATCGAAGTCACCGAGCTGGGCGAGGATCGAGTTCCAGTCCGCCTGCGAAGCGTCGCCGCGCGCCGTCAGCAGGACAGACATCTCGAAATAGGCGTGATCGTAGAAAAGAAACTGGCGGCTCTCATACATCGCCAAGTCGATCAGATAGTAGCTCGGCTTGTCGGCAACCGCCTGTCCGGTGAGGATATTGTAGCCGTGCAGGTCGCCATGGCAGTGACCGGTGATCGCCCGCAATTGCGACTGCTCCGGAAGCCCCGGACTTGCCGTGGCGAGCGCCATCGGATTGGGGAGCCAGCGCCCTTCGAACACGACACTCGGCGTTTCGGGCGACAGCGCGCATTCCTCCATGAACCGGTGGAGGCGCCCACCGGCGTTGGGATCGAGCCGATAAGCAAGCCAGCTTGCAAGCAGCTCCCGGGGCGAACGCATGCCTTTGCCGAGCCGGTAGTCAGCGTTCCAGTCTTCGAGCAAACCACGCGACACTTCGCGGATCACTGTCAGCTGCCGGTCAAACGCGCAGCCGGCAAGTGGCTCGGCATATTCCAGCCCCCCGCCGGCAATCGTCGACAGCACGGCGACCTGATCGCCGTGGCACAGTGAGTGCAGAAGCCTGGGCAAATGTGCGGCGGCGAACTCCGGCGCTTCCTCGATCGCGTGGCGATGGAGTTCGGCCTCGATGTCTTCCCGCCTTGCCGCGTTGGCCGCCTGCTCGAGCTTGAGGATGGCCTGCCCGGTGAATGTCCGACTTTCGATGTCGGCCATATAGACGAGCGCGCCCGATTTCCCGCCACTCAGCTGACGGGTGAGATAGATCGTGTCGATGATACCCCATTGCTCGCGAAGCACCGGCAGGATGTCGGCATATGCCTCCGGCCAGGGCAGTCCGGGATTGGCGTTCTGGTCGTTCAGCGGCACGATCGCTGGATTCCGGTGTCGTTGCGTCAAGGAGTGTTTCCACTCCACGCGCCGGCTCGTCAACAACTACCGGACAAAACGCCGCTTTTCCTCGGAGGGTCCCCTACCCCCGTCGCGGGCTGCGGCGGAACATGGACTCTATCTTTTCCAGACTGTGGCCCCGGGTTTCGGGAATGAAGCGATAGACGAAGGCCATCCCGAGGAGCCCGAAGGCGGCGTACAGAAGGAAAGGAAACGCGTGGTTGAACCGGTCAACGAGCCAGGCATTGCCATCCATCATCGGAAAGGTCTGCGAAACGACAAAGTTGGCCAGCCAGTTGCTGGTCGCCGCCACGCCCATGGCGAAACCGCGAATGCTGGTCGGGAACATCTCCGACAACAGGACCCAGGTCACCGGTCCGACGGAGACGGCAAAGCTCGCAATATAGCCAATGACAAAGATCAGCAGAAACCCGTCGACACTCTGACGGTAGACTGCAATGCCGATCGCGGTGAGGCAAACCGTCATACCGGCAAATCCGATCAGCATGAGCGGTCTGCGGCCGACTCGATCCACCGTCAAGATGGCGACCATGGTGAATGCCAGATTCGCAATACCGATGACGACGGTCTGCAGCAGGGCGACATCCGAGCCCGCGCCAGTGACGCTTTCGAAAATCTCCGGGGCGAAATAAAGGAAAACGTTAATTCCGGTGATCTGTTGAAGCACCGCCAGGCCGACGCCAACCAGAATCAGCGCGCGCAGTCTGCCGGAAACCAGATCTCGCCAACCGATCGTGGGATGGTCCGCGGTCGTGACGATCGCGTCGAGCTCGGCCGCGGCGGCCTTCTCGTCGCTGATTGTTGACAGTGTCTGCAGGGCCTCCGCCCCGCGGCCGTGCTGCACCAGCCACCGCGGACTCTCCGGCACCAGGAAGACCAGGCCAAGCAGCGCTACTGCCGGCACCGCCTCCGACGCGAACATCCATCGCCAACCAATGCTGATATTCCACTGGCTGCCGCCTTCGCTGGCGACAGCGTAGTTGACCGAGTAGACCAGCAGCATGCCGGCAACCAGGGCAAACTGATTGACCGAGACCAGGCGTCCGCGGTAGCGGGCCGGTGCGATCTCGGCGATATACAGTGGTGACACGATCGAGGCCACACCGACACCGACACCGCCAACGATCCGATAGACAACCAGCATGGTCAGGCCATCAGAGACCGCGGCGCCGACGGAAGTAATGAGAAACAGCGCAGCCGCAATGAGCAGGGTCCGCTTGCGGCCGATCGCATCGCTCAACAGACCGGCGATCGCTGCGCCGAAGGCTGATCCAATCAGAGCGCTCGCGGCCGCCCAGGCCATTGCCGCCGAGCTGAGGCCGAAATCCTTCTGAACAAAGACAATGGCACCTGAGATGACCGCGGTGTCATAACCGAACAGCACACCGCCGAGCGCGGCCACCAGCGTCAGGAAAACGATATAGGCCCAGTTCAGCCGGCCGATGTCCGGAGTCGCTGATGCCGCGGAAGTTGCCATCCGGTCCCCCAAACCGTCGCTGGCTCCCAGCGATCAGCGAGATCGGGTGCTTGCGGGCGCCACTTCTAGCAATCGGCACGGTACCATCGCAGTCTGCCTCGAACTAGACGACCCGGTGCCAGCCTGGGCTCGATACGGTTGCCCGGTTACGAAAATCGATGGGGGTTGAACTGTCGCGCGACGCGCCTTTTGATCGCTTTGGGCCGGGCGGTGTCCCCTAAAGAACGAAGTCGCCGACCGCGAAATCCTTGTGGTCGAGCTTCAGGCCCTTGTCGAGTTCGGCGAACAGGGTCTTGCCGCCGCTCTTGCTGCCGTTCTTGTCGTAGCTGAGGTCGCCGGTCTTCTTGTCGTAGATAATGCGATCCGACTTGTCGTCGGCCTTGCTGCCGATCTCGAACTCCTTCTTGCTCAGCTTGCTGCCGACCTTCTTGAAGATATCCTCATCAAGGCCGATCGTGTCCTTGTTGACCTTGAAGTCCTTCACCTTGTCGACGTTCTTCTTCTTGTTCAGCTTGGTGTTGAAGACGAATGTGTCGCTCTTGCCGCCGCCCGTCAGCTTGTCGTTGCCCTTGCCACCGTTGAGCACATCCTTGCCGCCGCCGCCATCAAGCTTGTCATCGTCGTTGCCGCCATCGATGGTGTCCTTGCCGCCGTCGCCGTTGAGCTTGTCCTTGCCGGCCAGGCCGGTCATCGTGTCGTTGCCGACCCCGCCCGAGAACACATCAACGCCCGGCGTGCCGACAAAGGTATCGTCGCTGTCAAGCCCGGTGATCTCGATTGTTGCGGTGGCGTTGTCGGTTCCCGAGTCCCCGTCATCGATGGTGTAGGTGAACGTGTCCTGATCGACAATGCCGACCGGTAGGGCATCGAACACGCCGTTGGGATCGTAGGTGAAGGTACCGTCGCTGTTCATGGTCAACAGCGCTCCGGATGGCAAAGCGAAAGCGACTCCGGGTATGAAACCGATGCCGTTGACCATCGTCACAGTGAGGGTATCACCGTCAGGGTCGTCATCGATACCATTGCCGTTGTCGGCCATGACACTCGCCGC
>JAAEOR010000610.1 GCA_024222895.1 Hyphomicrobiales bacterium | reverse complement strand
TCGTCGGGGTGGGTGTTCGTCGGGTTCGTGGCCGGCTTCGCGGCTCCCTTCGCCATCGCTTTGGTGGTGAAGGTGTGGCTGGCTCGGCGACGTCGCCGGCCGGCTCGTCTTCGGCGAGCTCCTGGTCGCTCACCAGCGCGTCAGGTGGTGGGGGCGGATGATCCGGCGGTGCATGCGCGTGCGTTTACGGCGACGGTCGGCGGCGCGTTCCTGGGCCTTGATCCGCAGACGTCCTATTGGGTGGGTGCGCCGGCTGAGCAGGCGGTGTTGGTGTTGGGCCCACCCCGTTCAGGGAAGACGTCGTGTGTGGTGATTCCGGCGGTCTGCTCGGCGTTGGGGCCGGTGGTGTCGACATCGACCAAACCCGAGGTGATGGCGGTGACTGCGGCGTTGCGGTCGCGGTTCGGCGACGTGTGGCATTTCGACCCTGCCGGCAGCGAAGCCACTCCGGTGCGTCTGAAGTCTCGACAGTTGAGGCTGTCCGCGTCGCGTTCGCTGATGGCGACCTGACGGCGGCGGGCAGGTCGTTTGTCTACAACGTGGGTGAGTACGTCTTGGGTGTGCCGCTCCGGGTCAGTTTCACTGCCGAAGGGATTTCGGCCTTGATCGTCGGCGCATGTGGCATCGATCAGGACTACGACCCGACTGACCGGCCGGACTACCTGTGCCCCACCGGCATCCCGAAGCCTCAGAACGGGGTGTGTCCCTAGCCATGGCCGACAAGGGCGAGTTCTTCTCCGAGAGCTACTACCGGCACCGGCCGTGGCTTCGCCGCATCTCACCCACGTTGCGGGTCGTCCTTCTCGGGATCGGCGTCTTGGCGTTCGTGGTGCGGTTCGTGGGCTCGTTGGTCATCGATCCTGGGGTCGCCTCTGGACTGTCCGTCGCCTTGGTGGTGGTCGGCCTCATCCTGCTAGCGGTTGGCCTGCTGATGTCCAAGAGCCCTGGAGCCGGGGCGCGCCAACCTGATCGTGGGGGTTGACGGGTGTTTGAATCCTGCCCCTAGCCATGACGGACGAGGGCGAGTTCTACTCCGAGGACTTCTACCGCCACCGGCCATGGCTGTTGAAGATGTCCAAGCACTATCGGGTGGCGGTTCTCGTGCTGGCTGGCTGCAGCTTCGCGGCTCGGTGGGCTCTTGGAGCGTTTCTGCCGACGAACGCAGCGCTCGGCGTGGCGGCAGTGTTCGCCGCGGCGGCTGTCGCTGTTGAGATCCTCGGCCGGCGAGCTGCCAAGCGGAGAAGGTCGGCGTCCGAGTAAGCGGCTGATTCAAGCCCTACTGGCTGACTCGTTCTAGGCCGGGTTGGTTTCGTCGACGACGGCTCGGACGCGGTTCTTGGTGAGGAGGGCGTCGAGGCCGCCAAGAGCGGCCCGTGCTGCGGCTAGGGCGTCAAGCGGGTCGTACTTGCCTCGACGACGGGCCTGCCGGTTCGGCCGATTGATCTCCACCACCGTCACGCCCGCGACGCTGAGATGCCGGGCGATCCCGGCGCCCCAAGATCCACACCCCTCAACCCCGACACGGTCAACCTCGTCGTGGCTGGTGAGCCATCCGGCCAGGTCTCGATAGCCGTCCGCGGTCGCTGGGAACGCCCTGGTTGCGATCTCCGCGCCGAGGTCATCAACGACCGCGGCGACATGGACGTCTTTGTGGGTGTCGATCCCGCCTGTGACAAGACGCGTCGAGTCAGACAACATGGCATCAGCCATCTTCGTTTCTCCAATCATGTTCCGGAGGTGGCACGCACTTGCCGGGACGGCGCCTGCTGACCAGACCCTGGTGCTACAGGATCTTGTCGGCGAACGCCCGACCGGTGAGTGTCACCAAGTGAGGAACTCACCCTGACTCTTTCGCGGTCAGCAACACCAACCCGCTCTACCAACATTCTCCCTCACCGTTGTGTCATACCTGAGGCGGTGATAAGCCCATGGCCGACGCGCCGGCCGGCTCCGGTATCGAGCTCACCGATCACGGGTGACACGAACCGTGAGGGTTCGGGGCGGCTGGTATCTGCGGGCCACCACCCCACGAACGCGAGTACATTCGACGGTCATGGCCACCTACGTGATGCTGTCGACGCTCGGCCCACAGGGCTCGGCGACCCTGAGCGACAATCCCGAGCGACTCTCCCAGTTCAACGAGGATGTCGAGAGGATGGGTGCCACCGTGCTGCACCAATGGGCGTTGCTCGGTCAGTGGG
>JAAEOR010000609.1 GCA_024222895.1 Hyphomicrobiales bacterium | reverse complement strand
CTTCGCGAGCTGGAATCGCATCCGATGATCGCGATCAAGAGCCCACGGGGCGACCTGCCCACGCGGCTGCGGCGAGCGGCCGATCGGCTTCTCGGAAACAAGGCAGACGCATACGGGATACCACGTGAGGAGTGGCACGACGACGATCGCTTTGAGCGGACGCGGAAGCTCCAGGATGCAGTGCTCAACAGACTGGAGATGGATTACCTGGGCCACATCAAAACGGGGTACGCAAGACGGCGCGCCCGGAGAGTCCGCATGGCGTGCTTCGAACGTCTCGCAGATCACGGACTGTCCAAGGAAGCACGGCATGAAATCGAGAAGGACCTGCGCAAGACCCGTGAGCTGATCCTGATGACGCCGTTCAGCGAAGCCTACCGCGAAAGGCACAACGATCTGGAAATGTGGGTCGAGTACCTGTGCCGGTTTCGTTCGGCGCTCGACATGCCGCCCTTCAATTTCGGATCACAGGTCGTGGAGTTCCGGGTGCAAACGCCAATCGACGCCCATCGGATGGCGACCGAGTATCGCTCACTTGAGTCCCAAGGGGATCGCCTCGAGTATCTTTACCGAAAGACCGAGCTTGTACGCGAACTTGTCCAGGCCGGCGTCGATGAAATCTCCAGTGAGCGCGAAACGATGCGCATTTCGGAACATTCTGATTTTCGCGTCGAGCAGAGAGCCAAGGGCGGCACGAGCCATGGTGGAACCGAAACCCGCTGATACCAGAGCGATATGGTCATGGGCCTTCCCTGACTTCGCCAATTCCCCGTTCTATGCGGCCTCCAACCAGAACTTAGGTTGATTGAGGTCAACAGCGATAGCCGCGAGATGTGCTGTCGTACGGCACTTGCGCTTTCACCGTCGACGCTCATTGCGGGTGACGTGAGAAGCTTCGCTGTCGTGAAACGACGCGGTCTTGCGTCGAGCCGAATGAGCGCACGGCGGCAAGTGAGAACCGGCGCGCGGCAACAGCAAGCATCGCGTGATTATTCACTGCCTGAAGACAGGACCACCAGATGTTGGCAGATGTTGGGTTCTTCGTCGTTGCGATCCTTTCGAGTGCAATATTCGGCGGGATTTTCGGCCTTCTCGGGGGAGCGGCCGGTGGGTGGGCGAGCGGCTACTTCGATCCTTTAATGCGCATTATTGAATCGGGCTCAGACGTGCGATCCAGAGTCGCAAAGGAGGGGGCAGGATTTGGAACGATCGTTGGAGCTATATCAGGCGTCGTCACCGGTGCACTGGTGGGCGCGTTGGGTGGCATTGTTCACCCAATCCTGTTCGTTCTGATTGCGGGCGTTTCCTTCTGGTTCTTGACGCGGTTGGGTAGTGAAAGCGTCATCGGCTTTCCCGGAGGACCGGTCGCGGGAGCTGTGTGCGGCGTGCTCGGTGGGTACACAGGCAGGTTCTTCGTTTCGATCGTTTTCGGTCCACACTGAGCGCCATCTACTGGTCTATGCGAAAGATTGGATTCACGGTACTTGCCGCTGGCCTCTTCTCTGTTCTGCTGATTGTCGCCCTCGGCCGTAACGAGCGAGTGCAGGTTGGGGATTCCGAGGAGATGAGGCTATTCGCGGACAACTACCAAGCGGCGCGCGCGAATTTCCTTCAAGCCGCCGAGACGGCTTCTGCCGGAGTGGAAAGCTATCGGCATCCCCTGGACGGGCCGGATGGAGGCGCTTTGTTTACCGATGTCGCTGTTCTCGGCTCTCCGGACGCCGACACCGTGCTGCTCCTCGCCTCGGGGACACATGGCGTTGAGGGATTTGCCGGAAGCGCAATCCAGACTGGCCTACTCCGTGGCAGCCTCAAATGCGAAACAATCAAATGCGTCTTCATACACGCAATCAATCCCTACGGATTTGCTCACCTCCGACGCTTCAATGAAGAGAATGTCGACATAAACCGGAACTTCATCGATCACGACAAGCAGCATCCGCAAAATCCTGGCTACGAGACATTGGCCGGTTGGATCGCGCCCCAATCCTACTGGATGTTTGCATCCGGCGCTTCAATGGCGAGGCTTTATCTCTACCGTATAAGTCACGGCGGGGCCTCGCTTCGGCAGGCGGTCTCCGGCGGACAATACTCCTATCCGAATGGGTTGTTCTATGGTGGACGGGCACCCACCTGGTCCAACCGGAAATTCAGGGAAATCCTCGATAAACACGCAGCAGATGCTTCGGAGGCCGTATTCATTGATTTTCACACGGGGCTCGGCCCCTTTGGGAATGCCGAAATCATAATCAACAGGTCACCGGGCTCTGCCGAATATCAGCGCGCAACGGGTTGGTGGGGTCAACGTGTCAGAAGCTCCGACGGCGGTGAATCGGTCAGCACCACCCTGACCGGTGCGGTCAAGACGGTTCCCTACGATGCACTGGCAGAAGCAGAGGTGACATCGGTCACCTTGGAATTCGGAACGTTTCCGAGCTCGACCGTTCTCATGGCTCTCCAGGCTGATAATTGGCTCCGACTGAATAGCGCTTTGAACAACCGGAGGGCGCCGGCAATCAAGGCCGAGGTAAAGCGAGTTTTTTGTCCGGACGACAAGGTTTGGAAACGCCAGGTATGGCGGCAAGGCAAAGAGATCGTCGATCAGGCTATCGCCGGACTGTCACGGCAAGATGGTAGTCCGGCACAGTAGGCCCAAAACCGGCTGAAGGCGATGAGAGTGACGCAATTGGTGGCTGCCACGTTGCTGCTGGGACT
>JAAEOR010000608.1 GCA_024222895.1 Hyphomicrobiales bacterium | reverse complement strand
TGCCGTCAAACACATTGACGTTGGTGAACAGCGTTTGCGGTAGGGGTTCGTCCTGGGCGCTAGCGCCCCCTATAACAAGCACCGTAGCACCGACGGCGAATAGACTCGCAGCCAGTGCCTTGATGGCGCACAGTGACCTAGCGTAATTGTTCAAGGTGGTCATTTCGAATTATCTCTCCGAATTGTCCTCATTCGCCATTTCGGCGATCCCGTCGTCGCCACCGCGCTGCTCGACAGGCTCTTGCACCACGCTGTCGTGGTCCAGATCGAGGGCGCCAGCTATCGCTTGCGCGCCTGTGCCGACCTCATACCAAGGGTATCATTCCCGAGAACATTCGCGCAAAGGCGCCAATCACGCCGCCGCCGCCAAAACGCCGAGGTAGACCACCCGGAAAAGGAAACGCCAGTCTAGATTTCCCGGCCGACGCTCCCATCCTGGCTCTCGATGAGCCTGATCAGCGGCAGCCATTCCTCGACCGCACCCGCCCGGCGGCCTGGCGAAAGGTCGAAAATGCCGAGCCCGCGCCGCGCAACGTCCTGGTAGATCGCCCGATCCCGCAGGCGCGCCGCCACTTCGTGGCCCAGTTTGGCCAGGAATTCATCGAGTTCGGCTTCGGCGCGCGTTCTGGAGCGGAGCCGATTGCCGACAATGCCAACCGGCTTCTTGCCTTTTCGCACCGGCTTGAGTGTATCGACCTTCTTGAGGAACGTCCGCGTCGCCCGTTCATCGAAGACCGAAGGCAAGACCGGTATTACGATCATGTCGGCGGGCTTCAACGCTTCCTGGACCCGGCTTGAGCGCAGACCGGCTCCGGTGTCCATCACCAGGCGCTCGATGCCGTCGGGAACCTTCCCCTGCGCCTTGTGCCAGTCAAGCGCGACGATCTCTGGCATGTCCTTGGGGCGGCGCTTCAGCCAACCGAGGCAGGATCTTTGTCGATCGCAATCGGCCAGCGCCGTCCGCAAGCCGGCATTGGCGAAGGCGGTCGCGAGATTGGTCGCGATCGTCGTCTTGCCACAGCCGCCCTTGGCGTTGACAACGAGAATGGAGATCATCGCCTACCTCTCCTCAGGTTCGCCAGAAGGGCCGCGCCTCGGTGAATCGCCGCCACGCATCGAGCATATGCGGCTCGACGCTTTGCAGGCGGTGCCTGTACCACCCCTTGACCAAAGCGGCGCCGATCATCGCATCGGTATCGCCCGCGGCAAGCTGGTCGGCAAGGGTTTCGGCTACGGTCGCATCGTTCAACCGGCCGAGATCGAGCTGCAAGCTGGCGAGGCGCTTGAGATAAGGTCGCGCGACGCTCTTTTTAAACAACGGCTGGAAGTAATCGCAAGCGTAGCGGAGCTTCTTCAGCGCGATCCGAACCTCATGGCGCTCGGAAGACGAGAGGCCGGCGAAACCTCTGCCCACCTTCAGCACTTTCTTGTGCCGCTTGCGGAGAGCCTCCACCGCGCTTGGCAGGAGCAACTTGTTGCGATCGCGAATGACCAGCCCGTTGCCGCCGCCCTCGCCGGCAATCAGCAAATCGAGCAGGAAGCTGTTGAACCAGCGTTCGCTGGCGAGCTGCCGCGTCCCCTCATAGGCCTCTTGCCTGCGTTCCTCGGCGATGCTCGCGAGCCGCGCCGGACCGGGGCCATCGAATCTGCTCTCGATGACCGGGGCTATCGTTTCCAGCAGGAACACATCGAGATCGCGGACATCACCAAGGGCCGTGCACGCCCGCTTCGCATTGTCGCCAAGAATTGCCGCCCGCCGCGACAGCGCGCCGTTGAACAGGCCGAATGCGGACCGCAGCCGCCGAAGTCCGATCCGCAATTGATGCACGCCTTCCGGATCCCGGCCATCAACGGCCGCGGCAACATTCCCGATGATCCGCTTGGCGGTGATCGCGACGATCTTGGTGACCGCGGTTTCGATGGTATCCGCCCCACTCAGCGGCGGCTTGATCGCTTTGACAGGGGCCGGAGGTGCGTTGTCGACCAGCTCCATCCCGCGATCTGCCTTGGACCGCGTGCCGACGACGAAGCGGCGGCGCCCGAGCACCGACTTGACGTGCTTGAGCATGACGGCGAGATGGCCGTCCAACAGCTCGAATTCCAGCTCGACCAGCGGCGCTTCGCGCTCGTCGCTGACGATGCGGCCGACATCGAGCGAAACCTCGACCGACGCGCCCGGCAGATCCAGATGCCTCTGCGTGCGATCGATCTCTGTCGTGAAGCGCGGCTGGAGTTCCTCGGGCAGGATGGTCCCGATCTCGCCGCGCGGCGCCTGGGGCG
The DNA here is from genome assembly GCA_024222895.1 of Hyphomicrobiales bacterium. GTDB lineage: Bacteria > Pseudomonadota > Alphaproteobacteria > Rhizobiales > Kaistiaceae > Bauldia. The sequence goes on along the minus strand of JAAEOR010000608.1, from coordinate 5,413 downwards.
GTAACCGCCCGATATCCGGCACCGGCGCGTGCATGACGGTCGTCCACTCGCCGCGCCGCAGCGAATCGTCGCCCTGTTGCTTTAGCGTGAGTTCGTATCGCTCGCCTTTTCGGCGGATGCGAAGCGAGAACCCTCGGCGCCAGAGGCGCTTGTCGGAGGTATCGTAGTAGGTGCTGACAACTTTGGACGATTGCGACGGCTCGCCGCCGACGGCCTTGAAGATCGCCGAGAGACTGGCCGGAGTGCCGGTTAGTTTGAGCTCGTCTTCCTCAAAAGAGTCATTGCCTTGGGCAGCGGCGAACGGCAAATCCCGGCCGATCGAATTGAACGACGGGCTCGACCCAGACCTCGCCTCAGAGCGTTTCACGCCGAGCTTACTCAACCTCTCTGGAATCGAATCGCTGAAAGCGATTTGCTGTATGATGGTTTTATCCGACATTTCCCGGATGAACTCCAGTTTCTGACGCCCGCCCGTGCGGCTCACGTACCGATGCGAAACACGACCCACGCGAGCGCCAGTAAAAACGCGACCGGTCACTGCCGTGCAGAAGCCGGACATGGTGAACTGCGCGGAGACGACCATCAGGCCGAACAGGGACCGCCATGGTGCGGTAGTCGATCGACGCCCAGGCCTTGTCGAGGGAGATGGCGCCGCTCACCTGAAGGAGCAGCGCGCCGATCAGCGCGGCGCCGGCGCGGTCGACCTTGAAGCCGGGCACCTTGCCGAGCGCCATCGCTAGATAGACGATGACGAAAACGACTACGGTCAGAGCGGTCACGGGCGGCTGACCGCCCAAAGGATATCGCCACGGAAGCCGGCGGAGGATGTCACCCCTTCTTCTTCTCCACCGCGGCGGCCGCTTGAAACTTCCGCCTGATTTCGTCGAGGTCGACGGTCGCCTTGGGCATCTTCATGCTCAGACCTTCCAGCGTCTCCACCACGATCCGTGCCACCGCGAGATTGCGATACCACTTGTGGTTCGACGGAATGATGAACCACGGCGCGTGGTCGGTGGAGCACTTCGACAGCGCCTCCTCGAAGGCCACGGTATAGTCGTCCCAGTAGCCGCGCTCGGTGTAGTCGCTGTCGCTGATCTTCCAGTTGCGGGTCGGATCGTCGATGCGGGCCTTGAAGCGCTCGAGTTGCTCGTCCTTGTCGATGTGCAGGAAGAACTTGACGATCGCCGTGCCGTTGGCCGCGACCGTCGCCTCGAAGTCGTTGATCATGTCATAGCGCCTCGACCACACAGCCTTCGGCACCAGATTGTGGACCCGCGCAACCAGAACGTCCTCGTAGTGCGAGCGATTGAAGACGGCGACCCGGCCGCGGCCCGGCGTGTGGGGATGGACCCGCCACAGAAAATCGTGAGCGAGCTCCTGTGGCGTCGGCTGCTTGAAGCCGACGACGGAGCAGCCCTGCGGGTTCATGGCGGAGAGCACATGGTTGACCGTGCCGTCCTTGCCGCCCGCGTCGAGCGCCTGGAGGACGATGAGCAGCGAATATCGGTCCTCGGCGTACATCAGGTACTGCATTTCGGCGAGGCGCTGGCGGTCCTTCTCGATGATCTTGTCCGCCGACTTGTGGTCGCCGACCGGAGTTTGCGACGGATCGATCTTGCCGAGGCCGACCTTGGACCCCGGCTTGACCATGAACCGATCGCGGTAGCTCATCGTGCCGCTCCTCGGTGGCGCGCGCGCTGGTAGATCCCGCCGACGGCGTCGAGCGGGCGGGTGACGCAGGCGATCAGCGGGCGATCACCGGCCTGGCGCCGGGCGACGTGCCCGTGCAGGCGGACCTTGATCACGTCCTGAACGAACATCCAGACGATGTTGTAGACCCACACCAGCCCGATCGCCTCCCATCCGAGCGGCGGCACCAGGACGCCGAAGGCGCAGATCAGCACGGCGACGATCTGGGTGGCGACGATCGCAAGGAACAGAGGCCGGCTTGGGTATGGTGGGTTCCAGAAGAAGCCTTCGGAGCGGGTGAGGAACAGCATCAGATGGCCGCCGGCGACGAGCTGGAGGAACATCAGCGTCTGCAGCTCGCCTTGGCCGAGGCCGTAGATGGTGTCGCCGATATAGAGCAGGCCGAAGCTCTGGATCACCGCCATCAGGCCCAGCACCGACGAGACGATGAGGATGCGGTCCATCTCCCATTTGACCGGCTGCGGGTCGACCGGCGCATTGTCAAAGGCGATGGTCATGATCGGCACGTCGTCGAGCAGCGCCAGCGCGATGATCATCACCGGGGTCAGCGGGAAGAAGTCGTAGTGGATCGAGGCCAGCACGACGAACACCATGATGTCGATGGTCATGGCGATGCGGTAGACGGTGTAGCTGGTCATTCGCCGGAAGATGCGGCGGGCTTCCTCGATGCCGTCGATGATCACCGACAGGCCCGGCGCAGTGAGGATCAGAGCGGCGGCGGCGCGGGCGGCGTCGGTCGCCCCGGACACCGCGATGCCGACGTCGGCCTGCTTCAGTGCCGGAGCGTCGTTCACCCCGTCGCCGGTCATCCCGACGATGTGGTCGCCCTCCTGCAAGGCCTTGACGATGGCGTATTTGTGCTCGGGGAACACCTCGGCGAAGCCGTCGGCCTTCTCGATACGCTCGACCGCATCGGCGGGCACGGCGCTCTTGGCCACGTCGCTGGTGAAGAACTGGCCGGCGGGCTGGATGTCGGTGCCCATGCCGAGCTGACCGGAAATCTGGCGGGCGATGGCGACATTGTCGCCTGTCACCATCTTGACCGCGATCCCATAGCCGCGGGCGCGGGCGATAGTCTCCTTCGAATCCGGCCGCGGCGGATCGTAGAGCGGCAGGAGCCCGAGGAAGGTCCAGGCGCCGTCGGCCCCGGCGCGGGCGACGCCGAGACTGCGATAGCCCTTGCCGGCAAAGTCGGTGACCAGCGCCTCGACCTTATCGCGGTCAGTGCCTTCGAGCTTGGCGAGCGCAATGATGACCTGAGGCGCCCCCTTGCTGACGCGAAGGGTCTGGTCATTCGGCCCGGTCAGCGTTGCCTCCGTGCGCTTGCCGACCGGATCGAAGGGCATGTAGGCGGTCTGCTTGTAGGTCGAAAGCTGAGCCGCGTCCTTGAGGCCGGCGATCACTGCATTGTCGATCGGGTCCTGGTCCTCCGCCCGTGAGGCGAGCGCGCCGGCGAGCACCACGTCGTCGGCCTTCGCTGTCCCGAAAGGCTGGACGTCGCCAAGCGTCAGCTTGTTCTGGGTCAGCGTGCCGGTCTTGTCGGAGCACAGGATGTCAACGCCGGCGAGCTCCTCGATCGATTCAAGCCGCGAGACGATCGCCTTCTTGCTGGCGAGCAGCTTGGCGCCGAGCGCCATGGTGACCGACAGGACGGCCGGCATCGCGACCGGCACCGAGGCGACGAGCAGGATGAGGACGAATTCCGCCAGCCTGAAGAGGTTGGTGTGGTTGAAGGTCGTGCCGCGCATGGCGATCAGCCGGTCGGCGACGAGGATCACCGCCAACGCGATGGCGAGGATGATCAGGAAGTCGCCGATCCGCAGCACCGCCTTCTGGAAATGCGAGATCGCGCCGGCGCTCTGCACCAGCTTGGCAGTCTTGCCGAAGAACGTATTGCCGCCGGTGGCGGTGACCACCGCCACCATCTCGCCCTGCTTGACGATGGAGCCGGAAAAGGCGGCATCCCCCACCTTCTTGCTGACGGGCAGCGACTCGCCGGTGAGCGCCGCCTGATCGATGCTCGCATAGTCGCCCTGGACGAGAAGCGTGTCGGCGGGAACCACGTCGCCAAGCCGGATCCGCACGACATCGCCGGGCACCAGCGTTGCCGCGGCGATCTCGCTCCACGCGCCGTCACGCAGCACCTTGGCCTTCAGCGCCAGCGAGTTCTTCAGCGCCTGTAGCGCGTTACTCGCCTGGTGCTCCTCCCAGAAGCCGAGGCCGGCATTGAACAGCAACAGCACCAGGATAATGACGAAGTCGCCGAGATCGCCGACGATCAGCGCCATCAGCGCCGCTGCCTCGATCATCCACGGAATCGGCGCCCAGAAATACGGTGCGACGGACTTGAGGAAGTTCGCCTTCTTCTCCTCAAGCGCATTTGGCCCGTACTTGCCGAGACGCTGCGATGCCTCAGTTGCCGTCAGCCCCTTGGTCGGGTCGACGCCCAGCGTCTTCAGCGTATCTGGAACCGTCGGCTTGACCGTCGACTTAGCCTCGTCCGCCATGGTCCTTCCCCCTGTTGCAGCAAAAGCCGGGGGATCGGCAATCCGACCTCACCATCTGAACTCTTGCATACAGACGATTATGTGTCGAGGCCTATTGCCGCACGGGCGGGCCGCCTCAGCTCGGGCGACGTGAGGCGGCGAACTGGTTGAACGCGAGGCAACGGGAGGGTCATCCGGGAGCACTCCACGATGAGGCAATACGCATTCTCATCTTCTCATCTTGATTGTCGCGCCGTACTCGGGCCAACGACGGCGAAGCTTGCGCCTGCAATCTTCCATAGTGTCCACCAAAACGTTAGTGGACACTTCCTCCGATATCATCATGCTCATGGCACAGACAGTGCACCGGACGCGAAATCAACGAAAGGCGACCTTCACCAGACGCTTACGGCGCTTCCGCCCTTTCTTTGCCATCGATAGACCCTGAAACCCTGATGGTGTCCACCAACGATAGTGGACACCATCAGCCCGCCATCGCTGGCAGACTCGCACCAGGATTGGGATCGATACAAGGTCGGTCAGGCCGTCAGGCCGGACGGTTACCCAGAATATCGACATCCGGCCGGCAAAACGAAAACGCCGCCCCGAAGGGCGGCGCGAACAGTCTGATCGAGAAGGATCGTGAAACGAGAAGGTCGAAGAAGCTTTGGTCTGTGCTTGGCAGGCTTGGCAGCGACCTACTTTCCCGCGTCTTGAGACGAAGTATCATCGGCGCAGAGGAGTTTAACGGCCGAGTTCGGAATGGGATCGGGTTTTGGGCTCCCCGCAAAAACCACCAAGCCAGCGAAGCACAGACAAGCGAACAGCGTGAGCGCAGCCCTCGGACTTGATCCGAGGGGCCACGTTCAACGCTTTGGTCTAATTCATCCTGTCCAGGCGGACATGGATAATGAGAGTGATCAAGCCAATCGAGCTATTAGTACCGGTAAGCTTCATGCGTTGCCGCACTTCCACACCCGGCCTATCAACGTGGTGGTCTTCCACGGCTCTCAAGGGAGAAATCGTTTCGAGGTGGGTTTCCCGCTTAGATGCTTTCAGCGGTTATCCCGTCCGTATTTAGCTACCCTGCTATGCGGCTGGCGCCACAACAGGTCCACCAGAGATACGTCCATCCCGGTCCTCTCGTACTAAGGACAGATCCTCTCAATTCTCCTACACCCACGGCAGATAGGGACCGAACTGTCTCACGACGTTCT
>JAAEOR010000607.1 GCA_024222895.1 Hyphomicrobiales bacterium | reverse complement strand
TTTCGCGATCGACGGTGAAGCCGACTCGCGTCGCGTCGCCCTGCGATTGGTCGACGAGGCCAATGTCGGTGTCGCGCCAGGCACCGCGTTCGGCGATGACCACGGCTTCCTGCGCCTGTGCTTCTCGCGCCGCACGGAGGATCTTGAAAAGGCGGCAGATCGGCTTGCGGACTGGATCAAACGCGCGCCGCCGGGCGGAAGCTAGCGCGCAATTCTCGGTCTCCATGCGGTCGGCAACTCTTTCGGCCGGCGCAGATCCGGTACTGGTCGAGCATCCAGGCAATCTCGTCGACGGGGACCCGCCGCGCCGAGGCCTTGCCAAGACGCTTGGGCCAGAAATCCTCCCTTATTCAATCCGCCAAATCTGTCTCATAGGCGCTGACGCCGGACAGGTCCTACTGCGCAAACTGCAGCTGTAGGGGGCCGACGTGAAATGCGTGGCGGACTTGTGCGTTGTCGAATGCAGCGATGCCGAAATCATATGCGGCATCGAGGTCGTCGAACTGAACATCGTACTGGCTGCCCGTCATCAGCTTGCGAGCCATGACTACAGTCCACTTGCCCGACTTCCATTTCATCGTTGAGGCGACATCACCACGGTCACCCTCGAAGGGTGTAACAACGATCGATGCCACTTCATCGCCGGCTTCAAACTTGCTGTCATCGAAGGGTGCCTTGTCCTCTTCCTTGAGATAGTAAGTGCCACCTTCCTCATTCGCCGG
>JAAEOR010000606.1 GCA_024222895.1 Hyphomicrobiales bacterium | reverse complement strand
AGCGCCCGGCACTCCTGCTCCGCGTCGGCGAAGTGGCGCTTCAGCATCTCGGTATCGGCATGTTCGAAGTTGTGCCGGGAGTATTCCTGTTCCGCCTGCAGGAACACGTCGCCGTAACTGACCTTGTCGGCCCCATCGCGGCCGTTGAAGTTCAGGTCGTAAACGTTGTCGACCCCTTGCACATACATCGCCAGCCGTTCGAGGCCGTAAGTGAGCTCTCCCGAAACCGGCTCGCAGGCGAACCCCGCAACCTGCTGGAAATAGGTGAACTGGGAGACCTCCATACCGTCGCACCAGCACTCCCAGCCCAGCCCCCAGGCACCCAATGTCGGGCTCTCCCAGTCGTCCTCGACAAAGCGCACATCATGCAGGGCCATGTCGAGGCCGATGGCGGTGAGCGACTTGAGGTAGAGGTCCTGCAGGTCCGGCGGCGAAGGCTTGATGATCACCTGGTACTGATAATAGTGCTGCAGGCGGTTGGGGTTTTCGCCATAGCGCCCGTCGGTCGGCCGCCGCGACGGCTGCACATAGGCCGCCTTCCACGGCCGCGGCCCGAGCGCCCGCAAGGTCGTCGCCGGGTGGAACGTGCCGGCACCCATCTCCGAATCGTAGGGCTGCAGCACGACACAGCCATAGTCGGCCCAATAACGCTGCAGCGCCAGGATCAGGCCCTGGAACGAACGGTCCGGGCGCATGTGGTCGGGGATGGTGTCAGGCATGGCGGCAAGGTCCGGCGGAATGGCCGAGAAACGGCGGGCAAAGCTATAAAGGTGCCGGCGCTCGGGTCAAGCCGGATGGGTCGGGGTGCGCAACCGAAAACCTGGGTGAATACCGTATCGAGACTTGCAATACTGGGATCGGTACGCTCCTGAAACACTTGTCGGAGTCAACCATGGCGAATGGTCGTCTTGCCGAAGTTCTCGGCGCCCTGTCCCTTGCCACCGACATGTCGGCCGGAAATCCCCCGGGTTCGGCCCTGACAGCCACGGCACTGGCCGTGCGGATCGGTAACCGTCTGGGATTGCCGGAAGGCCAACTCGGCGACCTGTATTACGCCTGTATCACCCGTTTCATCGGCTGTACGTCCACCTCGGAAGATACCGCCGCGGCGGCTCTCGGTGACGAGTTGACCGGATATCTGGCAGCCACCCTCGCCGATCCGGCGGATTCGGAAAGCCTTCGCGCCGAGTTGGAGCGTAGCTTCGCGCCCGGGCAACCGGAAGAGGCGCGGCAGGCGGTCATCGACGCGTTTGTCGGTATGGGCCCTGCCTTCATGGTGCTGGGCGTGGCCCATTGCGCCCAGGCCGTGGCGCTGACCCGCCGGCTGCCGGTTCCCTCGGGCGTTCCCGATATCCTCGCCCGGCTCGAATCGCGCTGGGACGATCTCCATCCGGTGCATCCGCCCGGCCCCGACCTGCTGCCGGCGACGCGGATCATCGAGTTCTGCGTCGTCGCTGAGTTGCATCGCCGCGTCGGCGGCCTGAGGTCCATGGTCGAGGTCGCCGATGCGCGGGCGGGCGGCCAGTTCGACCCGGAGGTGGTAAAGGTGTTCCTCGACGATGTGGCGAGGCTCACGGCGGGCTTCGCCAGGGTCGACGAATGGAGCACCTATCTCGAGGCCGAGCCCGGACCACCGCGCTCCATGGACTCAGACGATCTTCGTCGGGTTGCGGAGGCTTTTGCCGATTTCACCGACAACAAGAGCCGCTGGTTCATCGGCCATTCGCGGCAGGTCGCCGGGCTCTCCTATCGCGCCGCCCTGGACGTACGCGCCGAGGAAGACTGGTGCCAGACCATGTTCAATGCGGCGCTGCTCCACGACATCGGCAAATGCGCCATCGTCAACGGTATCTGGGACAAGACGGAACCGCTGACGCCCTATGAGGTGTCCATCGCCCGTCAGCACCCGTCGCACACGGAGCACATGCTCTCGATGACACCGGTGTTCGGTGCGGTCGGAGAGATTGCCTGCTCGGCTCATGAACGCGCCGACGGGTCCGGCTATCACCGACGCACGCGCCTGGAGGAGCCACGAGCGGCGATCCTGGCAGCGGCCAACCTGTTCGACGAGCTGACGACGCAAGGCCCCCGCTCGCAGGCACTGGACGATGGGGAGGCGGCTGAGCAACTGCTGGCCGAAGTCTCAGCCGGTCGGCTGCCGCGCGAGGCGGTGCGCGGCGTGCTGGACGGTGT
>JAAEOR010000605.1 GCA_024222895.1 Hyphomicrobiales bacterium | reverse complement strand
TGCGATCTGCAAAAGCCTCCAACCGGATCAAGATGGGCGTTGGCGCGGCCTATGCCAACCGGGGCTGATCGCCGCCAGCGATTTTCCCTGCCTGAGCAGCGCCTCGACGGCGGGCGTGTAGTCGCTACCGGCCTCGCCGTGCAGAACCAGGGGCGGCAGGATGCGCAACCCGGCGCGGCTGCCCTTGACCGCGCGGGCCAGTATCCGGCTTGCCGCTACGTCGGCCCGCGGTTGCACCGGCAGCAGATCGAGGGCGCCGAAGCGGCGGCCGACCGCAGCCAGCAATTCGTCAAGGCCGCCGGCACGAAAGACGATCGTCACATCACCGCGAATCTTCAAAACCGACGCCGCCGCACGCAGCCAGGAATCAAGGCCGCCGGCATCGAGCCGATGGGCGTCCGCCCGCGCCGCGTCCGGTGAACCGGTGCCGTCGCCCTGGCGATAGAACGGCGGATTGAGCAACACATGCTCGGCCAGATCGCGGCCCATGCCGGCCCGGCTGCGCTCCGCCTCCGGCGCCGTGATGTCGGCCGCTACGATCCGGACCCGTTCGGCAAAATCCGCATTGGCGGGCCGGGCGAGCGCCGCCTTGGCGCAGGCCAGCGCATCGGCGTTGCGCTCGATCAGCACGATCTTGGCTCTGCGGCAGCGCGCGGCAGTGCAAAATCCTGCCACCCCGACTCCGGCGCCGAGATCGACCACCGTCCCGGAAATCCGTGCGTCAAGCGAGGCCGCCAGCAGCACCGCCTCAAGCCCCGACCGGTGGTGTCCGACGGCCGGCTGAACCGCCTCGACCCGGCCATCCAGGAACGCATCGACCGTGACGGGGGCTCCGGTGGGCGCACTGTCGTCGCCGGACATCGAAGCCGCACTCATCCCTTTTTCTTGGGCTTCTCCAGTTCGCCACCGATATCGGCATCGGTCAGCAAACGCCGGGCGGCATCGACCCGATCAGCGGGGACCAGCACCCGCCGCGGCAGAACACCGAGCGAACCCTCGATCACGCTCATATTCTGGTCGACGACCAGTGCCTCGATGCCGGCATCGCGCAGCAACGCCTCGACAAAGGAGATGAGCACGAGGTCATTGGTCCTGATGATTTCTTCCATGCGGCGAACTTTTCCGTGATTGGACAGTGATCGTTGCGAACCTTAGAGCGTTTTCAGGAAAAGTGTTTGCACTTTTCCGCCCGGGAAGAGCGGAAAGGAAGAGAGCGTTTTCAGGAAAAGTGTTCGCACTTTTCCGCCCGCAAGGAGCGAAAACAGATGCCGACGAGCGAAGTGCCGCGGGGGGGCCGCAAATGTCGGAGACGGGCTACCAGGCGTTGACAGCGGGTCCGACAATCCGTCGCACTCGCCGCCAGCCGCCGGAACGCTACTTTGTGAGAGTGGGTTGGAGCGCTTATGGTCGCCGGCAGGATTGTTAACAAGGGAGTGTCCAGTGGGCGTGATCGTTCCCCTCAAGGACAATAAGAGGCAACGGCGAGCCGGAATCGAACCCCTGGTCGAGTTCACCGCCGCGTCCATGGGCGCCGTCAACGAGATCATTCTCGACCGGGCCGGCTCCGATGTCGGTCTGATTCCCGAAGTTGCCCGTCATCTGATCGATTCCGGCGGCAAGCGCCTCAGGCCGATGCTGACCATCGCCTCGGCGGCGATGTGCGGCTACGAAGGCGCGGGCCACGTCAAACTCGCCGCAAGCGTCGAATTCATGCACACGGCCACTCTCCTGCACGACGATGTGGTCGATGAGAGCGACCTGCGCCGCGGCAAGCTCGCCGCTCGCCTGGTGTGGGGCAATCAGGCCAGCGTGCTGGTCGGTGACTTTCTGCTTGGGCAAGCCTTCAAGATGATGGTTGAGGTCGGCTCGCTGGATTGCCTTGAGATCCTGTCCAATGCGGCCGCCATCATTGCCGAAGGCGAGGTGATGCAGCTTGCCGCGGCAAAAAACACGGCGACCACCGAGGACGAGTATCTCGCGGTCATCCAGGCGAAGACCGCCGCGCTGTTTTCGGCAGCAGCCGAGGTCGGACCGACGATCGCCGATCGAGATCGCTCCGAACGCGCGGCTTTCCGCTCTTTCGGAACCAATCTCGGCCTCGCTTTCCAGCTGATTGACGACGCCCTCGACTATGGCGGCAACTCAGCCGAACTCGGCAAGAAGGTCGGCGACGATTTTCGCGAGGGCAAGATCACCCTGCCGGTTGTGCTCGCCTACCGTCGCGGCTCCGACGCCGACCGGACCTTCTGGGATCGGGTTATCGTCGAGGGTACGGTCGAACCCGAAGACCTCGAGGCGGCTGTGGCGCTGATGAACCGATACGGTGCCATCGACGATACCATTGAGCGCGCTCGGCATTTCGGCGACGTGGCGCGCGACGCGTTGGCCCCCTTCCCCGCCTCCGCCCATCAATCGGCACTGCTGGAGGCCGTCGATTTCTGCATCGAGAGGGCTCATTGACGACACGGTGCCCTGACCCGTATTGCCAGGATGCCTTGGAGGCCACTCGACCGTTGCAGCAGTCCGGGGTGACGCGGAGCCTTGGCGTGTGAGAAATGCCAACCTGGCGCTTGCCGGAACGCGGCAAAACAGCCATCTTGTCGACTTACGGCAATCTTGTCTCATCTATCGAACGGATACCGATGACCGTCAGATACGCACTTCGCACCGCGCTTGCCGCGGCTGGCATTGCCATAGCAGTTCCGCCGGCCCACGCCGAAACCGGCAAAATCCCGGACGGGCGGGTGCTCAGTTCGCTTGCCGGCAGCTATCTTGCCGGACGGAGCGCAAACACCGCCCGCGACCTCAAGGCTGCCGCTGCCTTTTTCACGGCTGCGCTCGCCAATGATCCGGAAAACCCGATCCTGATGGATCGCGTGCTCATCCTGAGCATCGCCAATGGCGATATCGGCACAGCGCTCGAATTTGCGGAGAAACTGACCAAGGTCGATCCGCGAAACCCGATGGCCCGGTTCGCCCGCGGCGTCGACGCCATCGAACGCGGCGCACTGGCCGAAGCCGAAGGTGAGGTGTCGAGCACCGCGCTGGGACCGCTGACGGCGCTGGCCGGTGGCCTGCTCGGCGCGTGGGCCGTTTTCGGTTCGGGTGAGACCGACAGGGCGCTCGACATGATTGCCGATCTGACCGGCCCAAGCTGGTACGGCATCTTCAAGGACTATCACACCGCCCTGATTGCCGATCTCGCCGGGCGTGAAGATCTGGCGGTCAGTTCCATCGCCAGCGCCGCCGCGGCCGACGGTGCGGTCCTTCAGCTCATCGTCGCCAACGCTCGCATCCTGGC
>JAAEOR010000604.1 GCA_024222895.1 Hyphomicrobiales bacterium | reverse complement strand
TCATGACTGAGGCATCGACCGAGGAGGAGCTTGCAATGTCCGGGTCCATCTATCGTGCATGGCGTTTCTTGATACGCTATGTTGCACCGATCGGGATTGGCGCCATTTTCATCGCCAACCTCGGCTAAGTTCAATCCAAACAGGGGCTCCAGTTATGGAGCCCCTCGTTGGGTGTGCCACACACGGACATCCCCTATTTTTTTCGTGGTCATGCACCAAGTGTTCTCGCTTCGGTTGCTCAAGCTGATGGTAAATTCAGCGAAATATATGCGGCCTCACTTTAAGGCGTGATGGCCGTGAAGGGCCATTCCTGCTCCTTCGGCCCTTATTCAGCCATCACATTTGCGACATGACCTCAAGGTCTTGGAAGGGCTCCTTCCGGCCGAAGGGGCATCGCTCGCTGCAGCCTATCATTGGCTGCTCGAATGTCGCGAGCGGTGTGGTGCGGAGGGAACGGTTCGGAGGAACCGCTATGTCCGCTTCAAACTTGCCGATGGTAATCCCATCAAAGAAGGCCTGGAACCCGCGCCATCGGCACAACCGAACGCCCTCGAATGTCTGCCGAGACCGGTCAGAACACCAGCCCAATCCTTGCAAAACGCGACGCCGGACCCACCGGTCAGGCTACAGCGCCAGAGGCGCAGTAACACTTTCTCCATAGATCAACGCAACTCGCCGCGGCTTCCACCTTGGGAGGTTTTCCAACGCGGGCCGAACGCTGCGGGTGCAGGCGCTGATCTTCCGATCCAGATCGGAACCGGCACAATCGGACCAGTCGGCCTGATCATCCGCGAGCACAGTCCCGCCCAGGAGGAGCACCAAAAACGACAGAGCTGCGATCAATCGAAGGCTTGTCATTCGGTTCCCCGTAGTTGGGGTTAAAGCCGCTGAAGCCAGCCTACACCATCTCGACCAACTCGCGACCCTTTCGGATGAGCGCGGCTATGATGCGCCGCCGTTCGATGCTGGCTCGGCTGTAGTTGCTGGCTGAGGCCGGTCAGGTGCCGATGGGCCAACTGCTAAAGTAGCCAAGATGGCGGGGTCTTGTCTCGGTTTCGATACTCTGGCTGCCGTCGGATCAGCCCTGTCGGCACAACCGGGCGAAGCTCCGAATCACGTTCGATGACCAAAGTTTACCGGAAAGCCGCCCAGCAGCTTGGTCGATTGCATCAACAGTTTGCGACTAATGAAAGCGAACTTGGGGCTTGGCCGCAACCTCGCCCTTCAAGGATCGTGAGTAGACCTCAGCCAGAGCTTCTTTTCGTTCCAATTGAAACAACTTCGGCGCTGAACTCGCCAGAAAATGCGGCTTGTACAGACTTGGCGATTTCGTCAGCAGCCCTCTTGACCGGATCATCCGCAAGATGCGCACAGCGGCTGGTCGTCTTCACGTCGGTGTGACCGAGGATGGCGCCGATAATCGGCAACGCGTCGCCCCGCGCCAGGCCGACAGATGCGAAGCTGTGGCGGAGATCGTGCAGCCGGAGCGTCGGGAAGCCGGCGACGTCGCGCACTTTCCGCCAGACCCGCTCCACCCCTTGAAACCGGCCGCAGCCCCTCGATGCCGGAAACACATACTCGCTGCCTTCGACAACGTCGACGTTAGCGAGCACCTCACAGGCGGGTGCCCCAATCGGAATGATCTTTTCGCCCGTCTTGGAGTCCCCCAGTCGTAAATAGCCGCGCTCAAGGTCGACTTCGGACCATCGCAACGAGGCGATTTCGCTCTTTCGCGCGCCGGTAAAGGCTAACAATCGAATGATAGCGATAGCAGAGGGATTAGCGCCGTCGTGCTCAAGCTGCGTCAACGCTGCGCCGATCTTGGCGAGTTCTGCGGACGACAGAAAAGTCTCCCCTTTTTTGTCAGGGTAGCGCTTGACTCCCCGTACCGGATTGTCGAGCCGCAGATGCCGGGACACCGCAAAGGACATGATCCCACCCAAGAGACCAACGGTCCGGGTCGCCGTCCCCTTTCCGCCTTCCACGATGGCGCGCCCGCGCGTTCCAGTCTTCACGTCTGCCGCCGTCTTACCGGCAGCTACGTCGCGCATGAATCTCTCGACGTCCGCCCGAGTGATTTCACCGACGCGCTTTTTTCCCAGCAAAGGCTTGATATGTCGTTCGATGCACCTTGCGCAGGCTGTAGCTGAACGTCTCGGGCGTCACCGCCTGGTTCTTCCGTGGTAGCCGAACGGCGACCAGGCCGAACACTCGGCCGGCGTCTTTCTTGGCTGCACCGACCTTCATCAACAGCTGATCGCGGGTCAGTTTCTGCTGGCGCAGTTCCCC
>JAAEOR010000603.1 GCA_024222895.1 Hyphomicrobiales bacterium | reverse complement strand
TGAACATCTCACGACGATCGAGATCAACGGCACGTTTTATCGAACCCAGTCGCCCAAGAGCTTCGCGAAATGGCGGGATGAGACACCGGATGGTTTCGTCTTTTCGGTCAAGGGGCACCGGGCGATCGTCAACAAGAAGAAGCTCGCGGACACTGGTGAGGGGCTTGAGTGGTTCTTCGGTAGCGGTGTTCTGGAGCTTGGGGACAAACTCGGTCCCGTACTCTGGCAGTTCGCTCCGTTCAAGCGCTACGACACCGACGACTTCGCCGCCTTCCTGGGATTGTTGCCCAAGGAACGGGACGGACGGCCGCTCCGGCACGTCGTCGAAGTCCGTCACCGTAGTTTTCTCGTCCCAGAATGCATTGACCTCCTGCGCGAGCATGGCGTCGCAATCGTTTACGCCGACTCGGACACGTACCCAGCCGCCGCCGACGTGACTGCACCGTTCGTGTATCTGCGCCTGCAGCGATCGCAGGAAGAGAACGACGCCGGTTATCCGGCTGCTGATCTCGACCTGTGGTGCGAGCGAGCAAAGACCTTTGCCGCCGGTGGCGTGCCGGATGACCTGGAGCGCGTATTGAACACGCCGCCGCCGAGTGAGGAGCGTGATGTGTTCGCCTATTTCATCTCAGGCGCCAAGGTCCGGGCGCCGGCTGCCGCCATGGCATTGATTGATCGGGTAGCATGATCCCGAGGGGACGGGGTGTCACAGCAGGTCGCGAATACGCGCGGCCAGCCCCGGCAGGTCATAGCCGACCGCGTCCCAGAAATCGCAGTGATGGCCGGGATGTGTTTCCGGGCGAATGGTGGTGGCAAGGACCTGCAGGCCTGAATGGTCCTCGTCGAAGGCCGGCCATGGCGGCGCGCCGTCGTAGTTGGGATCGAGAGCTTCGGCGAAGCGGATCCAGTATCCGGCCATCCGTTCGGACAGGGCCTTTTCGGCCGCCGTAAATCGATCGCCAGGCGGCGTGATCTGCCGGGTGACGGGTGTTGGATTGCTGAAGACGAAGGGTAGCTCGAAGGTGTGGCAGACCTTCCGTTTCGCAGGGGCGCAGGGCGCGATCCCCGGCCAAACATCAAAGGACGGCACGTGGGTAAACCGGTAGCCATAGACCGGCGCGGCCGCCCTGGTCATTGCGCGCCGGTTGGGGCAGGTGAACAGATAATCGGTAAGGACGTGGGCGAGTGCCTGGGTATTGTCGCCGGACCGCGATTTGTAGCGGGCGAAGCTGCGAATTCGGTCCTCCGTCCCAGACGAAAAGAACAGGTCGAGCAGGGCGTCATATTCGAGTCGCGGGATCCCGGTTTTTCCGAAGAGCGAAAGGCGCTCGCCGGAAGCAAATAGAACGCCCTCATTGCGGTTTGTCCCGATCAGGACCGGGATGGCAATCGGCGTGTCGAGGGGTTGCGTCGGGATCACCGATCCATCGACCACCGGCGCCCATATCAACTCACTGGCGAAGCCGCCCAGCGTCTGTTCCACGGTTGTCAGCAGCGAAGTCTGGGCGCCGACGACCGCCTCGGCCGACTGTTTCCGCAAGCATTGCAGTGGCTCGCTGATGCAGCCGAGCTTCAGCCGCAACGCTTCGCCGAAGGAGCCTGCAACTGACCGCGATTTGAAAGGGAGGCCGAACGGGTTGCTCTCCATAATCGCAGCCTGGAACAAGCCACGACTTGCCGGCGCGACAAGGTGAAGGCCGACGGACGCCGCGCCGGCACTTTCGCCAAACAGAGTAACCCGTTCGGGATCACCTCCGAAAACGGCGATGGTGTCGCGTACCCATGTCAGCGCCAACTGCTGATCGAGGAAGCCATAGTTACCGGCCAATGCCTCGATCCCTGCTAGAAATCCGAGGGCGCCCACACGATAGTTGAGCGTGACGACCACCACCCGGCCGCTGGCCGCCAGGGCGGCGCCGTCATAGATCGGCAGCGAGCTGGCACCGTTGATGAAGCTGCCGCCGTGGATAAAGACCATTACCGGCAAGCCGATTTGATCCGCGTCCGCTCGTGGCGTCCAGACATTGACACTCAGGCAGTCCTCGCTTTGCGGTTCTGGCTTGGGGGAGTCGCTGACCTGCGGGCAGACCGGGCCGAAATGGGTTGCCGTGAGGACCCCTTGGTGGGAGCCGGCCGGGATAGGTGGCCGCCAACGGTTGGGCCCGGCTGTCGTATCGGCGTAGGGGATGCCGAGGTAAGCATCGATCCTCCGGCGACCACTGCCGTCGGCGGCGTCGGACTCCAGTGAAAGGCCGCAGACGGAACCGGCCGGAGTCGCCACATTTGGCGTTGTGCAGGCCGGTCGATCGTCGATCGCCGTCGGAGTCGGCGATTGATTCTCGTCGCCTCCCGACGCTGGCGTGGCGAGCACCAGAAGAAAGGCGAACGCCGCCAGTCGGTTGAATGTCGTCATTGATTTCATTTCTGACCGGCCATGTTCACGCTGTCTAACCAGCTGATTTCAAGGGTTATCGCCAAGCCGCATTGGCGCCGCAATCGCGCCAAAGAAAGCCGCCGGTCGCTTCGTAGCATATCGCATCACGACGACCGGGGCCGGGGGGACGCACCGGCAAATCGGTGCGGATCTCGGAAGGGAAAGTTAGATAGAGTGGGGTCTGTTAAGTTGCGCCTAGGCGCGTTTGGTGCCGCCGTCTTGATCTCGATGGCGGCTGTTGGAATGACAACTCAGGCGGAAGCCGCTGCCCAATGCGGCAAGGCCTCCTGGTACAAAATGGGAACCAAGACTGCCAGCGGCGAGAAGATGAACGCTCGAGCGCTGGCTGCCGCGCACCGAAGCCTCCCCTTCGGTACGAAGGTACGGGTCGAGAATCTTCGCAATGGTCGGTCGGTTGTGGTCCGGATCAATGATCGCGGACCATTCGTCGGCGGCCGGGTCATCGACGTGACCCAAGGGGCGGCCGAGAAGCTCGGAATGATCCGTGCTGGCGTCGCACCGGTCAAAGTGACGATTGTCGGCGGGAAAGCCAAGCTTCCGGCGAACTGCTGAAGCTGTCGCTCGGCGAGTATGGGGTGTAACCGAGCGCAAGCGCCTCGGTGATGAGGGCACAGCCCCCATCGCCGGGGCGCACTTCGTTCGGGGGCGTAATTCCAAGGGCGGTCAATATTGAGTCAATATTAGCCGCCCTTGGTACAAAGCGACTGTCGCGACTATTTCGCCATCCGGAACAGACTGAGGCGGTAGATGCGATTGTAGTCCCGGCGGTCATAGGCGCGATGCTTGCGTTCGCAGGCCCGTTTCTCGGTTTCCAGAAGGCGGCGGATCGACACGCTCAAGCTACCGCAGTTCTTGCTCGTCATGCGCTGGGCTTTGGCAACGAAGGCGTTGCCGCACTGAACGTAGATGCGCTTGTGGCCTTCCTCGTGCCGCCGGGTGAAGGAGACGAAGCTGCGCCACGCGTTGCGAGTGCTCGACGCCATTGATGATTCGCTGCGTGCCTTGGGAAGGGTCATCACAAAGCGGATACTGAGGGTCACCTTGCTGGCACGGCAGGTACCACCGCTCATCCGCGTCGGCGCCGAGAGCCGATATGTGGGTCGGATGTTTGCAACGGCGTCGCCTGTGTCGCCTCGAAAAGGATGGCGGCGCATATAGTTGACCAACGATTTGGAAGTTGAGCCGCTGACGTAATAGGAGCGGATCTGGGTCGAGGTCTTAACGCCCGCGTAGGCATAAGCGGTGACGGAAACCGCCAGGGCGGCGACTCCGCAAACCCTCAGTATCCCGTTCGAACTCGCCCACTGACGCAGAACCATCATGTCTCAGCTCCCGCGGCGAGTTTACTGTCCGATGAGCGAAAGAAAAGCCCGACCGGGTCGGGAACCGTCATATTTTTTGCCGGTCAGATGCTCGGGACGCCGGAGTCGGCCGATCAAGCGCTGCCGACTTGATCAAGGCGGTCACCGGCATACCAACACGCAGGTCGAGCGCTTCGACCGCGTCGCGGGTAACACTGGCCACCAGCGGCATGCCGGCAGCGTCGAGCGCAATATCAACCATTGGTGGTGGTCCGTCGTCGATTGCCGTCACGGTGGCGGTCAGGCGGTTGCGGATCGACAGGCGCCCCGGATCGCCGACCGCCAGGGCAACGTCGCGGGCTCGGACCCGCAGGCGCACTTCGTCGCCAGCCAGTTTTTCAAGCCGCGGCACGGATAGCCGCCCCGCTGGATGGTCCAGAAGCGTTGTGTCCGGGTCGCTACCGGCCGTCCCGACCCTCAGCGTCAACACGACACTGGCTTCGCGCCGACCGATAAAGCGATACAGGTCAGCCCGCCCGAGGATCGTATTGAGCGGACCCGAGGCAACCACCGTTCCCTCACTCATGACCACCAGCGTATCAGCCAGTCGGGCTACGTCGTCGACCGCATGACTGACATAGACAATTGGAAGCCCCATCGTGTCGCGCAGCCGCTCAATATACGGCATCAGGTCCAGTTTTCGCGCGTCGTCCAGCGAGGCGAATGGCTCGTCCATCAGCAACAGCCGGGGACTGGCGATCAGGGCCCGGCCGATGGCGACACGCTGTTTCTCGCCGCCTGAGAGGCTTACCGGTCGCCGGTTGAGCAACTGGCCGATACCAAGCAGTTCGACAATCGCGTCAAAATCAGCCCAGCGGTCGCCGCGGCGCGTGAAGCGACGGCCGTATGCGAGATTGCCATGCACCGACATGTGGGGGAAAAGGCGGGCCTCCTGGAAGACGTAGCCGATCCGCCGCCGATTGGCTGGAACAAAAACACCGCGCTCGACATCGACCAATACGTCGCCGTCGATTGAGATTGCGCCTCGCTTTGGCCGGGCAAGCCCGGCAATCAGGTTGACGAGGGTGGTTTTGCCCGCGCCGGAATGCCCGAAAAGAGCTGTGACCCGTCCATCCGTTGTGAAGTTGGCGGCGAGTTCGAACTCCCCGGCCAAAGCGGTGATATCGACGCGCAACGTCATTGACCGAGGACCCGGCGACTGGCCCGCCGCGAGAGCGCTTCCGAAGCCAGCAGTGCCGCGAAGGCGATGATCACCGCGACCACGGTCAATCGAAGCGCGGGGGCTTCGCCGTTGGGCACCTGGGTGAATGAGTAGATCGCCGACGGGATGGTTTGCGTTACGCCGGGAATGTTGCCGACGAAGGTGATTGTGGCGCCGAACTCACCGAGGGCTCTGGCAAACGCCAGAACCGTTCCGGCAACGATCCCCGGCAGCATCAAAGGCAGGGTAACCGTCATGAGGACCATTGCGCGATTGGCACCGAGCGTGGCCGCGGCCGATTCGTAGCGTCGGTCGATCCCTTCCAGCGATAACCGCATCGCCCGGATCATCAGGGGAAAGCCCATGATGCCGGCGGCCAATGCGGCGCCGGTCCAGTTGAAGGCGAGTACGATTCCGAATGTCTGCTCCAGGAAGGCGCCGACAGGGCCGCGACGTCCAAATGCGAGCAGCAGAAGGTAACCTGTCACAACCGGTGGCACGACCAGGGGCAGATGAACGATTCCGTCAAATAGCGCCCGACCCGGAAAACGAAAGCGCGCGAGGATGTAGGCGACGAGCAGGCCGAAGGGCAGGCTGACGAACGCCGCGGTGACGGCGACACGAAGACTGAGGCCGATCGCTGACCATTCCTGCGCGGTGAACGGCTCAAGCATCGTCGTTGCGCCTCAACTGACCGGTTCGGTCCGGAGAAATCCCTGCCGTTCGAACGCCGGCCAGGCGGTGTCGGAGAGCAGGAAGTCGAGCAGTCTTGGCGCCTCTGCGCTGGCCGAACCGGCCACAACGGCGGCCGGGTACTGGATGACCGGGTGGCTCGTTTGGGGAAAGAGACCGATGATCTGAACCGCCGTCTCGGCCGTGGCATCCGTTGCGTAGACTACGCCAAGCGGTGTTTCCGCGCGGGCGACGAATGCGAGCGCCGAGCGCACATTATCCGTGGCAACGGTCTGGTCGGATACCTTTTCCCAGGCGCCCAGGGATTCCAGCGCGGCCTTCGCGTAGCGGCCGGCGGGAACGGCCTGGGTGTCGGCTATGGCGAGGCGGCTACCGCCACCCAGATAAGGTGTGAGATCAAGGTTGGGCCCGATGTCGATCCCAAGCTCGGTACCCGCGGGCGCAATGAGCGCAAGTCGGTTGATCGCGAGCGCCTGACGCGTTTCGGAGCGGATCAGGTCGCGTTCCTGAAGATAGTCCATCCAGTCGACATCGGCGGAAAGGAAAAGGTCGGCCGGTGCTGCTTGTTCGATTTGCCTCGCCAGCGTGCCGGTACCGGCGTAGCTGACCCGGATCCGGGTCTGGCTGTTTTCGTTATAGAGCGCGATCGCATCGTCGAGCGCATTCTTAAGGCTGGCCGCAGCGAAGACGATAATCTCCGCCTCGCGGGCGGCAGCGGGCAAGGCGGTCGAAAAGCTGATCGTGAGAAGAAGACACAGTCGAAGCATCACGTTCATCGATATGGCCAAGTGGAAATATCGAGACTATTGCAAGGCGATGCGATCGGCAAATCAATCCGCTGAGCTTGTTGGATGCTGTTCAGCCAGGTGGCGGCGGAGGTCGGCGATCCCATCGGCGACAACACGATCGGCGTCCGCTTCCATGCGCCGGTATCGGTCGAGAACATAATCGCCCAGTCGCGTGAGGCGTGCGCCGCCACCACCGCCGGAACCGCCCTTTTCGGTTTCCACGACCGGTGTCGCGAAGGCGGCGTTCATTTCCTGTACCAGGCTCCATCCGCGCTTGTAGCTCATGCCGAAGCGGTTTGCGGCGGCCGTCAGCGAGCTGGTGTCTCGGATGGCCTCCAGGAGGCCCGCTTTGCCGGGTCCGAGTGCCACGCCAGGGGCCAGCACGATGCGGAAACGCAGGCCTTCGGTCTTGTGGGCGAACTGAACCAAATTGCCTTCCCTTTCAGCCCTCCCTACGGCGCCAGGGGAACCGATGCCGACCGTCAGGCGGTCTCGATCGCGCCGGTGATCAAGCCGGTGACTTCCTCCGGCGAGCTTTTTTCGATGTCCTTGTCCGCGACCTTGATGCCCCGCCGCAGAACGACGATCCGGTCGCAGACCGCAAAGACATCCGGCATGCGATGGCTGATCAGGACCACGGCGATGCCCTGGTCGCGCAGATGGCGAATGAGGTTCAGGACTTCCGCCACCTGGCGGACCGAGATGGCGGCGGTCGGTTCGTCCATCAGAACGAGTTTCGCCTCCGACAGCATGGTTCGAGCGATGGCGACCGCCTGGCGTTGACCGCCCGACATCTGCTTCACCTGGTCGCGCGGCCGCGTTTCGGACTTGATCTCCTTGAAGAGCTCGCCGGCGCGCCGATACATCGACGGATAGTCGAGGATCTGGAACGGCCCGACGCCCTTGCGCAATTCTCGGCCAAGATAGACGTTGGCAGCAGCCGTCAGATTGTCGCAAAGGGCCAGATCCTGGTAGACGATCTCGATGCCATGTTCGCGAGCCTCGATCGGTCGGTTCAGGGTAAGATTCTGGCCCTCCATGCGCATATCGCCATGGCTCGGCTGAAAATTGCCGGCCACGATCTTCACAAGCGTTGATTTTCCGGCGCCGTTGTCGCCCATCAGGCCAACAACCTCTCCCGGTTCCAGGGAGAAGGACACGTCGTTGAGCGCGTGAATCGCGCCGAAATGTTTGGACACATTACTCAGTTCCAGAAGGGCCATGCGGTCGATTACCTTGTTTGCCGTCCGAGCGATCAGGCGGAACCATCGCACGGTTTGGCACCTCGTGCGAGGGGGGGCAAACGGGTGTATGATGGTTGCAACGCCGACTTTTTTCCGTGTGTAGGCGGTCGAAGGGAAGCGCAACACGCGGCAAGGTTTTATGATATCGACAAGCTTTTCCTGAGATCGGGACCGGGGGCCGAGGGCCATGCGTGGCAAGATCATTCGACGAGTCGCAATCGGAATCGTTGCAGTGCTCGTCGTCGCCGTTGTCGTGGCCTTTTTCCTGCCACGTTACCCCGCCGTCTCCCGATCGATCGATATCGCGGCGTCACCGTCGGCCGTGTTCCCGCTGGTTGGCGATCTCCGTCGATTCAATGAATGGTCGCCCTGGTTCAGCCGCGATCCCGATGCCACTTATACGTTCACCGGGCCAACCGAGGGTGTCGGTCAGACGCTGCGCTGGGAGAGCGACGTGCCGGAAGTCGGTTCCGGCACCATGACCGTAGCGAGCATCGCGGCGGATGAGGGCGTCGTGATCGATCTTGATTTTGGCGACCGGGGCCCGGCCAATACGTCGATCACGCTGGCGCCCGATGGCGACGGCACCCGGGTGACGTGGGGCTTTGTCACTGACCTTGGGTTCAATCCGATCGCCCGCTACTTCGGCAGTATGATCGCGGACGTTGTCGGGGCCGACTACGATACAGGCCTGGCGAAGTTGAAAACGGTCGTCGAGCAGCCGCCTGAAGAATCCGTCAACGACGAGTAGAGCCGCCGTCAACGCAGTGCACCTGCCGACGTCCACCTCGGAATCGCCGCCCCTACGCTCCCCGACTGCTTGTGATTTCGGCCGTGCCGCACTAGGGTCCGCGCGCCTCACTTGAATGGAGCAAGACCATGGGCTTCCTTGCCGACTCTCTGTCGCGCATCAAGCCGTCGGCGACGATAGCGGTCACCGACAAGGCGCGGGAGCTGCGCGCCGCCGGCCGCGACGTCATCGGCCTTGGCGCTGGCGAACCGGATATGGATACGCCGGACAACATCAAGGAAGCGGCGATCCAGGCCATCCGCGATGGCAAGACCAAATACACGGCCGTCGACGGTATTCCCGAACTGAAACAGGCGATTGTCGCCAAGTTCAAGCGTGAGAACAGCCTTGACTATGCGACCGATGAAATCAGTGTTGGCACTGGCGGCAAGCAAGTCCTCTTCAACGCGTTGATGGCGACTCTGAATCCTGGCGACGAAGTCCTGATTCCGGCACCATATTGGGTGAGTTATCCCGAGATTGTCTCGTTTGCCGGGGCAACACCGGTCATTGTTCCGAGTACGGCTGAAAGCGGGTTTCGTCTCACGCCGGAAGCCCTCGAAGCCGCGATCACGCCGAAGACCAAGTGGTTGATCCTCAACTCGCCGTCGAACCCGTCCGGGGCCGCATATGGCCATGACGCCATGCGCGCGCTGACCGACGTACTGCTGCGCCACGATCATGTCTGGGTGTTGGCCGACGATATCTACGAGCATCTGACCTATGACGGTCTGGTGTTCGTCACACCGGCCGAGGTGGAGCCGGAGCTCAGATCGCGAACCCTCACCATGAACGGCGTGTCCAAGGCCTATGCGATGACCGGGTGGCGGATCGGCTTTGGGGCCGGACCACGACCATTGATCAAGGCGATGTCCAAGCTTCAGTCGCAGTCGACGAGCAATCCTTCGTCGATCTCGCAGTGGGCGTCGGTCGAAGCGCTCAACGGGCCCCAGGATTTTCTCACCGAGCGGGTCGAGGTGTTCCGCCAGCGGCGGGACCTGGTGGTGTCGATGCTCAATCAGGCTAACGGGATCACCTGCCTCAACCCGGAGGGTGCATTCTACGTTTTCCCGTCCTGCGAGGGAGCGATCGGAAAGACGAGTGCCGGCGGGACATTGATCGACGGCGACGAGGCTTTCGTGACCGCGCTGCTGGAGGAAGAGGGTGTGGCGGTGGTACACGGTTCAGCGTTTGGCCTGTCGCCGTTTTTCCGCGTTTCTTACGCCACGTCGACCGAGGCGCTTCAAGAAGCAGGTGTGCGTATTCAGCGTTTCTGCGGCGGGCTGCGCTGAGGGTCCGACTATGACAGGGCGGAGCGCGGCCAACGCCTCGGAGATCGCGGCCGAGCCCTTTGATGACGAAGCGGTAGCAGCGGTATTCGGGTCCTATCCGGCTCGGGTGCGCGGAAAACTACTCGGTCTACGCTCGCTGATTGTGGAAACGGCTGCCGCGACACCTGGCGTTGGCCGGTTGATGGAGACCCTCAAATGGGGACAGCCAAGCTACCTGACGCCTGAGACAAAAAGCGGAACGACTATTCGCATCGATGCGATCAAGGGCCAGCCGGATCGCTATGCCTTGTATGTCCATTGCCAGACCAAGCTGATCGAGACCTATCGTGAAATATACCCGGATCGGCTCGCTTATCAGGGAAATCGCGCAGTGATCCTCGAGACCGGAAAGCCGCTGCCCGTGGAACCGCTTCGACATTGCATCGCACTGGCGCTGACTTATCACGCGAACAAGAAGAAGTAGCTGGCCGGATCCTTACTGAGCCCTCTCGCGGTCGCAGCTCTGCCAACCGCGAGATGCGGCCGGCCGCCATGACTCCCGACGAACCAGGTTGGTCGTCGCTGCGGACGTCAGCTCAGGTGTTCTTTGAAAAAGGCGATGGTGCGATCCTCGGCGAGCTTTGCAGCCTCGGTGTCGTAACGCGGCGTCGTGTCGTTGTGGAAGCCGTGATTGACGCCCGGGTAGATGTGCGCGGTGTAGGTCTTGCCGGCGGCTTTGAGAGCCTCTTCATATGCCGGCCAACCCTCGTTGATCCGCTCGTCCAGCTCGGCATATTGCAGCAGAAGCGGTGCCTCGATGGCAGCGACATCTTCAGCACTCGGCTGGCGGCCGTAGAAAGGCACGCCGGCCGCGAGTTCGGGGTAGGCGACTGCGATCGCATTGACGACGCCGCCGCCATAGCAGAAGCCGACCGCTCCGACCTTTCCGGTGCTGTCGTCGCGAGCGACCAGATACTCGAACCCGGCGAAAAAATCGTTGAGAAGTTTTTCCCGGTCGACGGTGCGTTGCAGCGCGCGGCCATCATCATCGTTGCCGGGATAGCCGCCGGCCGAGGTCAGCCCATCCGGTGCAAGGGCCATGAACCCCGCCTTGGCCAAGCGCCGCGCAACGTCTTCGATGTAGGGATTGAGACCACGGTTCTCGTGCACGACCAAAACGCCCGGGAGTTTATCGGTTACGCCAGCCGGCCGGACAAGGTAAGCGTTCACTTCGCCGTGGCCGTTCGGGGACGGGTACGTGATCCGGCTTGTCGCAATGTCCGGGTCGTCCTCGGGGACCTGCTGCGCATATGCGTAGTTCGGCGAGAGCTGTTGCAGGAGCGCCGCCGCTGTCACGCCGGCAACGGTGAACCTGGCAGCTCGAGACAGGAACTCTCGCTTCGTGATTTTCCCATGGGCATAGAAGTCGTAGAGATCAAGCAGCTCCTGGGGGAAATCCTTGGCGGTTTTTCGATGCAGGAGTGTCAGATCGTTCAAGGCGTTCGCCCTCCTGTTCGCGCCGGTCAAACGATGGAGTTCACCGCCGGCATCACAGCCATCCCCGCCTCTTGAAGTATAAATAGGGCAGGACGGCGGAAGCCGCCATGAGGCCGATGGCGAGCGGGTAGCCCAGATCCCATCCCAGTTCCGGCATGTCGACGAAGTTCATCCCGTAGACCGTGCCGATGAGGGTCGGAGGAAAGAAAATCGTCGCCGCCACGGTCAAAACGCGGATCACTTCGTTCTGCTCGACCGAGATGAGGCCGAGGATGGCGTCGAGCAAAAACGTGATCTTGTTCGACAGGAAGCTCACATGGTCCTCCAGAGAGCGCACGTCGCGGCCGATGAGCTTGAGGCGGTTCTTGCTGGCACCCTTGGCGAATGAGCCTTTCAGGGTCAGGCTGGCGTACTGAACCAGACGCTCGAGCGAGGCGAGGCTTACCCGGGCCTTGGCGGCCAGATCGCCCTGGACCCCGATATCGTCGATGAATGCGTCCAGGCGGCGTCCGCGCCGACGTTCGCGTTGCGCCGCGAAAACTTCACGGTTGATGCGGTCAACATCACGGCTAATCCGCTCGAGCACGTCGGCAGTGCGGTCAACGACGGCTTCGACGATGCCGAGGAGCACTGACGGAACCGAAGTGCATATACTTCCGAGCTTGACCGCCCGGACCAGAAACTGCGTATGGGCGCGAAGCTCGTCATAGCGGAGGGTGACAATCCGACCGTCACCAGCAACCGCTAATGTCAGGGGGACAAGCACCGGCTGCCCCTTGTCGACGCCGGTCAGGACCGTTGCTGTCATGAAGACAGCACCGTGCTCCGCGTAGAAGCGACTGGTAAACTCGATTTCCTCGGCCTCCTCGCGGGTCGGCAGGGCTGCGCCGAGAGAGGCCTCGGCGGCTCGAGCTTCGGCCCGGCCCGGCTGCATCAGATCGATCCAGCCGGCTTCGGCCGGCAGGGGGGCTTCGGCCGACAGATCCAGGCGGATGGGTCCATTTGGACCGAGGGAATAAGCGTCAAGCATGGCGGTCACCTCGGTTCGGCGGGAACCCGAGTCAGATTGGTACAGGGAATGTCGCCCTTGCATGCTTCTGTACCGGCATCTCCCTCCGGGCGATACTACCCAGGCCGGATTCACCCCGGGGTGATCGAGCACCGGGCCCGTGGAACGAGGATCTACGTCACGGGCCGGATGATGCGCCGCCGCCGCCGCGCGGGTTTTGGCATTGATCCCCTTGTCAGCCGCTTCGTTCCCTGAGACGATTAACACAGAGCATATCGGAGTGTTTGGGAACAAATTAGGAACGGGGAGCGCGACCATGGCAGAAAACGGCGGCGGAAGAATCGAGGGGCCACGGTGCATTGCACTGGTGGGCCCGTTTGCCAGCGGCAAGACAACACTACTTGAGGCGATTCTGGCGCGAACCGACACGGTGACCCGCCAGGGTACGATTGCCGAGGGGAACACCGTCGGTGACGGCTCGCCTGAAGCGCGGGCTCATCAGATGAGTGTTGAAGCCAATGTCGCCGAGACCGAATTCATGGGCGATCGGCTGACAATCATCGATTGCCCAGGTTCCGTCGAGTTTTCCTTTGAGGCGGAGCCCGTTCTCGCCGGCGTCGATCTGGCCATCGTTGTCGCCGAGGCGGATGAGAAGAAGATTCCAGCCCTCCAGGTCATCCTTAAGAGCCTCGAGGACAAGGGTGTTCCCCGTATCCTGTTCCTCAACAAGGTCGACAAGGTCGAGGGAAGTGTCCGCCAGACCTTGGAGATGCTTCAGACGGCCAGCGAAGTGCCTATGGTGCTTCGCCATATTCCCATCTGGCAGAACGACGTCGTTTCCGGCTTCATCGATCTCGCCCTGGAGAGGGCCTTCGTCTACCGCGAGCATGCGGCGAGCGAGATGATCAGTATGGCCGACGACGATCGCGCCCGTGAGGCAGAGGCCCGTTTCACCATGCTGGAAACCCTTGCCGACTACGATGACGGGCTGATGGAGCAGCTTCTCGAGGACTTGCAGCCGGATCGTGAGCAGATTTTCACCGATCTGGTTCGCGAGATGCGCGCCGGGGTCATCTGTCCGGTGCTGATTGGGGCGGCCGAGAAGGCAAACGGCATCGGCCGGCTGCTGAAGGCGATTCGACATGAAGCGCCCGGCATTGACCAGACGCGCGACCGGCTCGGCGTGCCCGATGATGGAGAAGGCGCCGTTCAGATTCTCAAGACGCTCCATACAACACATGGCGGCAAGCTTTCGGTTGCGCGCATCCTGAACGGTACGGTAGGCGACGGTGTCGAGCTCACCGGTCCGAATGGCCCGGCCGGACGTGTCTCCGGGGTGTTCCGCCTCATGGGCCAACAGGCGAACAAGCGGGATGCCGCTGTTGCCGGCGAGGCCGTCGGGCTGGGCAAGCTCGATGACGTTCAAACCGGTTGGACGATGTCGACCGCCAAAGAGCCGCCGGCCCAGGTGGCGCCGCTCGACCCGCCACGACCTGTGCTCGGCACAGCGGTTGCGGCGGCTGAACGAAAGGACGACGTGAAGCTCTCGTCTGCCTTGACCAAGGTAGTGGAGGAAGACCCGTCGCTTCGCGTCGTCCACGTTCAGGAGACAGGTGAGACGGTGCTGGAAGGGCAGGGTGAAATGCACCTGCGTGTCGCTCTCGAACGACTGACCGGCAAATATGGAATCTCGGTCACGACTCAGGATCCGCAGGTGCCCTATAAGGAGACAATTCGCGGGTCCGTGACGGTGCGCGGCCGCCACAAAAAGCAATCCGGCGGCCATGGGCAGTTCGGTGATGTCATGCTCGACATCAAACCGCAGCCGCGCGGTGCGGGATTCAGCTTTGCGCAAACCATCAGCGGCGGTGCCGTGCCGCGCAACTACTTCTCATCGATCGAGGGCGGAATCGCCGACTATCTCGACCGGGGTCCCCTCGGGTTTCGGGTTGTCGATGTGGCGGTAACACTCACCGATGGCTCTTATCACTCGGTCGATTCCTCCGATCAGGCCTTCCGGACCGCGGCGCAGGTCGGCATGCGCGAGGGCATGCCGCAATGCAAACCGGTGTTGCTCGAACCGGTACTCAAGGTGGAAGTGGCCGTACCCTCGGACGCGACGCCAAGGGTAAACGGCATCGTTTCGCAACGTCGTGGGCAGCTGCTGGGTTTCGACGCGCGGCCGGATTGGCCGGGCTGGGATGTGGTCGAGGCGATGATTCCCCAGTCAGAAATCAGGGATCTGATTGTCGAGCTCCGCTCCGCTACCGCCGGAGTCGGCACATTCAGCGCCGAATTTGACCATCTTGCAGAGCTGACGGGCAAACTTGCGGATCAGGCAATCGAGAGGGCGGGTGCTAAGGCCGCGTAACGTCACGGGGCCGCGGCGCTCCACACCATCGTGATTTGATCGTGTCCCCGGGCCGGAATAGGTGTGCTTCAACACTCTGGCAGGGAAACTAACGATGTATATCAAACGTACGAGAGGCTGGGAGATCCCGGAGCGGCTTGCCACGCCGGAATCGACCTATTTTGATCGTCGCCAGATTCTGGCCGCAGGCGGTGTCGGCCTCGCGTCGTCGGCGTTCCCCTTCGTGGCCCGGGCCGCCGATACCGATCCAACCGCGGATCTTTATCCGGCGCCGCGGAATTCCAGATACACCATCAATCGGCCGGTCACGCCGGAGTCAATCAATACGACCTACAACAACTTCTATGAATTCGGGACGCAAAGGAACATCTCGGCTGCGGCCGAGGCTCTGCCAACTCGCCCGTGGGAAGTGAAGATCGACGGTATGGTCGAAGAGGAGATCACGACCGACATCGACACCCTGATCCGCAGGATGCCGCTGGAGGAGCGCCTTTACCGCCATCGCTGCGTAGAGGCCTGGTCGATAACCGTTCCCTGGACCGGGTTCCCGGTCTCTGAACTGGTGAAGTTCGCCAGACCGCTTGGCGACGCCCAATATCTGCGCATGGAGACCTTCATGATGCCGGATGTGGCGACCGGTCAGAAGCAGGTTTGGTACCCCTGGCCTTACGTCGAGGGGGTCACCATGGCGGAGGCGAACAATGAACTCGCGTTCCTGGTGACCGGCGCCTACGGCAAACCCGTCGCCAAGTCGATGGGCGCGCCATTGCGGATTCATTTGCCCTGGAAATACGGCTTCAAGTCGATCAAGTCGATTGTCCGCTTCACGTTCACGGACGAACGGCCGATAACCTTCTGGGAAGAACTGGGGCCATCCGAATATGGCTTCTGGGCGAACGTGAATCCGGATGTCGCGCATCCGCGCTGGAGTCAGGCAACCGAGCGCGATCTGGCAACGAATGAGCGGATTCCCACCGAGCTGTACAACGGCTACGGCGAGTTCGTTGCGGATCTCTATGCCGGAATGGACGATCAGCGGCTCTACATGTAGGCACGTCGAGGGATCGGGCGCAGCCCCGGCCGGACGCAATCAATGCCGGTGCGCGACGCGGACCCGTCTCAGTCCGGCCGATCGTGCGTCCAGCCGAGTATCTTCTCGGCCTTCGCCGAACTGAAAAAGCTGCGATTGCCGGTGAGGTCGGCACGGATCGGCACGTCCGGGAAATGCTGTGCCGCCAATTCGAGGCTCGGCACGTCCACCGTCGTATCCGGTGCAATGATATAGAAGGTCTCGTGCCCCGTGAAAGGTGCTTCGAGGCTGAGCAGGCACGCTCGAGCCGCTGCCTCGAAGCGTGTATAGGCCCACAGGTGCTTGTCGGGCTGCTTGCTCTCCCGATTGAACGATTGGCTCGCGGTGGCGCGATCAGCGACGACCCAGTGGAACCGCATGCTCGCAATGCGCATTGCCTCATAGCGTCGCACGAGACTGTCGGCTTGTTGCTCACAGATCCATTTTGACAGGCCGTAGGCCTCCTCGTTGTAGTTGGGGTGCTCTTCGTCAATTGGAAAGTAGTCGAAACGTGGCGCCCGGCTGTAGGACAGACCGATCGCATTGACGCTTGATGCCTGGCAGACTCGTTCAATGCCGTGCTCGGCGGCCGCACGCAGCGCATTGTAGCTTCCAACGACATTGTTGTTGTGGACGACGTGATCGGAATGCCGGCCGGGCGAGGGGATTGCCGCCATGTGAATCAGGGCATCGCAGCCATCAAAAGCATGAAGGAGCTGGTCGTAATTGGTTAAGTCGACCGTGATGGCGTCCACATTCTCATGCGTCGTGCCGTCGGCGGGGGCGGCACGGTCGATGCTGACTACGCTGTGACCCCGGCCGAGCGCCTCGGTTGCGATTGCCTGTCCAATGCGGCCGGTTCCACCGGTGAGGGCGATCTTCATCGTGAGAATTTACTCGGCATAAACAGCTTGCCGAAGGCCGCGGATGTAGCCGATGGCATAGAGCCGTCCGAACGCGGAGTACCCGGCATTGTCGTTGCTGTCGCCTTCAACCGTCGGCACGTGGTCGGGACGAAGAACCCCGTTGAAGCCGATATCCCGGTAGGCGCGCATGCACGCCAGCATGTTGGTTTTTCCCGCATCGTGCCAGGTTTCTTCGAAATGCGATGGAGTGCCCTTCACATCGCGAAAATGAACAAAGAATATCTTGTCACCGAGTTCCCGGATAACGCCGGGCAGGTCCTCGGTCATCAGCGTGAAGTTGCCCTGACAGAGCGTGATGCCGTTCATCAGGCTCGGATGCAGATCAAGAAGCCGCCGAAAGTTTTCGACGCTGCGCATGATCCGGCCGACGCCCCGGATTGGCGAAAGCGGTGGGTCGTCCGGGTGCATGGCGAGCTTGACGTTCGCCTTCTCGGCAACGGGCAGGACCTTGTTGAGGAAATATCCGAGATTGATCCAGAGTTCTTCCTCGCTGATGGGTCCGAGCTCCATCGGATCGTCCGGGACATCCGCGCTGTCGAAGCTGGTAACCACCGAGCCGCCCCGCGACGGTGTGCTCAGATTGGTGCGCAGCCAGTTGAAATCCGTCATCCATTCGTAGCACCAGACCGGCACGCCAAGTTTGCCCATGTTTTCCAGCAGCGTGCAGACAGTCGCGATCTCTTCGTCGCGACCGGGCAGCCCGCGTTTGGCGAGATTGAGCGGCGGGCGCGCCTCGATGACGGCGAGCTTGAAACCAGCTGCTTCATATTGCTCCTTCATCCGCAGCAATGGCGCATAGTCCCACGGCGCCTCGCCGCTTGCCACGTCGTCGACCGGCAGGCCGCCAACGGCCACATCGACACCGGCCTGCTTCGCCAGCTTCCAGATTGGCGACGGCACCGGGCTGATCATTTCAGCAATTTCAAGCATACTTCCTCACTTACGCGCGCTCCGATACATCGTTCCCCCCAAGGCTGACCGCCAGAGGAAATTCGGGGGCTATCAGAGAGCACTGCTGAGATACACGTATTCGAGGCCTCGGCAACACCTGCCGGAAATCGAAATGCCGCAGCAGGTACCGCTCAGGCCGGCAAGAGTTGCGACAGTCGATCGGAGACGATCTCCGGTTTGTTCGAATAGAGAAAGCACGATGCGGTTTGATGCGATCCGATCTCAAAGAGCGGCGGTCGCGTCTTGCAGACATCCATCGCCGAAGGGCAGCGCCCGCGAAAAGGACAACCCTCACCGGTTTCGTCAGCCTCTCGCGCTATGATCGAGTGTTCGCCCCAACGCTGATCCAGATCAGGCCAGGGAATGGAGTCGACCAGGAGGCGCGTATA
The DNA here is from genome assembly GCA_024222895.1 of Hyphomicrobiales bacterium. Lineage (GTDB taxonomy): Bacteria > Pseudomonadota > Alphaproteobacteria > Rhizobiales > Kaistiaceae > Bauldia. Next base: position 18,464 of record JAAEOR010000603.1, on the reverse strand, counting down.
AGGATGTTGAGGATCCTTGATCACGGCGTCGACATCGCCCGCTTCCATCACCGCGCCGCGGTAAAGCACAATGATCGACTTGGCAATGTGATAGGCGGTCGTCAGATCGTGGGTGATGTAGATGATGGAGACGCCGTAGTCGCGCTGGAGGTTGCGCAAGGTCTCCAGAATACTTGCCCTTAGAGATGCGTCGACCATCGACACCGGTTCGTCTGCGACGAGGAGGCGTGGCCGCAACAGCAGCGCCCTGGCGACGTTGATTCGCTGGCGTTGGCCTCCGGAGAGCTGGTGCGGGAACCGACCAAGCACGTCTTCAGGTCGCAAGCCCACTGCCGTCAGTGCCTCGTCCATCTTCTCACGCGCGGCGGCCTTTGACTGCGCCAGCTTGAAACGGCGGATGGGAACGGTGAGCAAATGGTCGACGGTGTAGAATGGATTGAACACGGCGAACGGATCCTGGAACACCGCCTGAACTTCACGTCGATAGGCGAGTCGTTGCTTTCCACGAAGCGTGCTGATGTCCTTGCCGTTGTAGAGGATCTGGCCTTCTGTCGCGTCAATGAAGCCGAGCAGCAGCATCGCCAGGGTTGTCTTGCCGCTGCCGCTCTCACCGGCGACGGTGAGAATCGTTGGTTCGTCTTCCTTCAGCGTCAGCGAGAAGTCGCGGAGCGCGACGTTTTCCTTGGCATGGATCAGGCCGCGCGAGTAGATTTTGGTGACGCCGTGGAGTTCGAGCAGGTTTGCCATGTCACGCCTCTCCATCGAAGAGGTGGCACATGACCGTATGGCCGCCCGGCAGCGCGGTTACCTCCGGGCGCTTCGCGCTGCAGATGTCCATCACGCGCGAACAGCGCGGGTGAAACGCACAACCGCTCGGCAGGCGTAGCAAGGAAGGTGCAAGCCCCGGAATGCCTTCGAACACGCCCTTGTTGTCGAGATTCGGCAGGCTGTTGATCAACGCCTGAGCGTATGGATGTTTCGGATCGGTGAACATGTCGCGCACCGCGCTCACTTCGACCAGGCGCCCGGCGTACATCACCGCGACCTTGTCGACGAACTGGGCCATCAGGCCCATGTCGTGACCGATCAGGATGACAGCGGCATTGATCGATGACTGAACGCGATCGATGGTCTCCATCACCTGGCGCTGCGTAACCACGTCGAGGGCGCTGGTCGGTTCGTCGGCAATAATCACTTGCGGATGCAGCAATATGCCGATGGCGACGCAGACACGCTGTTTCATGCCGCCGCTGAGTTCGTGCGGGTACATGCGGAACGCCTTGGGGTCCAGATCGACGGACGCCAGAGCATGCATACAGCGGTCTCTGATTGCCGAGGGCTGTTCGTCCGGAACATGCGACTTGACGGCATCCACCATCTGGGCGCCGATCCGCATCACCGGATTGAGGGAGTTCATCGCGCCCTGGGGGATGTAGGCGATCTTGCTGAGACGAGCCCGGCGCATGGCATCTTCGTCCAGAGCGATCAAATCAGTTCCGTCGACGACGACCTCGCCGTTCTCGATGCGGCCCGGTTCCTTGATCATGCGCATCATCGCGAGGGCGAGGGTGCTCTTACCCGAGCCGGACTCGCCAACCATGCCCAGCTTCTCGCCGGCACCGAGCGAGAAGCTCACGTCGTCGAGAGCTTTGGCGCGGCCCGCATCGGTGTAGTAGGTCACCTCCAGATTGCGGACCTGCAGCACCGAGTCGGTGCCTCCGACGGCAACGGGATCTGACGGTGGCTTCGGCGCGGCCTGGGCGCCTTCCGCTTGAACGGAACTTGCCATGGTCATTCGGCCTTCCGCACCCGGGGATTGGCGAGTTCATCAAGCCCCATATTGATCAGAGCGAGCGACCCCAGGATCAGGATCATCCCAACCGCCGGCTCGATCGGCCACCACCACCAACCATTGAAGAACGCGCCTTGTGACTGGGCGGACCAGATGATGTTGCCCAGTAGCGGCTCGCGCAGTGGGCCAAGGCCGAGCACGGCCAGGTAAAACGACGCGAACACCGCCAGGAAGACCTGGCCGACAAATGCAGCCGCGATGAAGGGAATGAGGTTGGGCAGGATCTCCTTGAATATGATCCCGAGATCGCCGACGCCCGACAACTTCGCAACCGACACGAACTGCCGTTCCTTCATTGTCAGCACCTGTGAGCGGATCACCAGGGTCGGACCCATCCATGCCAGCATCATGACGATGAGGGCCATCGTAACGATCGTCACGTCGCGTTTGTCCAGCGATCCTGCCACAACCACCTGAATCAGCAGCACCGGGATCGGTGTGAGGATCTGGCAGACTACTCGGATCGTCGAGTCGATCCATCCGCCGAAATAGGCAGATACGAAGCCAAGGACGACGCCAATAAGTGTGCCCAGGCCACCGGCGAGAACACCGATGAAAGCGGTTTGCCAGGCACCGACAACCATTGCTGCCAGCAGGTTCCGGCCGAAGAAGTCGGTGCCGAAGGGATAGTCCCAACTGGGCGGCCGCCTGGGGGGCGCCGCAAGGGGATAGGCTTGCCTCGGGTCGATGGTCAACAGACCAATCACCGTGAAGGCGACCAGGATCAGAAGAATGAAAAGCCCGATCGCCAGGCTCTTGTTTCGGCGCAGATAACGGAACAAGCGAGTGAGGCGATGCGGCTGGCTTACTTCTTCGAGCGCGGATTGAGCGACCGTCATCAACCCGGCTCCTATTGATTGCGAATACGTGGATCGAGGAGCGGATAGATGAACTCCATCAGAGTCATGATGAACGCGATGGCGATCGTTATGAACAACACAACGCCATAGATGACAGGGTAATCGTTCGCGCGGATGGCGTTGATCAGGACGGTACCGATACCGGGTAAGAAGAAGATGCCTTCGACGATGATCGCTGATGTGACCACCGTTCCGAGGGCGAGCGCGAACCCGGTTACCTGGGGAAGCAGTGCGTTCCGGACGTAATAGTCGCGGAAAATCCGACCGCCGCTCAGTCCTTTGTGCTCCGCATAGTTCACATAGTCCTCGCCCTGAATGGTAATGCCCATCCCGCGCATGGTCAGCACCCACGACCCGACAGTGCCGAGGATCAAGGCAAGGGCGGGCAACACCTGATGTTTCAGCATGTCGAGCGCGAAACTCCACGACCAATTCGGAACCACGCCGATCGAATAGGCGCCGCCGAGCGGCAGGAGGCCAAGTCGAAAGCCGACGAAGAAAAGCAGCAAGACGCCCATCAACACCGGTGGAACGCCCATCAGCAGCACGAACGGCAGTGCAAAGTTGCGCCAGCCCTTGGGCGCTCGGGGCCAGGCTGCGATCGCGCCGAGCAGATTGCCGATCACAAAGCTGAGAATTGTGGTGACGAGCAGAAGGCCAATTGTCCACGGGAGGGACTGGGCAATGAGATCGGTGACGGTTGTCGGATACCGGTTGAGGGAGAACCCGAAATCGAAGTTCACGACGCTCCACAGATAATCGACATATTGATCAAACAGGGGCCGATCCAGGCCGAACTGCTTCGTGAATGACTCGATGATCTGTTCCAGATCGCCGGGCGAAAAACCACCCGTCTGGGCAAGTTGCGCGAAACGCTCGCGAATGGGATTGCGTGTCGATATGCGCGGGATGAAGAAGGTGATCGTCGACGCGGCCCAGACGACCACAAAGAAGAAGAAGATCCGTCGGGCTATCACCGCGATGTTCAAGATAACTTTCCCGGTTGTGGGCGTCGGCTGAACGAGCGCCGGTTCAGGCTAAACCAATTGCGAGATCGATCGATCATTCTTGACGGCGCGGATGTCTGACATCGCGATCGGGGAGGTGGGCGCGCGAGGCGCCCACCTGATCGCTTGGTGCGGCCTACTTACTGAGCCGCTTTTTTCAGGTTCGCAACCACGAGCATGCCTGTGTGAGCCCAGAAGGCACCGTTGGTGCCCATGGCCACATTTGCGGTGGTTGGCCAGTTGGTCCAGTTGGTCTGATTGTAGGCAATGCGATGGAGCCACTGGATGATCGGAATATCGATCTGGTCGCGCCAGTAGACCTCCAGCGCCTTGGCCGCCAGTTCCTTGAACTTCGGATCGTCGGACGACAGCGGCGCCATTTCATCCAGAATGGCGTCATACTCGGGGTTGCTGTAGCGCGAGAACCGGTTGTTCCCGGCCGAGGTGCCGATCGATTCGCTGAAGCGGCCATGGAACAGTTCGAAGGCTGCATAGGGGTCCTTCAAGCTCGCTCCGTGCCCGAACATGTAGAAGCCCTCGGCACCGTCGGCCATCTGCTGGTAGGCGTCCGTACCAAAGTTGGTCGAGGCTTCGAAGCCACCCATGCGCAGCATTTCCACCAGGATCGGCACGATATCGCTGTGGATACCTTCAAAGCCGTGGATGGTGGCGTTGATGGTTTCGCCGTCCTTCTCCCACAAATCATCGCCGTTCTTGGTGAAGCCGGCTTCGGTCATCAGCGCGGCGCTCTCGTCAAGGTCGTACTTGCCGGGCTGATACTTCTCGATCAGTGCCTGAACCTCGGGCGAGTCGACGAAGGCCTGAAGTCCCGGGTAGAGCGGGAAGGGAAAGATCGTCGAAATCTCTGCGCCTTCATAGAGAATCTCGTCGATCAGTTCGCGGTTGATGGTGAGTGCGGCGGCCCGGCGTACCCGCGGGTCGTTCCACGGCTCGATCTGCGTGTTCATCCACAGCGAGTTCGGCCACCAGTCGAGATAGCCATAGGGCGACTCGCTGCCGGTATGGGTCGTGATGTCCGCGTTCTGAGCAAGAATGTTCCCGATCACGGCGCTCCGCATGTCCAGAGCCGAGTCCATCTCGTTGTTGACGAGGCGCTGGGAAACCGTGTCCATGTTCTGACCAACCTGGCCACCCAGGTTCACCATCACGATACGCTTCACTTCCGGGAGATCGTTCAGGCCTGCCTCGACCGCCCACCAATCGTCTCTCCGGTTGAAGATCTTCTGGTTCTGGTTCCAGGCAACGAGATCGTAGGGACCCGAGTGTGGGATCTCCGTGCCGCCGGGGTACTCGTTGACATTGTCTTGGGCTTCCAGGGCATGGGCTGGCACGATCGGAATACCGGTATCAAACTTCTCGGTCAGCACCTCGAATTTGAAACGCGGCGCGGGAATCTTGAATTGCACATCCACCGTGAGATCATCGACAGCCGTGATCGTGTCGACAAACTGGGCAAAGGACGCGTGGTAGGGCAATTTGTCGTTATTGAGCTGGCCCTCGAATGTGTAGACGACGTCCTTGGAGGTGACGGGCACACCGTCGCTCCATTTCGCCTTCGGATTGAGCTTGACTCTGAGCGACGTGAAATCATCGCTGGTGTATTCGATGCTCTCGGCGAGCCACGGGATCTCTTTGTCCGAGAAGATGCCGAAATACATCAGCGGCTCCCACAGGAAGCCATTGCCTTCCTGGTGGGTATAACCGGGGAGCGCCCAGGGATTCGTCACGCCGACCGGCGAGTTGATACTCCAACCGAGCACGAGCGTCTCGTCGCGCGAGACGTCGGCCAAGGGCGTCTCGGGGACGATCTCGACCGCGGCTTGCGAGAAAGCCACCGAGGGCGTTAGCGCCAGCGCCATACCGATGACGGCGGCGGCAGCAAGGTTCACATTTAGTCTCACCATTTAAGGTCCTCCCTAGTCGTGTTGTTGAGAGTAGAAAAAAGATCGAATGTCGCCAAGGACAGTACGCGGTCGTTGGCTATCCTCCTCCCAGGATAACGTTTTCATTTTTCGCCTGCGAGAGAGCCGCGTCTCCCGCCACGTGTCCCGTCAAAGGAGATTGTTTCGTGCCTGTCCGTCTTCAAAATGTCTGGCACATCTCGATGTCGAGAACAGGCTAAACCGACCTGTCGCAGAATACCTGAAGTCCATCGAACCGGTTTCGCCCATTGATCGAGCGGTCCAGCCTTCTGGTTTTTCTGAACCTAAACTGGCTCACCTGAGGAAGTCAATTGAGCGATCAAGCCGGTTCCGGACGGTCTCAGCTTCGCCGACCGGCGGGAGCGCTGGAGCCGGGACTGTATAGCTCTGGCCCGGGAATTGGTTGCCCAAAGGCCAGGAATTGGCTGCTCAAACCCGCTTCTCTCACGCTCGGGGCGGTCTGCGTTGCACTTTCGAGGGTGCAGATAGGGTGTCGGGTGGCGATAAGTGTATGAGATCATACGGCTGAGCTATCCGACGCCGTAGATGTCGTCCGAAATGCAACCTTCACGCCGGCTGAAGCGCAAGACGTCCACACAAGCGCAGGACAGGGTGTGTCGAAGTCCTCGACCGTATCTCGATACGATCTTCGCGCCCCTCCCGCCCTGTCACGCGTTTGAACCGGCGCTGATCAGATCGAGTGTGAGAGAAGCGGGTTAAGGCTTGACCATGCTACCGTCGGCCCGCCGCACCGTGTCCCAGGCTCCTCCGAATTCGCGCTCCTTGAACGGGTATTTTGCGGCCAAGGTCTCGTCGATATCGATGCCGAGTCCGGGCTCGCCGTTCGGCCACATCATGCCATCGCGCAGTTCGGGACACTCCGGGAACACTTCCAGGGTTCGCTCGCCAAACAGCGCGGCTTCCTGGATGCCGAAGTTGTAGTTGTTGATATCAAGTGCGAGATTCGCAGCATGACCGACCGGTGACGTATCTCCCGGGCCATGCCATGCGGTGCGCACGCTGAACAACTCGCCCATCGCCGAAAACTTCTTCGCCGGGGTTATGCCGCCGATTTGTGACATGTGCATGCGGAGGAAATCGATCAGCCGGTCCTTGATCATCGGGATGATCTCATGCGGTGAGTTGTAGAGTTCGCCCATGGCGATCGGCGTGGCACACTGCTCCCGCACCATCCGGAAATATTCATTATCCTCGGGTGAGAACAGGTCCTCGAGGAAGAAGAGCTGGTACTTCTCCACTTCCTTGGCGAACCAGACGCCGAGGATCGGCGGAAGGCGTTCGTGAACGTCGTGGAGGATTTCGACGCCATAGCCGAAGCGATCACGAATGTATTCGAACAAGCCGATGGCCGAGCGCATGTATGGCTTCGGCTCGAAGACACCGCCAGGATGGGCGTAGAGCTTGTTGTCGTCGTAGGTGCGCAGCCAGGATGTGACGGCAATCGGACCCTGCGATACGTCGCGGTTGGATGCGGTCAGAGTCCCGGACGCCGCACCTCTGTTGCCGTAGGTGGCGTAGCCCGGCGTGCTCATCTGGACGCGAATGTGGTGATGCCCCTTCTCCATGAAGGCCTGCATCTTGTCCCCGACCTCTTCGTGGCTGTCGCCGGAGGTGTGAACGTAGACGGCTGCCGCCTCGCGGGCCTTGCCGCCCAGCAGGTCATAAACCGGCATGTTTGCCATCTTACCCTTTATGTCCCAGAGCGCCTGGTCGACGCCTGACAAGGCATTGTTGAGCACCGGACCATTCCGCCAATAGGAAGAGACATAGCTCGACTGCCAGATGTCCTCGATGTCGGCGACATCCCGGCCGATCAGAAAGGGACGCAGATAGTCCTCCACGGCGGCGAGAACCGTGCTTGGCCGTTGCGTGAATGTGGCGCAGCCGACCCCATGCAGACCTGGTTCCGAGGTTTCGACCTTGACGATGACGAGCCTGATGTTGTCGGGCTCTGTAAGAATAACGCGGATGTCACGAATTGTCGGGTTGGCCATTTCGGCGGTTCTCCACTTTCAAAGATGGTGCGGCCGCCCCCGAACAGCGGCACTGTGTCTCGATTGGGCCGGAGCGTTGGAAAAGTGATTCAAGGCACGTTGGGCAGCCGCTGGGTCACGTGACGCAATCGAGGCGCGAAGCTGGTCGAAAAGGGCGATGCTTCCTTTCCGCTGGCGGAAGTAAGCGACACCCTGGAGTGGGTTTAATCGAGCGTGCTGTCCCTCGCATGCGTCGATCCTGGCGCGCGCAACGGCGATTCGGCCCCTTCGGGATACGGCTGTGCCTCGCTGCGACGCGCTTACTGACAGGAAATATCGTACTCTCCTGCCCGTCGCCCTTCGCCATCGACAAAGGTTCGGAATGTGCCGCGTGCGCCAGCAAAATCGCCGGTACCGCCCGCCACCGGATGCAGCAAATCGTCGACAGCCGGCGATGGGTGCGTCGGGTCGGGAAGCGGATAGAGTGCGTTCCAATGGATTGCGCCGTTTGCAAACACCGCCTGGAAAGATCCAATCAGAGTGTATTGGTTGGCATCAATGCCGGGAACGATGGATGAGCTGAAGTACAAATCGCCGATTTGCTCATTGTCTTGATTCAACACACGATAGTGGCCGGACCGCGTATCTCCGGGGCCTGCGCCGTCCTGTCCCGCATCGAAATGTTCGATCTGGCCGGGGTCCTTGATGATCGTGAATTTTCCGCAAGGCGGTCCTTCGGCGGGCGTTGCCGCCTCGACAACAGACAATGCCCCCGCGCCAGCCAGAGCAAAGCCGGCAACAGCGCTCATCAACCCGTGGCTCATCATGCATCCTCCATCCAAATCCAATGTGATCAGTCGTTTCCGCGTGACCTTACCCGCCAGTCACAAAGTGTAAAACAACCAAAGTGAGCGGAACGGGCCGGCAACAACCTGGTCGGTTCTAGCGGCCGATCGTCATGCGGCCGAGCTGTGTGACATCGGCGGGTAGCTCGGTGCTTCCCTCGGCCATGCCATTGACCTGGAGAACATAGGCAACGACCGCGGCATAGTCCTGATCGGGGAGATCGCCAGGTCGTGACGGGGGCATGGTGTCGTGCGAATAGGCGTAGAACGCTCCGACCGACTCGCCGCTCCATTTCTCCTCGAAATAGGCGCCGGCCAGCGGTGTGCCGTAGGTGCTGCCGCCCAGATTTGGGCCGTGGCAAGACGCACAATGAGCCTCGTAGGCGATGCGTCCGCGGCGGGCCTGATCGGTAGTAAAGACGGGCAAAGCGCCGGCCGCGGGATCGTTGAGGGCGGCCGGTTCTTCGACTTTCGCGTCCGGTTCGGGCCTGTTGGCCCGGTCAGTGTCGGTGTCGGCTTCCCCGGTATAGGTGAACGCCAGGATTGATCCGGGATTCTGCAGCTCGAAGGTGGTGCCGCCCGCCGGCGATTCGGCTATGCCGCCGGAATCGGTGATGACATAGATGGTCCGGCTATCGGGGCCGATGGCGACATCGCGGAAGCGGTTGGGTGACTGGAACAACCGTTCGATTGGACCGCGAGGAGCCAGGCCGTCCGGTGTCAGCGGAATTCGATAAAGCGATCCGCGTTTCAGCGTCGGTACGATGAGCGAGTTGTCCCAACCGGGAATCCCGCCGCCATCGGGCATGTAGACGTCGATGCTGGACGGCGCCACCGTCGGCCAGCAGACAAAATGCATGCCGCCGCACATCGGATTGGTGAAATCCCAGTCACTCGGAACCGTAAACATCGTGGCGAGAGGATCCCGCGACTCGCCGGCCCACGCGGTCTCTTCCTCGACTGGTACGGAAGGGTGGATGTCGATATCGCTGAATCGGAGCTCGGCGCATGGCGTCGAGGCGTCGGCCCAGCGCGCAAACTGATAGGCCATGTCGTCTCGAAAGCCCGAGATGTGTGGCCAGCCATAGTTCTCGCCGGAGAGCAGGATATTGACCTCGTCGTCTGCCTTCGGGCCATGCTCTGACGCATAAAGCGTTCCGTCCGGAGCAAAGGCGATACCCTGCATGTTGCGATGGCCATAGGTGAAGACGTGGCTGCGGACTCCATCGATTTCCGGATTGTCCTCCGGGATCGATCCGTCGAGATTGATACGCAGTGATTTCCCCTGGTAGGCCGTGAAATCTCCAGCCTCGATCTCGCTGGCGCTTGGCAGCCGTTGTGCCTCGATCGGGATGCACCAGCTGCTGAGTTGGCCTTTTCCGCCATCTCCCACGGTGAAGTACAGCTTGAGATCCGGGCCAATCTTCATCCGACCGGAGTTGTGGTCGTTCCCCGCCGGGAGGCCGGCGACAAGCTCAATCGGATCCGTCAGCTTGCCGCTCACCGGATCGTAGCTCAGTCGGATAATCCTGGTGTAGAGGTATCGATAGGGATTAGCTTCGTCGGCGACGGTCTCATCCGGTCCGCGCGCCTCGTCCACATAGGTGTGAGCGGTGTAGACAAAGTCGTTACCCGTTTCATTAAGCAGCTCGGGATGAAGGGCCATGCCGAGCAACCCGTCCTGACCGCCGGGTGCCGAGACCTCCGCAATCTCGACCGCGACGGTTTTCGTGCCGTTCCTCGGATCGACGCGGATGATCCGGCCGTTGGTTCGCTCGGTCACCCACAGAAAGCCGTCTGGTCCCCAGGTCACTTCCCAGGGATCGCGCAGGTCGGTGGTGAGCACCTGCATGTCGAACGGCTGTGCTCCCGGGACGACCGCATCCGGCGTGTCTTGCCCGAGCGCCGGATGGGCGACGATGAGTGACGTGAACATGATGAAGCTTGTGGGTTTCAATTTCGGCCTCGCGCTAAGGTCACAGCTGCGGTCATGCCGCGTCCATGACGCGGGCGGGAAAGTCTGAGCCTGCGATGATAGGGCCCGGTGCGGCGACTCTTCAAACACTGATTCGGCCCCTCCGCCGACCGCGCGGCCGCCGTCATGGGCCGCCCGCCAATCCCGGGCAGCGTCAGGTCGGACGAAAAATCTGCCCGGCAAATTGACCAGCAATGAATTAGGCGTACAGTCACTGTCCGCCTCGAAATGGAAAAGGCGAGTGCAAAGGGGGGAAGCCAGACCGGCAACATCTTGAGTTTTCTGTGAACGCCGGCCTGCGAGACCATCGCATCAAAAGAAACGCGTCACCGGGAGGAACTAGCCGTCATGAGTTTCAAGAAGATAAGCCGTCGAGACGTCCTTCGCGGGACCGCCGCCACCGGCGCCGGCCTGCTCGCAGCGGGTCACGGAATCCCTGCATTCGCTGAGGATGATGAGAAAGACCTGCCGGAAGGCTCCGCGGGCAAACTCACCGTCATTCACCGTACTGAGTATTTCGAACAGGCTCAGACCCTGTTCCGCGACACGGTCATTGAGTTTGCCGAGGCTAACGGTGCCGAACTCGACATCTCGACGACAAATCCCGAGTCCTTCGGTGACTTTCTGGGCAAGATGTCGGCCGCGGTCCGTGCCGGCAATCCACCGGATATCGCTTACACCAGTAATGTCAGCATCGCACAGATGACCTTGCTCGACCTGGTCGAGGACGTCACCGACGTCGTCGACGAGGCGGTCAGTAAGTACGGCAATATCATGCCGGGGATCAACGCGGCGAAGAACGGCCAGTTTGACGGCAAGTGGCGAGCGATACCGTTCATCGCGGGAACCACGGGCTACTTCATCCGCGGCGACAAGCTCAAGGAGAAGGGGATCGATCCCGCCAGCCTTACGACCTACGAGGATCGCCGGACGGCCGCGCTGGCGATTTCCGACCCCGACAACGAATTTTGGGGTTGGGGCGCAACACCCAACCAGAGTGGTGACGGCTACGGCTTCCTGAACAGCGTCATCCTCGCATTTGGTGGGCACTACACCGACGAGACCGGCCTGATCGTCCAGTTCGATTCGCCGGAAACCGTGGCCGCGGTTGAGTGGATCGCCGAGACCTTTAATCGCGACGGCAAGTATGGCCCAATGCTGCCTCCAGGCATCGAAAGTTGGGGCGACATCAGCAACAACGAGGCGTATCTGGCGGGTAGCATTGGCTACACGCACAACGCCTTCAGTGTGTACGCCCAGGCCAAGCGCGACAAAAACCCGATCTTCAAGGACATCGTGCTGCTGCGTGCGCCGGAAGCCAACAATGGCGACAGCCGTGACGGCGGCAACACCAACGGTTGGCTCACGATATTCAAGGGCGCACCAAACGTTGATCTTGCCAAGCAATTGGCCCTCGATCTGTTGGATCCGAAGAACTTCGTTCCGATGTCCGAGGTGGCTGGCGGGCTGTTCATGCCGGCTTACGAGAATCTGTGGACCGAGGAGTTGATCTCGGCTGATCCCAACTTTGCGATCATCAAGGAACAGGTCAGCGTTGAGGATCCGTTTATCGGCGCGTCATGGCCGGCCGACCCCAATGCCGCCATCGATGCCATTCGTGCCCAGGGTGTCGTGGAACAGATGGCAGCCAATGTCATCTCCGGCCGCATGAGTGCGACCGATGCGGTCAAGGATGCAAACCAGAAGATCGTCGAGATCTTCGAAGAAGGCGGCATCATGCAGCCATAGGCGCTTTGGGGGGCGGCCTCGGCCGCCCCCGCGTTTGTTGGGACACAACGTGCCTGTCGATTTTTTTCGGTGTGCCTGAACCGCAGCGCTCACGCGGCGCGGTCTCCTGTAGTCGTATCAAGCACCCTTGGTATTAGGTGCAGATTCCGGATGCGCGCCGCCGGCAGTTTTTTGGTTCTGGGTCGGACCACAGGATCGTCCGCGTGTTGAGTTCCTTCGAAGGGAAGCCTCATGGATAATCCGGTTCATCTGAGTGCACCTGCGCTGCGACCGGCTCGGGTCATCAGGGCGCGCCGGCTTCGGAGTATTCTGGGGCGCGACTGGAAGGTCGCGATCCCCTTCGTGCTGCCCATGGTTTTGATCATGGTCGGCCTGATCGCATGGCCGTTCATCAACGCCATTTTCCTGAGTACAACCTCGCTGAATTTTCTGACCGGCGAGACCCAATATGTCGGCTTCAGAAACTATCAGCGGCTGCTGACCAACAGCGATTTCCTGTTCTCCCTGGAGAACACCATTCGTTTCACGTTCTGGTCGCTCGCCGTCAAGATCGTCACCGGCATGACCATTGCCATGATTCTCAACAGCCGGATTCCCTTCCGTAGCGTGTTGACCGGCATCATGCTGCTTCCCTGGATTGTGCCGGAAATCGTCACCGCTCTGGCCTGGAAGAGCATCTACGACCCGATTTTTGGTGGCCTGAACCCCATCCTTCAGGGCGTTGGACTGATCGACAAACCGTTAGGCTGGCTTTCGGACGCGGACCTGGCGATGCCAAGCATCATTGCGGTCAACGTTTGGAAAGGGATTCCGTTCTACGTCCTGCTGCTTCTCGCCGGCCTGAAGGCGATTGATCGCGAGCAGCTGGAGGCTGCCGAGGTCGACGGTGCGAATGTCGTCCAGCGCTTCCGCAACGTCACGCTGCCGGGGCTGCGATACGTCATTGTCGTCGTGTTGCTCCTGTCGTTCATCTCGACCTTTAACCAGTTCGGCCTGATTTTCCTGATGACCGGTGGCGGTCCCGGCGGTGCGACCCGTTTGTACTCGATCCTTGCCTATGAGAAGGCGATCGGGTCCCTGCAATACGGGCCCGGCATCGCCATTGCCTTCAGCGTCGCCCCGCTGATGGCGCTTCTGATCTGGTTGCTGGCGAAATTCATGCGGCAGGACGACAAGCAGGCTGCGACCGATAAGGGGCCAACCATCAGCGATCGGGTTCTGGCGCTGCTCGGGCTTGTCATGGGCCGGCTGCTGGACCTGCTGTTCCTGCCTTTCGAGTTGATTTTCGAGGGCCTTGAGAAACTGTCCGATGCTATCCACAGGCTCTTCGGACGGTCGTCCCATCGACCGATACTCAAACGGGCAGGGCGTGAACGCAGAAGCCTGATCACCCGGTTGTTGATCCTGTTCCCGTTCATGGTTTTCGTCCTGTTCCCGTTCTATTGGGTCACTGTCACCTCCTTCAAGACGACGCCCCAGATCAGTCAACGTGTATCGATATTCTGGCCGGATCCCGGGACGCTCGGACAGTTCACGTCCTTGATTCAGGACACACCTTTCCTGAAATGGTTCGGGAACTCGGTCCTCGTCGCCACTCTCAGCACAATCATCTCGGTCGCCCTCGCATCGCTTGCGGCCTATGCCTTGTCGCGGCTCAAGTTTCGCGGTGCCGGCCTGCTTACGAGCTTCCTCCTGATCACCTACCTGCTTCCGGCAACATTGCTGTTCATCCCCCTTTATCAGACGCTGACGGAACTCGGGCTGATCAACACATATGGCGCCCTCATACTCACCTATCCGACATTCCTCTTGCCCTTCGCGACGTGGGTGATGATGGGCTATTTCCGTTCGATTCCGGTCGAACTGGAGGAAGCGGCGATGATCGACGGCGCCAGTCGCCTGTATGCCTTCTGGCGCATTACGCTGCCCCTGGCGGCCCCGGCCTTGTTGGCGGTCGCGCTGTTCGCTTTCACCAACGCCTGGAACGAGTTCCTGTTCGCGTTCGTCTTCATCACCAGCGAGTCCCTGCGAACGTTGCCGATCGGCCTGCAGTCGATGGTGGTGGGCGATATCCTTCCCTGGGGGCAGTTGATGGCCGCCTCGTTGCTGACCGCGATTCCGGTCGCCGTCCTCTACATCTATGCGCAACGCTTTCTTGCCGAGGGACTGACCGTCGGCGGGGTGAAAGGCTAACCCTTGGTATAAGGGCGACCTGGAAACCGACGGACCGGCTGTTCGGCGCTCACCTGCCCATGCCAACGATAGGTGTGGCTTTCCAGCCCGCGTCAGAATCGCGGCCGCATTGCCGCGAAGTCGGGCCAATGCTTGCGCATCTCGCTGGCGTCGTCGCGCGTGGTAATCCCGCAGGTCAGGTAGTTGTCATGCAGCCGCGCCAGCGCGTCCCGATCCAGTTCGATACCAAGGCCGGGGCCATCCGGCACGCCCAGCGAACCACCCTTGAACGGAAGCTTGCCGCCGACGATCACCTCGTCGACCTGCCAGGGGTAGTGGGTGTCGCAGTCATAGGTCAGATTTGGCGTGGCGGCGGCGAGATGAGTCATCGCCGCCAAGCTGATTCCGAGATGCGAGTTGGAATGCATCGACAGGCCGATGTCCCAGACCGCGCAGATACGAGCCAGTTCCCGGCAAGCCTGCAGCCCTCCCCAGTAGTGGTGGTCGGAGAGGATGACTCGGGCGGCGCCGGCGGACAGTCCGGGGGCCAAGTCATCGGTGTGGACGATGCACATATTCGTGGCAAGCGGAATGTCGGTCGCGGCCTGCACCAGTGCCATGGCCGGGATGCCCAGGGTCGGGTCTTCCAGGTATTCCAGTAGCCCGGTCAGCTCAGGCAGGTGCTTCAGTGTGGTGTGGACGTGCCAGCCGGCGTTGGGGTCGATCCGCAACGGCGCCTTCGGGAATGCCGCACGAAGGGCATGCAGGGCAGCAATCTCCTCCGCCGGTTCGAACACTCCGGCCTTGAGCTTGATCGCCTGGAAGCCGTGGGCGTCGATCATTGCTCGCGCTTCGTCGACCATCTGTTCCGGCGTCAGGACTTCGCCCCAGGTGTCGCCTTCCTGTGCGCCGTGGTGACGCGCAAACTTGTAGAACAGGTAGGCTGAAAACGGCACAGCGTCGCGAACCTGCCCGCCGAGAAGATCGCAGACCCGCCGCCCGGTTGCCTTGCCGAAGGCATCCCAGCAGGCGACCTCGATCGCGCCGACGATGCGAGGCAGCAGGCGCTGATCGGGGCCTTCGCCGAGAGCCGAGCGACAGACCCGCCAGAGGCCGTTCAGATCCGTGATATCGCGGCCGACCAGTCTCGGCGCCACCGCCTCGAGGCCGGCAAGCACCGGTTTGGTCCCATAAGACTCACCTAGTCCGACAACACCCCCATCGGTCTCGACCTCGATGATCGACCGCAGAGCAAAGGGCTCATGGCATCCGGCATTGTTCAGGAGCGGTGGATCGGCAAAGGCGATCGGTGTGACGCGGATGTCCGCAATGCGGGTATTGGACACGTCTGTTCTCCATGGGACCCTTGGGGACGATATAGGCCCGGATGTCCGGCTTTGTGGCAGGCGCTGATCGGTCGATGGACGGATCTGGCGACAGGGGCTCGCGCTGGCTCCGGTGCAATCAGTCGGTCTTTGCCTGCTCCTTCAGCCACGCCTCATATTCAGGGCGCGCCGCATCCGACAGCGGGTAGTAGCGTTTGAGTTCTCCGCCCTCCAGAAGCCGTTGCCGGGAGAAGACCTCCCACTCGTGGTGCTCCGAGGCCTTTTCAATGACTTCCTGCGCCAGCGCCGCCGGAACGACGACCGCGCCGTCGTCATCGGCGACGATGATATCGCCGCCCATCACGAACACGCCGCCGCAGGCGATCGGTTCGTTGACCGCAAACGGCATGAGATCGGTCTGGGTGTGGAAGTTTGGCGTCAGGCCGGACACCCAGAGCCCGAGATCGAGCCGCTTGGCATTCGGATAGTCACGAATGCAGCCGTCGATGACGACGCCGATGCCGCCCTTGCCCTTGAAATAGGTGAGCATCATGTCGCCGAAGATCCCGCTCTTCAGGTCGCCGCGGGCGTCGACGACGACGATGTCGCCGGGCTGGGTGTGATAGAGCGCGTGGCGGTGGAGTTGCAGTTCCGGCTCGGCATATTCGTCGTCGCTGTAGACATCTTCGCGTTTTGGCATGAACTGCAACGTCAGCGCCGGCCCGGCAATGCTCCGCCCCGGCGTGCGGGCGATCGGCCCGGCAATATGGGCGTTGCGGATGCCCATCAGTGCTAGCGTACTGCTGGCCGTGGCGGCGCCGATTTCCCGAAGCGCCTCCACCTGTTCGCGGCGCGGTCGGGTAATATCGTGGGTCTCAATCATCTGGTCTGCCTGTTGGGTTGGTATAAGGTCGATCGCCCGGCCAATCGGGGAGACCCGTTTACCAGCTGCAACACGGCCCGTCACGGCGCGCACGGGCCACGAGCGCTCTCGAAAGTCGACGCGGACGTCTGTTGCGCGGGAACGGATAATGGAAATCGCCCGGGAGCGACTCCGTAAGGATCAACGACCGTTTGCCGGCTTCCCTGGCGCTGGCCTGTGCATCTGCGCGGCCGCCGACAATAACGATGCCGATGACATCGGTGGAAGTGGGACGCTACAAGAAAAGGCCGGGCCTTAATGGCCCGGCAGTTCTTTGCCGCATCAGCAACGCGAGCGACAAACCTTCCAGAGAGGAACAGACGATGCGATCCTTCGCGCGTAGGGAGGAATTGACGAACGAATCACCGCATCGACAATTAATTGTACAACTGCTGAAGGATTGTGCAGGAGAATATTCGGTTTCTTGTGCATAAAGTGTCGGGCAGTGTAAAAATGCAACAGACGGGGGTTGCATCTTCAGAATGACCAATTCTGGGCTTTCGACAACAGGAAGTCCCGGAAGACATGGACCCGTGCCGAACTTTTGAGCTCCGCCGGATAAACGAAATAGGTCGAGAAGCTCGGCACCTCCGCCTCGGGAAGCAGGCGCTCCAGTTGCGACTCTCCCTCGACCATATAGTCGGGGAGGACGGCGATCCCGATACCGCGAACGATGGCGCTCTTGATCGACAGCAGATTGTTGATCCGCAGGATCGGAGTTCGCGGTTCACCTGACTCCCGCCCGGCGCTTTCGAGCCAGTTGACGTCACGCAGATAGTTGGGGACCGGTACACCGAAGGTGACGATTCGATGTTCGTCGAGATCCTCGAGCGACTGGGGATGGCCGAAGCGTTCCAGATATTTGGGTGCCGCGTAGAGGTGCATGTGCACCGTGAATAGCCGCCGCTGGATCAGGTCCGGTTGGGTTGGCTGCTGCAGGCGGATGGCGATGTCCGCTTCGCGCATGTTGAGGTCGAGGCCGCCATCGTCGAGGATCAGCTGAAGTTTGATGTCCGGATAGTGGTCGATGAACTGGTGGATGCGCTCCGTCAGCCAGGTTGAGCCCAATCCCACCGTTGTCGTCAGGCGCAGCGGACCAGTCGGCTCGTTGGACGAGTCTGCCAGCCTGGCCCGCACGGCCTCAAGCTTCATTGTCACATCGTCGGCGGCGCGGAACAGATCCTCGCCCTGCTCGGTGAGAATCAAGCCCCGTGCATGGCGGTGGAACAGGGAAACGCCGAGATCCTGTTCCAGCGCACTGACCTGGCGACTGACGGCCGATTGGCTCATGTTGAGCGTTTCGCCCGCATGGGTAAAGGATCCCGCCTGGCCGGCGGCGTGGAAGATGCGGAGTTTGTCCCAGTCCATATGCGGGTTCCGGTCGTTACTCCGCCGCTTCGGCGGTCTCTTCGACTACTTCAGCCAGGAATTTCTCGGCCTCGAGAGCCGCCATGCAACCGAGGCCTGCTGCCGTGACTGCCTGGCGATAGATATCGTCAGTCACGTCACCAGCAGCGAATATCCCCGGGATGTTGGTGGCGGTGGAGTCCGGCGCGGTCCACACATAGCCGCCTGCGTTGGTTTGAAGGGAATCGGCGAGAAATTCCACCGACGGCGCATGGCCAATGGCGACGAACACGCCGCCAAATGGCAGGTCGCTGGTCTCTCTGGTCTTGACATTGCGGACCCGCAGTCCGGTTACCGAGAGAGGCGGACCGTCGTCGCCGAGAACATCCTCGACAACGGAATCCCAGAGCACGGTAATCTTGTCGTTGGCGAACAGGCGGTTCTGCAGGATCTTCTCGGCGCGCAGTTCGTCG
>JAAEOR010000602.1 GCA_024222895.1 Hyphomicrobiales bacterium | reverse complement strand
CGCCGACGCGTACCGACCAGCCGCTCTTCCTTGGTGTCCACCAAATCGTTAGTGGACACTTCCTTTGACATCACCATGCTCATGCAAACACTGTGACGCCAAATCAAAACCAGCGGAAGGCGGGGCTCACAAGACGCTTACCGACGATGTGCGCCATGGCATATAATCAAAGACGACCCGGAGTGGCGGCTCTGCCAGGCTTTGGTCAGGGACGCTCTCTGCGAAAATTCGCGAGGGGTTTGAGTCATTGGCGCTGCAGGTCGCGGGACGCGTCCCCGGCAGACCCTTCTGTCAAAACAGGTCTGAAATCGCAAACTGAAGATTCACCGTAGACGCGGATCCGCGTGACCGATGTGTGGCTGCGCCATTGCCCACCGGTCACATCAGCGGCGGGTCAAGCTCCGGGTCAGAACGGCAATACCCAAGCATGTCTCGATCAAAGGCACTGATCGAGTCACCGGGATTTCGTTCATTGTCGCGCGAGAGCCAAATGCAATACAGAGTGACTTCCGGCCCCAAAGATGAATTCGCCAGGATTTTCTCTACGGAGTTCGACAAGATCGAACTGTTCTCGCCCGTCAACAGGGTGAAGGAGTCGACCGACTCCGGCGCCCGCTTGTCGGCGTCAATGCAATAGGCTTCCAGCGATGCGGAGACGGTCAAGTGCGCCGCTCCGTCACGGTTGGTCCCCACGCCCATCTGCCAACGATTGGCCGGCCCATCCTTTCTTGCGAGGACACTCGACACGGCCATCCTTTGGGGCAGCGCACTGTCGGGATCCGAGTCCTGCGGATTGGGCGTCGCGACCCGCGCATGCTTCATTGTCGGGCAGACGTCTACGGTGCCGGCGACGCGGCTGGAGACCTCGCTCCTGATCCGCCCGGTGAGTTCCAGAGCGGCATCAAAGACCTTGCCGTTGCCGCTAAGTCGCGTTTCCTCGTCGAAAAAATCGGCTTCGAAACCGGCGGCCAGATCGAGTGAAAAGCAGGGACTTCCATCAACGACGACTTCCAGCGCCAGATCGTCTTCGGGAAAAAACAACGCCTGATCGCCATCGGTCTCGATCTTCCAGGTCGCTTCGCCGTGGCGGCAGGCGTCGACGATCTCGCCGGTGAGCGCGACCCTCGTGGTCGATCGTTCGCTGCAGTCGCTGGTGACACAAAGCCCGCTCTGCCCCTGGCTGGGCAGAAGCATGACGCGTCCGCAGTCGTCACCTGCCAAGGCCGCGGTCAAGGTGAAGCCGGTGAAACCGAACGCAACAAGAAGCCTGACCATGGGACCCTCCGTGCATCTGCCGCATCGACCATGCCGAGCCGCGCTTCGGCCGAATTGTCCGGAACCGACGAAGCGCACACCAACGCATCGGGATTGTATCACAGGAATCGAAAAGCCCGGGAAAATGCCGTGCCGGCGCGGCGTCCAATAGCTTGGATTTGCCTTAAATAATCCGATCAGAAATACGCCTTAACTATCTCAAATTAAAGGATAAATCACGATTCAAAAACGGTAGGCAAGCAACGCGCATTGGGTTACCTTGCGTCGACGCTGAACAAGCTTGCCAGCCAGCATGACCCGAGCCGAGAATGCCATCACCGAACCGACGCGATCGCTTCAACAGCATGGCCGCGAACCCTCGCTGTCGTCCATTCCGACACTGTCGGATGTCGATCCGGACGGCCTCGAGCGGCTGGAGGCAAGCACCACCGTCAGGACGGTGCGACGCGGCACGGTGCTGATCAGGCAGAGCGATCCTCCGGACAAGCTCTATCTGGTCCTCTCGGGCCGGTTCGTCGTGCTGCTCGACGACAAGAAGGAAGCGATTGCGGAAATCGGGCCCGGCGAGCCGCTCGGAGAGCTGGCGTTCTTCGCCGGCGTCAAGCGGACCGCGAACGTGGTTGCCGCCCGCGACAGCAAGGTGATGGTTCTCAGCAAAGAGGACTATGCGCGGAT
>JAAEOR010000601.1 GCA_024222895.1 Hyphomicrobiales bacterium | reverse complement strand
GGTCATTGTGCCTACCAGGAGATCGGCTCGGCGCCCGCCGTTGCAAGGGCGCGATTGCAGACAACGAAGGAGTTTTCCAGCGCCAGCACCGTCTTGGCGAAGGCCGGATGCTCACGGATCACGCAAGCGACATTCGGCGAAACCCCTTCTTCGGCAAGGCCTGCCGCGGTTATGGCATCGGCGGCCTGTGTGCCGAAGGCGATCAGTACGACCGGCTTGCCGCAATCGGCAAGATGGCGGAGCACGGCCAGAATCATCGGCCGCCAGAGCGGCAGGTGGCCGCGCACCTGATGCGGATCCCCTTCGACCGCGAAACGGCTCAGTGTGAAGGACGAGTTGAGGAGAAGAACGCCCTGATGAACCCAGCGATCGGCAATCTCGGCCGCCGGCTCCAGATCAATGCGCCCGGCCTCAATATCACCGATGAGCCGGTCCCAGTCGTCGATCGATTGAGCATAGTTTGCCTTGCCGGTCCGCGCCTCGGCAATCAGCTGCATGAACGTCCGGACACTGGTCGAGAACATCTTCTCCAGTTCGCGCCACTGCACCACATTGCCGGCCTCGAACGCCCGGCCGGTTGCGAAAGCGGGGCACGGGTAGGGGTCCTGGCCGAGGATGACGACACGCACGTCGTCGGGCAGGATATCGTCAAAGGCGCGAAAGATGTGCGCGCCTTTCGGGGCGCCCGGAAAGACGCGCTCGCGGCGGGCCGGAAAGATCGGTTCCCAGGGTTCCAGTGTGAGGTCGGAGTCGATCTGTTCGAAGCCGAGCTCGGTGTCGGCGACGATCGGGCGCCACGCCGGATCGAGGTCCGCGGGCCAGTCCACGAGTGTCTCCCGCATGGCATCCCGGAGCGCGACGCTCATGTCCCATCCTTTTCCAACGATGGCCGAGCATAGGCAGAACTTGACGCTTGCGTCAACTTTTTTGGCCGGCGATCCTGACGCCTTCGTCCACTTTTCCTGGTGGACATGCGGGGCCAAGTCAGCGAGGCTCCGACGGCGCTGTTGGGCACGAGGCAGGCCAGGACAATGACGGGACGACGCAAGCAGGCCGGGACGGCAAATACCGACACGCGCATCGCCGCCCGCAACAAGAAGGCGATCCTCGATGCCGCCATCGGGGTCTTCACCGAGAAGGGCTATGACGGCGCCAGCATCGCCGAAATCGCGACGCGAACGAAACTGCCGAAAGCCAATGTCTATTACTACTTTGGCTCGAAGGAAGCGATCTACCGCACAATCATCGATGACCTTCTCGGCGAATGGGACAAGGCCCTCGACGAGTTGACGCTGGATCGCGAGCCGGCGGAAGCGATCGCCGGTTATATCCGGGCAAAGCTCGACTTCTCCCGCCGCCACGCGGCGCAGTCGCGCATGTTCGCCAACGAGGCGGTGCATGGCGGTCGTTTCATCAGCCGCAAGGATCGCGCCCATATGCTGGCGATAACCTTGGAAAAGGCCAAGGTGTTCAAGGCCTGGGCCGCCGCGGGAAAGATGGACCCGGTCGACCCGATCCACCTTTTCACCATGCTCTGGGCGTCAACCCAGTACTACGCCGACTTCGACGTGCTTGCCCGCAACCACCTGCAGACCCGACGCCTCAGCGCGACCGACTATGACCGTGCGGCGGAAACACTGGTCGCCGTCGTCCTCAAGGGCTGCGGGATCGCGGTTGATCCACCGGGACACCAGCGCCTCTAACGATTTTCGACAGAGCCGGCAGCCCCGCCGACTCACCCGCCGTAGATCACGGCGTCAGGGATCTCGTAGCGCTCGTGGCCGATGTGGACAATCGAGAGATCACCTTCGCGTTTAACCTTGAAGGCGCCACCATTGGCTTCGCTGGCATCGCTGCCGACCGCCTCGCCG
>JAAEOR010000600.1 GCA_024222895.1 Hyphomicrobiales bacterium | reverse complement strand
CTGCCCTTGCCACCGGGCGCGCTTCCAACCTTGTGGGGCGACGACGAACGGTTCCGTGCCAACTATCTCTCGGTCTTTCCCGGTTACTACCAGACTGCCGATGCCGGCTATATCGATTCCGACGGGTATCTCTTCATCATGGGCCGCACCGACGACATCATCAACGTTGCCGGTCATCGGTTGTCGACGGGCGGCATGGAGGAAGTGGTTGCCAGCCACTCCGCGGTCGCTGAGTGCGCTGTGATCGGAACAGCCGATCGTATCAAGGGACAGCTTCCGCTCGGCTTCGTCGTTTTGAAGGCCGGCGTCAGCGCCGAGCCCTTGGCCATCCAGCAGGAGATCGTGGCGCTCGTCCGGGAACGAATCGGACCGGTCGCCGCCCTGAAGACCGTGCTGCTCGTCTCTCGGTTGCCGAAGACACGCTCCGGCAAGATCCTGCGCGGAACCATGCGCAGCATTGCCGACGGCGAGTCCTATCGAATGCCGGCGACAATCGACGATCCGGCCGCCCTCGACGACATCACCGAAGCGCTGCAGGCTCGGTCGCAACCGGGTTAACTCATCCCCTGTCAGATCGGCGCGGGCCGGCTCAGCCGCTTGTGGGCATGAGTCATCATCGCCATGGCGAAGAGCGGCGTGAGCAGGTTGAGAAGCGGTACAGACAGAAACAGTGCAATGATCAGACCGCCGATGAACACGGAACCGGCGTTGTCGCGCCGCAACTGACGCGCCTCCTCGCGGCTGCGGAACCGCCTGGCAGCCGCCTCGAAATGCTCGCGACCGAGCAGGTAGCCATTGCCGGCCAGGAAGGCGATGAGGTTGACGCCGGGCACCAGAAGCAGGGCGAGCGCGACAAGGTTGACCAGGATGACCACGCCGGCAAAGAGCAGTGCGTCTGCGACCGCCTCGGTGATTGGCAGGTCGGACCCCGGCCGATCATCCGGATAATGGGTCCGCTCGACAACGGCGGCAATCTCATCGGTGAAGAGCCCCGCGACCAGCGCGGTGACCGGCGCCACGAGGAAGGCGAGACCGATGAGCACGCCGACGCCGGCGACGATACCGATCACGG
>JAAEOR010000599.1 GCA_024222895.1 Hyphomicrobiales bacterium | reverse complement strand
CGTGGTTCAAAGGAACAATGGAAACTATCACGCAACAAGGTTGATCCGCCCGATGAATACGTTACTTCGTCGTTTTCTTGAACGAACGATCCAGACAGGGTCGCTCGAGGTCGTCGATCCGGCGGGAGATCTTCATCGCTTCGGCGACGGCAGCCCGGATCCGGTCCGTATCCGGTTTGCGACGGCCGCGGTCGAGCGTGCCATCATCCTCCACCCGCAGATGAAACTGGGCGAGGCGTTCATGGACGGCAGCTTCGCCGTCGAGGCCGGCTCGATTTACGATTTCCTCGCCCTTGTCCTCTCGAACGACAACGACCCGCAGACCAGTTGGTTTTCGGCGTTTCTGCCCCGCTTCCGTTATCTCCGGCGACGCCTCGGCATGATCAACACCAGGAAGCGCGCCCGCGACAACGCCGAGCACCACTACGATATCGACCGGAGCCTCTATTCACTCTTCCTCGACGACGACCTGCAGTATTCGTGCGCCTATTTCGAGACACCGGACCTCGATCTCGACGAAGCCCAGATACGCAAGAAACAGCACATCGCGGCGAAACTCCTGCTGAAGCCCGGAATGAGCGTGCTCGACATCGGTTCCGGTTATGGCGGGCTTGACCTGTTCCTTGCCGAGACCTTTGACGTGACGGTGACCGGGGTTACCTTGTCGAGCGAGCAACTGGCGGTGGCGCAGGAGCGGGCCACCGAGCGCGGCCTCGAAGCCAGGGTCCGTTTTCTCCTGCAGGACTACCGGGACGTCACCGACCGCTTCGACCGCATCGTCTCGGTCGGCATGTTCGAGCATGTCGGCCACGACTCCTATCCGCGCTTTTTCAAGCAGTGTTTCGACATCCTCAATCCGGACGGCGTCCTGCTGCTCCACTCGGTCGGCCGGGTCCACGGCCCGGTTCACACCAGTTCGTGGGTCGAGAAGTACATCTTTCCAGGCGGCGCCAGTCCGGCTTTGTCGGAAGTGGCGCCGGTCATCGAGAAATCGGGGTTTGTGCTTTCCGATCTCGAAGTGCTTCGTCTGCATTACGCCGACACGTTGCGCGCGTGGCGCCAACGCTTCCTCGCCAATCGCCAGGCGGCGGTGGCGCTTTGTGACGAGCGGTTCTGCCGGATGTGGGAGTTCTATCTGTCCGGTTTCGAAGCGGCATTCCGGTTCGACGATCTGTGCGTCTTCCAGT
>JAAEOR010000598.1 GCA_024222895.1 Hyphomicrobiales bacterium | reverse complement strand
TGCAACGCGATCAGGTTTTCCGGCGAGAGCCCAACGCCAAGGAACTCCGGAGCGTTCTGAATCCCGACCGGGCAGTCGACCGCGCCGGCGACCGCGGCGAAGAAACGCATCAGCTCGCGTTCACCGACCGGTGGGCGCGGCGGCTGGAGTATCAGCCA
Source organism: Hyphomicrobiales bacterium (assembly GCA_024222895.1). Taxonomy (GTDB): domain Bacteria; phylum Pseudomonadota; class Alphaproteobacteria; order Rhizobiales; family Kaistiaceae; genus Bauldia. The sequence continues at coordinate 3,691 of JAAEOR010000598.1, read as the reverse complement.
ATGAGCGCCAGCTTGCCGCGCATGAACAGCGCTCTCGATCATATCGCCGACATTGCCGTCGGCGATCGTGACCGCAACCGGCACCCGGCCACCAACATCATCGATCGTCCATTCGACAAGGGCGCGCCGTTCCGCCAGTGTCAGTTTGTTGGCTTCGGTCGCAAGGCCAAGAACCGCGATGCCGGCCACGTCGCTGGCAATCGCCGCATTCACCTGGCGTCTAGTTGCGTCACGGCGCAGTGCTCCCGCCTCGTCGAAAAAGGCGTAGAGCATCGGGTAGGTTCCGCAGATGGTCACCGTCACGGCGTCGGTGCGTCCTCGCGGATCAGCCCGTCGTTTTTCAACTCGGCCCACAGGTCGGCGGGGATATCGTGGCGCATCAGCTCGATGTTGGCCGATACCTGTTCGGGCAGGATGGCACCGGGGATCACCGAGGCAACGGCGGGATGGTGCAGCGGGAACTGAAGCGCTGCTGCTGCAAGCGGGACGTTGTGACGTTCGCAGATCGCCTGGATGCGGCCGGCGCGGTCCAATTCTTCAGGGCTGGCGTCGACATAATTGTACTTGGCGCCCGCCACCGGACCGGTGGCGTAGATGCCGGAGCTGAAAACGCCGCCGATGATGATCCCGGCTTCGCGCTCCACACACAGCGGCAGCTCGACGTCGAGCGTGTCCTGTTCGCCGAGCGTGTAGCGGAGCGCCACCAGGAAGAAATCAAGGTCCATCAGCTCGAGGAAACGCGGGATCATGCCCAACTCGTTGATGCCCGCTCCGATGGCGCCGATCAGGCCCGCTTCCTTGAGTTCGATCAGGGCCCGGTAGCCGCTGGTTGCCACCTGATCCAGATAGGCGTTCACCAGCGGTTCGGTCCGGTGGTGCCAGAAGTCGAGATCGTGGATGACGAGGATGTCGATCCGGTTCAAGCCGAGGCGCTGAAGACTGTCCTCATAGGCCCGCATAATGGCGTCGTAGCTGTAGTCGAAGACGTGATCGAAATGGAGACCGCCGGTCCAGAATCCGGTCTCAAAATTCTCGGGACGCGCTGGTGCCTTGAGGACGCGGCCGACCTTGGTGGACAGAAGAAACTCGCTGCGCGGCTGGCGATAGAGAAACCGCCCCATGCGGTGTTCGCTCTGGCCACGCCCGTACCACGGTGCGGTGTCGTAGTAGCGCACCCCGTCGTTCCACGCCGCCGCCAGAGTCGCCTCTGAGTCCGCCTCGCTCACTCTGGTGAAGAGCTCGCCCAGTGGCGCGCCGCCGAGGCCGAACTGCGGCAACATGACGTCGGAGCTGCCAAGTTTCCGTCGTGCAAATGGATCCATCGTTGTCCTTCCTCCTTGAGCTCGTCATCCCCTGGGGATTTCGCTGATCGCCCGGCAATGTCTCGCAGACGAGGACATCCGGCGATCCCCAATCGCTGTTTACCACATCGCATCGGTTGCGCATTGTGTAAACGTCAACACAGATCACTCCCCGAACCATTCTCAGCCGGAGCCCAGCAGTGCCTGATTCCATTCGCCTCGTAACGCCCGATGCCCAGTACCCGGACGATGGTCTGATCGAACGCGAGATAGCGGGGCCGGACACCGTTTTCGACATCTATCGCGAGCGCTTGCCTGACCGGCTTCCTGACGACGTGCTCGCAAAGGCCGACGGGATCGTCGTTTGGCACGAGATGGTGATCGATGACGCGTTCGTGTCGCGAATCCCGAAGTGCCGGGTGATCGTTCGTGCCGGTGTCGGTTATGATCACATCGATCTCGCCGCAACCGGAGCCGCCGGCATACCGGTCTGCAATACGCCGGATTACGGAACCAGCGAAGTCGCCGATCATGCCATGGCCCTGATGCTGGTGCTGCGACGTGCGTTGGTGGTCTATCACGAGGAACTCACGCGCGATCCGATCGGCCAGTTCGTGACCGGCTTCGATGCCACGCACACGCCGCTGGTTCGCCGCATTCGAGGTCGCATTTTCGGAATCGTCGGCCTTGGGCGAATAGGGATCGCCGCCGCACTCCGCGCCAAGGCGTTCGGCATGGAGGTGATCGCCTACGATCCCTACGCATCTCCTGGCCTGGAAATCGCAACTGGCGTTCGGCGGATCGCGAACCTCGGTGATCTGCTCGCCGTCAGCGACGTCGTCAGCCTTCATTGCCCACTCACGCCCGAGACGCAGGGCATGATCGGCGCCGAGGAGATCGGTCTGATGAAGCCGGATTCATTGCTGATCAACACGGCGCGCGGCGGTATCGTCGATGTTCCGGCGGTAATCGCTGCGATCGAGGCGGGCCGGCTCGGTGGCGCCGGTATCGACGTCTTGCCGGTGGAGCCACCGCGAGCGGATGACGCCATCGTTGAAACCTATCGGAATCTTGCCGGATCGCCGATCGCCGGCCGCTTGCTGCTCACGCCCCATTCGGCCTGGTCCAGCCCGGAGAGCGCCGCCGACGCCCGTCGGTTGTCTTTCGAAACCGCGCTTCTCTATTTGCGAGATGGGAGCTTGCGAAACCTGGTGAATGAGGCGTTTTTGGTCGATCCACGGTAGCCCGCCTTTCTCACACTCCATCCGGTCTGCGTTGCATCTTCGGGGGTGCAGATACGGTGTCGGGTGGCGATAAGCGTATGATATCATACGGTTGAGCCGCATGACGCCGTAGATGCCCTCTGAAATGCAACCTCTTTAGGCCGGCTGAAGCGGGCGCAGATCACATCGAGTGTGAGAATTGCGAGCTGGGTCGGTGCATCCGGATTCCGCGCGCGCATCCGGCTGCTGGATCTGGTCGGTTGTCGCCGCGCTTGTCAGGTCCGGACCAACTGATACACTCGACGGCGAACATGAAACACGGAGCCGCGGCGCCGCGCAATGCGCGCCGGCGCGCGGGGTCGAGGGAAAAGTGGTAAAGACCCAGGGCGACGATCCGCTTCGTGCGGACGCGCGCACTGTGCCTGACGGGGACGCAGATCGTGCGGAGCCCGCGCGCGTTGAGACGCCGGGAAGTCCGACGCCAGATCAACCGTCGCGTCCAAAATCGCGTAAACGCCGGCGTCGGCGGAGACGGCGGGTGTTTGCGGCCGGCGGCCCCAGGCCCGAAGAAGCAAGCGCGGCTGGAGACGATCAGGTTGCCGACCGCAAAGCGGCGGCAGAACGGCAATCCACGAAAGCAAATTCGACACCAGTGCGAAGCTTCTACGGTGCGTTGGACCTTGGAACCAACAATTGCCGGCTATTGGTTGCCGTACCCCGTGAGCATGGGTTTCGGGTTGTCGATGCGTTTTCGCGCATCGTTCGCCTTGGGGAGGGAATTGGCCGGTCGCGGCGTTTGAGCGATGCGGCAATGGGTCGTTCGGTCGAGGCCTTGAAAGTCTGTGCGGGTAAACTGGCGCACCGGCGGGTGGAGCGGGTTCGACTGATCGCTACCGAAGCGTGTCGGGCCGCGGAAAACGGTGACGACTTCGTCGAGCGGGTCGAACGGGAAACCGGTTTGCGACTCGACATCGTTACACAGGAAACCGAGGCACGCCTGGCTGTTGCCGGCTGCGCTTCCCTGGTCGACCCGCGAGCGTCCGGCGTCATCCTGTTCGATATCGGCGGCGGGTCATCGGAGCTGGTTTGGATCGATCTGACCCAGCGGGCCTCGGGTCGACGGATGTCAGAACGAATCGGTGGCTGGATGTCGCTGCCGCTTGGCGT
>JAAEOR010000597.1 GCA_024222895.1 Hyphomicrobiales bacterium | reverse complement strand
TCCGCAACCGGGCTGACATGGACGACGGTTCGGTCGAAGAACATGGCTGTGGCAATCACGCCAGGCGTGATATCCGCCATTGTCGGCACGTCCTTGTAGAAGCTCTCGGATCCCCAACCGAAAGCAAAGTAATCCACCATTACCAAGCTCCCGTCATCGGACCCGAGAGTATGTTGCCAGTTCACGGTCAGTCCGGCGGCAGGAAGGATGATATCGGTGTGGATCTCGCTCCAGACGAGGATGACAGGGTGCCGGTCTTCACCACCCAGCGCCCTGGCATCCGGACGCCAGATCGTGCCGATGAACGCGGCCAGCAGGTAGACAGCTCCGACGACAAAGACCGCCGCGAAGCCGAATAATGTGAGCCTGAGGATTCTCCGGACCATGGCCCACGCCGGAATGTCGAGTGCAGCTAATGGAGAATCTGGCTAAGGAACAATTTTGTCCGTTCGTGGACCGGATTGTTGAAAAACGTCTGCGGGTCGGCCTGTTCGATAATCTGGCCGGCATCCATGAAGATAACCCGGTCGGCGACCTGGCGGGCAAAGCCCATTTCATGGCTTACCACCAGCATCGTCATCCCCTCATTCGCAAGGTCGACCATGACCTCGAGGACTTCCTTGATCATTTCCGGATCGAGGGCCGAGGTCGGTTCGTCGAAGAGCATGATGCGTGGATTCATGCACAGGGCGCGGGCGATGGCGACGCGCTGTTGCTGGCCGCCGGAAAGCTGGCCGGGGTACTTGTCCGCCTGCTCGGGAATGCGCACGCGTTCGAGATACTTCATCGCCACGCCTTCAGCATCACGCTTGGGCATGCGCCTTACCCAGATCAGGGCCAGGGTGCAGTTTTCCAAGATTGTCAGGTGCGGAAAGAGATTGAAATGCTGAAAGACCATCCCGACCTCGCGTCGGATTTCGTCGATCCGCTTAAGGTCGTTGGTCAACTGGATTCCATCGACGATGATCTCGCCTTGCTGATGCTCCTCCAAACGGTTGATGCAGCGGATCATCGTGGACTTCCCGGAGCCCGACGGTCCGCAGACGACAATCCGCTCGCCGCGCATGACTCGCAGGTTGATGTTGCGCAGGACGTGAAACTCGCCGAACCATTTGTGCATCCCGACGATATCGATCGCGATGTCGCCCTCGGGGTCACGGGGCGGCTCGAGTGGCGACGGCGATGTGAGGGCGTCGTTGGACATCGATCTAATCTTCTCCAAATGTCTTACCGGTAGCCGGTGTCGAGGCGGCGTTCGGTATAGATCGAGTAACGAGACATGCCGAAACAGAACGCCCAAAACACGGCCGCGGCAAAGACGTAGCCGGTCGCCGGTGTCCCGGATGAAGCCCAGTTGGCGTCGTTGAAGTTGGCGCGGATTATGCCCAGCAGATCGAAGATGCCAATGATCAATACCAGGCTGGTATCCTTAAACAGACTGATGAAGCTGTTGACGATGCCCGGAATGACTATTTTTAGAGCCTGAGGCAGGATGATCAGGCGCATCGACCGCCAGTAGTTGAGACCTACCGCCTTTGCCGCTTCGTATTGGCCGGCCGGAATTGCCTGCAGGCCGCCGCGCACGACCTCCGCCATATAGGCGGCGGTGAACAAGGCCACGCCGATCAATGCACGCAGCAGCTTGTCGAAGTTCACGCCAGGCGGAAGAAACAACGGGATCATGACGCTGGCCATGAACAGCACGGTAATCAGCGGCACACCGCGCACAAACTCGATAAAGGCGATGCAGACGAAGCGAATGACCGGCAACCGCGACCGCCGCCCGAGAGCAAGCGCGACGCCGATTGGCATCGACGCCCCCATCCCCGTCAACGCCACGACCAGGGTCACCAGCAGCCCGCCCCATACTCCGGTTTCGATGTGCTCCAACCCGAAATCGATGCTCAGGACCCCCACGACCACGCCAATGATCGCCACGAGGAACCACGCCGCAAGGACTGACCGCCCACCCGGGCGGCCGACCACGCTCCAGATAGCCAGAAGTCCGGCGCCCAGCCCAACGAGCCCACAGACGATAACAGTAGCCGTCGAAAGGGCGATTGCCGTGCCACCTATCGTAAGAACCGGGTCGGGAAGAAAGAACGATGTCACAAGCGAGATCACCGCAATGCCAATCGCCGCCGGCGCCACCCACCTAGCCAATACGGGTGAATGCTCCCTGGCCGCCAACGAAGCAATAACGGCCGTGGCTAGGCAGCCGAGCACAATCAAACTCGGAAGCGCCCAAGCTGAGATGTCGAAATTCCCACCGGTGAGGAGCAGAAGCGCCAGGACCGGATAGACGCCGAACAGGAAGATACCGGTAGCGCGTTTGTAGGGTATGCGCGGTATCGCCATGAGGAGGGTCCCGACGATCAGAAGCACGCCGGCGATGTCGACGCGCCAGCGTTCGTCGATGGGATAACGACCGTAGATGAACTGACTGAATTTTGCCTTCACGAAGGCCCAGCAGGCGCCTGCCCCGGGGACGATGCAGGCTTCCCTGTTTTCGCCTGTCCAGACGGCGTCAAAGACCGCCCAATCGAGGATAGGCGGAAGCGCCAGCAATATGAAGAGCACGCCGACAATCGTCAGAATCGTGTTCCCGGTTGAAGAAAAAAAGCCCTCCCGCAGCCAGGCGACCGCGCCATCTTGGCGCCGCGGCGGCGGCAGCACCGGCTCCTCCTCGCCTTGCACGTAGGCAAGCCTGGACGCCGTTCCTGGCTTGACCGCGGTGGTTCCCGGCGGTGGTCTACCCTCGATGTCGCGGACGTCGACCATGGCTAGCGCTCCACCAGCGCGACACGTTCATTGAACCAGTTCATGAAGGCGGCAGTCACAAGACTGATTGCCAGATAGACCATCATGGTGATGAAGATGGCTTCGATCGCCTGCCCGGTCTGATTGAGGACCGTGCCGGAAAAGATCGAAACCAGGTCAGGATAGCCGATCGCCACGGCAAGCGATGAATTCTTCGTCAGGTTCAAATACTGATTGGTCAGCGGCGGGATGATCACGCGCATCGCCTGCGGCACGATGATCAGTCGCAACGTCAGGTTTGGTCGAAATCCGAGGGCGTAGGCCGCTTCGGTTTGCCCTCGGGACACGGCAAGAATACCGGCGCGAACGATTTCGGCGATATATGTCCCCGTGTAGAGACTGAGGCCGAGAAGCAACGCCATGAATTCCGGCTGGATGTGGAGGCCGCCGACAAAATTGAATCCCTTCAACTCCGGGTAGTTGATCGTCATCGGCGCGCCACTGAACAGGAAAACCAGTGTTGGCAACAGAATAACTAGCCCGACTCCCGCCAGCAGCGCCGGAAACGGCTCGCCCGTGGCAAGTTGGCGGCGCCGCGCCCAGGTACGGAGAGCCCAGGCACCCAAAACAGCGATCACGAGGGCCATCAACGTGGCCGACGCGCCGGACTCAAACTCTGGCCACGGCAACATGAGCCCGCGGTTGCTGAGGCTAGCACCCAGAGGCAGGTCGATGGCCTGTTTGGGTCGCGGTAAAATCGGCAGCACCGCCTGATACCAAAAGAGAAGTTGGAGCAGAATCGGAATATTGCGGAGGGTCTCGACATAGACGGCCGCTATTCCGGCGATCACCCGGTTGGGTGACAGGCGGGCGATCCCGGCGAGAAAACCGATAATCGACGCCAGCACAATGCCGATGACCGCAACCAGAAGCGTGTTCAGGAGTCCAACGACAAACGACCGTGCGTAACTATTGTCCGACGAGTAGTCGATCAGCGACTGAGAGACCTCGAAACCGGCGCGCTGCCAGAGGAAGTCAAAACCCGACGCGGTTTTCAGGCGCGCGAGATTCTCGCTGGTATTGCCAATAATCCACCAGAAGAAGGCGATGAGGGCGACGGCGAGAAGGACCTGGAAAACGATCCCGCGGATCCTGGGGTCGTAGAGGATCGAGCCGCGCGGCCCATCACGGACATCGCGGTCGGGCGTTATGTTGTCGATGGCCATTGGCCTACTCTATACGCAACGCTCACAGGTATTGGGCAGGATCACTCCTGCCCAATACCTGCCTGCTCAGTGAATCAGCGGATGGGCGGCGCGTACTGGATGCCGCCCCGGGTCCACAGAGCGTTGAGTCCACGGGCAATCTGCAGCTGCGAGTCGATGCCGATGTTGCGATCGAAGATCTCGCCGTAGTTTCCAACGGCCTTGATGGCCCTAACGGCCCAGTCGTTGGTAAGGCCTATGTTTTCGCCAAAACTGCCATCTTCGCCGAGCAGCCGTCGAACTTTTGGATCGTCGCTGCCCATCATCTCATCAACATTCGCCTGTTTCACGCCAAATCCCTCGGCGTTGAGCAGTGCGAAGCCGACCCACTTCATGATGTTGAACCACTCCTCGTCACCCTGGCGAACAACTGGTCCGAGCGGCTCCTTTGAAATGATTTCGGGCAGGATGATGTGATCGTCGGGATTGCTCAGGACCAGCCGGGTCGAGTAGAGGCCCGAAGCATCCGTCGTCCAGGCGTCGCAACGACCGGAATCGTAGGCTGCAGTCGCCTCGTCAAGCTTCTCGAAGACGACCGGATTGAGTTCCATCTTGTTTCGCGAGAAGTAGTCCGCGAGATTGAGTTCGGTCGTCGTACCGGTCTGGACACATACGGCGGCGCCGGAAAGTTCGAGCGCCGAGGTAATGGCGTCATCGCTACGCACCATGAAGCCCTGGCCGTCATAATAGGTCACGACACCGAAGGCGAGGCCCAGCGCTGTGTCGCGCGACATGGTCCATGTAGTATTGCGCGACAGGAGGTCGATTTCGCCGGATTGCAGGGCGGTAAAGCGATCCTTCGCCGAAAGCGGCGTGTATTTCACCGCATCGGGATCGTCGAAAATGGCGGCCGCAACCGCTCGACAGAAGTCGACGTCAAAGCCCTTCCAGTCACCCGCGTCGTCAGGCGCGGCAAAACCCAGCAAGCCGGTGTTGACACCGCACTGCAGGAATCCCTTCGCCGTGACATCCTCCAAAGTAGTCGCGCCGGCGCCTGCAATCGAGAGCGAAAGGACCGCTCCGACGATTGTCGGTACGATTACATTTCTCATACTCAGTCCCCTTTCTGGTTTAACCAGCCCTCCCGGCTGGTTGAATCACCGCTCCATGACACGCTTACGAGGAACCGATCCGGTAACGGTTTGGCCGACATGAATTGTCGGTCGTGATTTACGGCCGTATCACAAGGGATAATCCGACACGGGTCAAGGGCGGCCGGTGGGTAATCGCCTGTGTTATAGGCACGCAGTGTTTAGCTTCCAGACGGCCGAGGATCAACGATGGGATCATCCGACGATGACCGTGAAGAATGGACTGCCGCGACCCGGGTCGTCCGGGCCGGTCGTGACAAGGCGCTGACCGGCCCTTTTGTCAATCCACCGGTCATCCACGCGTCAACTGTGCTGTTTCCGGACACCGACACCATGCTTGGCCGCAAGCAGCGCTATCTCTACGGCAGGCGGGGGACACCAACCAGCGATGCGCTGGAGTCAGCGGTCACCGAACTCGAAGGGGCTGCGGGTAGCGTTTCGTGTCCTTCCGGCCTCAATGCCTGCTCGGTCGCGCTTTTGTCCGTGTTATCGGCGGGTGATACCGTGCTCATGGTCGACTGCGTTTACGGGCCGGTGCGGCATTTTGCCGATACGATGCTGAAGCGGCTCGGAATCGAGACGATATTCTTCGATCCCAAAATCGGGATAGACATCGCTGACCTTTTCGCCGACCGCACGGCCGCTGTGTACCTGGAGCCTCCCGGATCCCTGACTTTCGAAATGCAGGATGTCCCGGCGATCGCAGCGATCGCGCGTGGAAAGGGTGCGAAGGTGATCGTCGACAATACCTGGGCGACTCCCCTGTTCTTCAAGCCGCTGGCCAACGGTGCCGATCTGTCGGTGCAGGCGGGCACGAAATACCTCGGCGGCCATTCTGACGTTAATCTGGGACTGGTCGCGGCCAATGAGGCCGGTTGGCCGGCCCTGAAAGAAACCCATGGCACACTGGGCCTTTGTGTGGGGCCGGACGATCTTTATCTCGGACTGCGTGGGCTGCGCACCCTCGCCGTCCGCCTCGACCGACAGATGCAATCGGCGCTCACTGTAGCGGAGTGGCTGACCCACCGACCAGAGGTTGCGCGTGTGCTGCACCCCGCCCTGCCTGGCGATCCCGGGCACGCGCTGTGGAAACGCGATATGGCCGGCGCAAGCGGCTTGTTCGGAGTGGTGTTCGATGGTTGGTCGATGGCCCGCGCGAAGGCCTTTGTCGACGGGCTTGCCCTGTTCGGGATCGGCGCGTCGTGGGGCGGATTTGAAAGCCTGGCGATTATCGCACATCCGCGCAAGGTGCGAAGTGCCGTCCCGTGGTCTGCCGAAGGCCCGCTCATGCGGCTGCATATCGGGCTCGAAGATCCCGGAGACCTGATCGCCGATCTCCAGGCGAGCTTCCTGCGAACGGACGGCCTATAACCGATTCTGTACAATTAACGACCCTTGGTATCAGGGCGACCGGCAGCCGCTGCACAAACCGCGGAGCTCAATCGTTGTCTTGCTCGGTGTGAAGTGCGCTGCCTTCGACCATCGCCCAAGCAGCGTGGCAAACCTGTCGTCGGCGAATTCAATCACCTGCCCGCACTTCTCGCAGATCGCGAAGGCTGTCATGGCGTGGGTATCGCAGTCGGGATCACTGCACGCGACAAACGCGTTCAGGCTTTCAAGCCGGTGGACCAGTCCCGCGGCGACCAACTTGTCGAGCGCGCGATAGACCTGCAATGGCGCCCGGAAGCCAGCGTCCCGTAACTGGTCGAGGATAGCGTAGGCGCTAAGCGGCCCGTCCGCGTCGGACAAGGTGTCATAGACCAGCGATTGATTGCGGGTCAGCACGGGGTGGGTCGAATGGTTCACACCAAGGATCCTTGGTATCACGTCCGCGCCTTCCCCTCGGCCAGGCGACGTCGCCCGGCGATCCCGGCGAGCGGCGACAGGCTCACGACAAAGATAATGACCGCCGCCACAACGATGCTCGGACCGGACGGCGTGTCCCACTGCAAGGAACCTAACAGGCCAAGAACGACGGACACCGCGCCAAAAACAGCGGCGAGAACCGCCATCTGTTCCGGCGCGCGCGCAAACTGCCTTGCCGCGGCGGCAGGAATTATCAGCAGCGCCGTAATCAACAATACGCCAATGATCTTCATCGCTATCGCGATGACAAGGGCCATAAGCAGCATGAACACTAGATCCGCACGGGCCGGGTTGAGCCCCTCGGCCTCCGCCAGTTCCCGGTTGACGGTTGCCGCGAATAACGGCCTCCAGATCCACACAAGTGCAACGAGGACGATCAGTCCGCCGGCGTAAATGATCGCGATCTCCCACCGGGACACCGCCAGGATATCGCCGAACAGAAGGCCGATCAGATCAATCCGCACCCATGTCAGGAACCCCAGCACGACCAACCCCAACGCCAGCGCCGAATGAGACAAGAGACCAAGAAGAGCATCGGATGACAGGGTGGCGTCCCGTCGCAGGACCAGGAGGCCGACGGCAATGGCGGCAGACACGACAAACACCGACAGGGTGATATCGACCTGCAAGAGAAACGCCAACGCGACCCCGAGCAGAGCCGCGTGGGAGAGCGTATCGCCAAAATAGGCAAGGCGTCGCCAGACGATGAAGCACCCGAGGGGACCGGCAATCAAGGCGACACCGATGCCGGCCACGATTGCGCGGGTGAAGAAGTCGTCAAGCATGGCGCCCGGTCATTGCTGGCGGATCGTCCTCCGCGACTGGATCGGTGGTCTGATGATGGCCATCTCCGGGAAAGCAGTGTTCGGTCACGGTGCCGTCCGGATGGCGAACGCGACCATCGGGTAAATGAGCGTGATCGTGATGATGCTCGTAGACCGCCAGCGCCGCTGCCCGGCCGCCAAACAGGCTCTGATAGGCCGGGCTCTCGACAACCAGGTGCGGCGGTCCCTGACAGCATATGTGTCCGTTGAGGCAGATGACCTGATCGGTAGCGGCCATGACCACATGCAGGTCGTGGGAAATCATCAAGATGCCACAGCCGATGCGATCGCGAATGTCCTTGATGAGGCCATAGAGAGCGATCTCGCCGCTGAAGTCGACGCCCTGCACCGGTTCGTCAAGCACCAGCAGATCAGGCTTGCGGGCAATCGCCCGCGCCAGAAGAGTACGCTGAAACTCGCCCCCTGAAAGGTGCCGCACCTCCGCCCGAGCCAGATGCGGAATTCCGGTCATCTCCAGCGCCTCACCGATCTCGGCATCGTTGAGCCGATTGGTCAGGCTCATGAACCGGAAGACGCTCAACGGCAGGGTCCAGTCTACGGACAGCTTTTGTGGAACGTATCCCACCCGCAGGCTTGCAGGCCGGCGTGCCTGCCCTTCCGTCGGCTTGGCGATCCCAAGCGCCAGCTTAGCGGTTGTCGACTTGCCCGAACCATTTGGACCGATCAGCGTGACGATCTGACCCCGGCGAACCTCCAGGTCGACATCGCGAACCAGCCAATGTCCGCCCCTTTCAAGCCCAGCGCTGTGGAGTGACACCAACGGTGCCGTTTGGCCGCCCATAAAGCACACCTTTCCGATCATTCATGCTTGCGCACGATCTATCGCGAACGTTATACAGTTACAATATGTAATTGTATAACGTGACGTCACGAGCAGCCCCGAATGAAGCGTCTGTCCATAGTGTTTATGACCGCGATTGTTGCGGGCACTCTCACTGCGCACGCCGCGCCCGACGTCGTGGTGTCGATCAAACCGATCCATTCGCTGGTGGCCGGCGTCATGGCCGGGGTCGGTGAACCGGTTTTGATCATGGACGGCGCGGGATCTCCGCACACATACAGCCTGAGACCGTCACAGGCCGCAGATCTGCAGAACGCTGACATTGTCTTTCAGGTTGGAAAGCAGTTGGAAGCGTTTCTGGCCAAGCCGATCCGGACAGTCGGCGCCAACGCGAAGGTCATCGCACTCATCGATAGCCCTGGCCTTTCCACGTTGCCGTTTCGCCACGCCGACGACTTTGCCGGCGTTGCTCACCAAGACGTCGATCGCGATGAGGAAGCCACAGCTGGCAACCTCGATGAACGTGACCATGACCACGGATCCATCGACCCTCACATCTGGCTTGATCCGCAAAATGCCAAAGCGCTCGTCAGCGAAATCCAACGTATTCTGACAGAAACCGATCCCGACAATGCGGAAAACTACGCCACCAACGCGGCCGCGTTGAAAATCCGGCTCGATCAGCTGATCGCCGACGTCGAAGTGGCTTTGGCACCGGTTGCGGGTCGATCCTTCGTCGCCTTTCACGACGCGTACCGGTATTTCGAGAACCGTTTTGGCGTCCACGCGGCCGGTACGGTCACGGTGAGCCCCGAAGTGATGCCCGGCGCCGCGAGACTTGCCGAAATCCGCGAGCGGATAGGCGCGCTCAGCACGACCTGCGTGTTTGCGGAACCTCAGTTCACACCGAAGCTCGTGACAATCGTCACCGAGGGCTCCGCCGCAATGGCAGGCGTTCTCGATCCACTTGGCACTACGCTTGAAGCGGGGCCAGATCACTATTTCAAGCTGATCGAAGCCATGGCGCAGGCGATGCGCGACTGTCTCTCGACCCGTTGATACGCCATCCCGACAGCCGCGACCGCATCGGTCAATCCGATAGCTGCAGGAAACCGAGAATGTTGCCATCCGGGTCCTTGAACCAGGCAGCCCGCGCGCCGTCAGAATCGGCGATCGATTCCACCGTTTTCAGGCCCGGGACATCGTACTCCTCGAAAACGATGCCGCGCGCCTTGAGGTCACGGACATCGGCGACGATGTCCGAGGTCAGAAACCCCATCAAAGTCGCCGGATTCTTGCCGGCGTTGGGTGTTTCGTAGAGTTGAAACTGGGTGCCGTCGCCGGCGTTATAGAATACGCCGCCCCCGAAACGCTGGCCCGGGTCAAAGCCAAGTGTGCCTTCGTACCAATGGACAGCTTTCTTCAGATCAGCTACCGGCACGACGGTCTGCGCCTTCAAGTCCTTGATCATGATTCGTCTCCCATCCAGAAGGCTGGCGACCCCGGCAGGGCTCGAACCTGCGACATGCAGCTTAGAAGGCTGCCGCTCTATCCAGCTGAGCTACGGGGCCGTTATCGCCGTGCTTTGCAACCAACTCGCTCCCCAGAGGACCGCTAGTGCGTCCAGGGTTGTGAGCGGTTGAATCGGAAATTGTCAGAATAGGACTGGAGTTTCGGCGCTGAGTCGTGCGCTTCCGTCACGCGGTAGGGGATCCGATGACGCTCCGCATAGGCAACCGCCTCCTCGCGTGAATCGAACTCCAGTCGAATCTGTTGCCGCATGTCCGACGATGACGTGTAGCCCATCAGCGGATCAACCCTGAGCGGCGACTCTGGCTCGTATTCCAGCTGCCAGGCACCCGTCTGGCCCTTGCCCGACTGCATCGCGGTCTTTGCCGGCTTGAAGATACGCGCAAACAATGCTCGTCTCGCTCCGATGGTTATGGGCGACCTCTGCCAAAACCAGACCACCCTCGATCCCTGCTCTACCCGATTTCGGCGGCCTTGAGGAGTGCCCTTGATCAGGACTTTCACACCCCATGAGGTCTGCGCCAGCTCAATCTGGGAACGACCGGCTGTGTGGGGGACGGCGTCGGGCGTTTGTCACCCTCATCTCAGGCACAAACTGTTACCCATGTCTCCGGGTCGGACAAAGATAGGTTTGGTCGGGGCGGCAGGATTCGAACCTACGACCCCCTGCTCCCAAAGCAGGTGCTCTACCAGGCTGAGCTACGCCCCGACACGGCAGAATGCGCAGTATCTGGAGGTTT
>JAAEOR010000596.1 GCA_024222895.1 Hyphomicrobiales bacterium | reverse complement strand
TCCCTGATCGCAAGATGCTCGACCCGGGCGTCCTCGACAAGCGAGACGATCGCCACCTGCATCGGCTTCAACGCGCCAAGCGGAAAGCGCCCGCTGGAATAGCGGTAATGGGCGCCGATGTGAGCGAGCGCCGCACGGAACACGGACTTCGCCTGGTCCCCGCGAAAGCCGGGGAAGGTCGGCGGCATGCGAATCAGGCCTTCACCGAAGCTCGTCCTGCGTCGCGCCGCCTCGGGCGCGCCCATCGCCGGCTCTCGGATCGGCACCCGCACGCTGAAAAGAGCCGCGATGAAGGATTTCATCTCCCGATCCACGTCGGCGAAGATCACTTCGCCTGCTTCGCGCCGTAGCCAGCGCTCAGCTTCCGGATGACCGGCCAGGAAAAACTCGCGGCGACGCTCGACCTCGTTGCCGGCGCTCCGTACGCCGGCGAGCAGCCAGCCTTCCAGGGCGTCGAGCGATAGCTGTGACAGGAGCGTGTCCATTCGCTCGAGCACGTTCACGGCCGACTCGGGTGCCATCCCGGAAAAGCGGGCGACGATGGCAAGCCAACGCCGGAAGGTCCGAGCGTCGCCGAACCGCCGGGCAACACTTTCCGCCGAAAGCGACAGACACTCCGCCGCACGCCTGCCCGAACGGATCGTCAGACTCGAGATCAAATCCGCCATCTCGATGGCCGGTTCAGGGCCGACGAGGAGAGCGATCTGCGGCCCGTGAAGCTCGTACTTCCCGACCACCGACTCGCCGTAACCAGCATCCCGCAACTTGGCGACAGCCCGCAACCACGCCGCAGCGTAGGGTTCGGGAAAGGCGAGACTGAGTTTCGCGGCCGCTTCGGCCGGGGCTGAGGTCACCTCGTCGACGAGTTTCAAGAAACTGGTCTCCTTGGCGGGCAAGGGTTCCTCCGCTCAGATGCAGGCGCTGATCGCTGCTTCAAGGGCGTCACGCATGTCGGGGTCGTCGGTGATCGGCAGGATCAGCGCAATGCTGCAGGCCTCGCCGAGCGCAATGCCGGCACCGACCAGCTTACCGGCATGAATCAGCATGCGCGTCGAGGCACCCTCGTCGAGCCCATGGCCCTTGAGGTTGCGCGACCGCTCCGCGATCTGGACCAGCTTCGCCGCGAGCTTTGGGTCGACACCCGCCTCGGCGACGATGATCTCCGACTCCACGGCCGGTTCGGGATAGCCAAAATCGATGGCGCAGAAACGCTGCTTGGTCGATTCCTTGAGATCCTTGAGTACCGACTGGTAGCCCGGATTGTAGGAAATCACGAGTTCGAAATCGGCGCCCGCGGTGACCAGCTCATTCTTCTTCTCCAACGGAAGGATTCGCCGGTCGTCGGTCAGTGAGTGGATCACGACCGTGGTATCCTGCCGCGCTTCGACTATCTCGTCGAGGTAGCAGATGGCGCCTTCACGGACCGCGCGAGTGAGCGGCCCGTCGTGCCAGACCGTCGTGTCACCCTCAAGGAGAAAGCGGCCGACGAGATCGGACGCTGTCATGTCCTCGTGACAGGACACGGTGATCAGCGGCCGGTCCAGACGCCAGGCCATGTTGCCGATGAAGCGGCTCTTGCCACAGCCGGTCGGCCCCTTGAGCATGACCGGCAGGCGGCTGGCGTAGGCAGCTTCGAACTGTTCGATCTCGTGCCCCACCGGACGATAATATGGCTCGGACGTGATCCGATAGTCATCAAGCGCCATGGCGCCGTTCCTCTTCTACGGAACCGCAACACACGCAGCGTGTGTCACACGCATGGCGGGCGCAAGGTGTTCCCGGCAATGTGGACGGCTGAACCTGCCGAAGCGGGTCCCGCCGGTAATTTGGAAGATCAGCGATGCGCAGCCGTCTTCTGATTGGGAATGCCCTCCATCGGCGATTCCTCGGTGCCGACCGTCGGTCGGGTCAGCGCCTCCACCATCTCGCGCGTGCCCTCGGGATCGCTGGCCCATTTGGTGTAGAAGTCATACGGACATGCCGCGACGCCCCTGTCACCTTCGTCCGAGTTGATCATGCCGGTGTAGCCGCGGTGGAGCAGCTTGAAGAGGTGGTTCTGCGACTGACCGGTCGAACGCGCGTCGCGGATCGCCGAGACCGAGAGCTGGGCGTACTGGATGCCCATGTCCTCCTCACCACATTCGCCAAGCGTCCGCCCGTCAAAGCCGATGATCGCCGAGTGGCCGAAATAGGAATAGACGCCGTCGAATCCAGAGGCATTGGCCACTGCGACATAGACATTGTTGGCCCATGCCATCGACTTCGAGATCTGAACCTGCTGCTCTTTGGCCGGGTACATGTAGCCCTGGCAGCGGACGATCAGTTCGGCACCCTTCATCGCGCAGTCGCGCCAGATTTCCGGATAGTTTCCATCATCGCAGATAATCAGGCTGATCTTCAGGCCTTTCGGGCCCTCCGATACATAGGTGCAATTACCAGGATACCATCCTTCAATCGGCACCCAAGGCATGATCTTGCGGTACTTCTGAACGATCTCGCCCTTGTTGTTCATCAGGAGAAGGGTGTTGTAGGGCGCTTTGTTCGGATGGTCTTCGTGGCGTTCGCCGGTGATCGAAAACACACCCCAGACATTGGCTTCCTTGCAGGCGGCCGAAAAGATCGCTGTCTCCTCACCCGGGACCGCCGAGGCAGTCTCGTACATTTCCTTCTCGTCGTACATGATGCCGTGGGTCGAGTACTCGGGAAAGATCACCAGGTCCATCCCCGGCAATCCGGTTTTCATCCCCTTCAGCATTTCCCCGATGTTACGGGCGTTGGCCAGGACCTCTTCCCTGGTATGAAGCCGCGGCATCTTGTAGTTGACTACTGCGACCCCGACCGTGTCGTTGCTGCTCGAAATATCGCCATGGTACATTCTGGTTCTCCTGCTTCAGTTGTGCTGGGTAAGTTCGTTTAGACAACGAGATGTCGGTGCACGAGATCGTCGCTCAATTCCTCTATGCTCCCGTATGCGGCGATGCTGCCACGGTCCAGCAGGGCGAAATGCTTGGACGCGCGGCGAGCGAACTCCAGGTTCTGCTCGACCAGTAAAATGCTCAAACCACGGGTCCGGTTGAGATCGATCAGCACCTCTTCGATTTTTTCGACGAGATTGGGTTGAATGCCCTCGGTGGGCTCGTCGAGAAGCATGATTTTAGGTTCGGTCAGAAGCGCTCGAGCGACGGCCAATTGCTGCTGCTGACCTCCTGACAGATTCCCACCACGACGGTTCAGGAACTCCTTGAGAATCGGGAAAAGCTCAAGAACCCACTCACTGATCTGACTCGCATTTGCATCGCTGGCGAAGGTCCCGACCATGAGATTCTCGCGGACGGTAAAGCCGGGAAGAATGCCTCGGCCCTGTGGCACATAGCCAACCCCTGACCGAGCGCGCAGATGCGGCGGCTTACCGATCAGTTCCTCGCCGTTCAGTTTTATGCTGCCGTTCGCACGAGTAATGAGCCCGAGGATTGTCTTCAACAACGTCGTCTTGCCGACACCGTTGCGGCCAAGAACCGTCAGGAAATCACCATCCTTTACCGTCATGGACACCGATTGCAGAGCACGGCTGCCACCGTAGAATCCGTCGACCTTGGTGAGTTCAAGCACGACCGATCCCTCCCGAACCGAGATAGGCATCTCGTACGGCCTGGTTCTGCTCAATCTCGGTGATCGATCCCTCGGCAAGGAGCTTGCCCAGGTGCATGACCGAGATTTTTTCGGCAATGTCCCGGACGAATCCCATGTCGTGTTCCACGACGATCAACGTGTGCTGCCCACGCAGGCGGTGGAACAAACGGGCCGTCTTCTTGGTCTCCTGCGTGGTCATGCCAGCGGTTGGTTCATCCATCAGAATGAGCTGAGGATCCTGGGCCACGAGCAGCGCTATCTCCAACCATTGCGTCTGGCCGTGAGAAAGATGGGTTGCCGGCATTTCAAGGTGGTCTTCCAGCCCCACCATCTCGGCCAGGCGCTCCAGATCCTGCGCGTCTACGCTACGGCCAAAGCTCGCCAGATTGTGGAGAATGCCGGAGTTCCGGGAATGGGCGATGTAGAGATTGTCACGGACACTCAGCTCCCCGAAAACACTGGGCACCTGGAATTTTCGGCCGATACCATCGCGGGCGATCTCATACTCCTTCATCCGGTTTATGGAGCGGCCCTTGAACCGAATTTCGCCCGCCGACGGCTTGACCTTACCGCAGATCAAATCCAGAGCCGTCGTCTTGCCAGCGCCGTTCGGCCCGATAAGGCACCGCAGTTCGCCCTTGTGGACCGAAAAGTCGAGACTCGAGACCGCTACGAAACCGCTGAAGGTCGCCGTAACATTTTCGAGAACCAGTTGGAGGGGTTCCTCGGCGGTCACGGCGCCCCCCCTATGCCATCGGATTGCTGGACGCCAGTTTGCGGCGTCTCATCGGCCGCCGGTCTGGGTTCGACTTTCTTTTCGAACCGCCGACCCAGCATTTCGAAGGCGCCAGCCAGTCCCTTGGGCAAGAATAACACGACGAGGACGAAGAGAACGCCCATCACCAGTGTCCAGGTATCGAGGAACGCCTCGGATTCGGAGAGAGCACCCTGAACGCCGGTCACAACCAGTGCCCCGAGGAGCGCGCCGACCAGGCTTTGACGGCCACCGACCGCCACCCAGATGACGACGGACAAGCTAAGAGGCACGCCAAGAAACGTTGGCGACGCGAACTCCATGACAATCGTGTACAGCATGCCCGCCAAGCCGGCGATCGCCGCCGAAACCGAGAACACGAAGATCTTGTAGAGGCCGACATCGTACCCGAAGAAACGGACCCGGTCCTCGTGATCGCGGATAGCCTGAAGCACGAGTCCGGTTTTGCTTTTTGTAATGGCAAGGGCGAGAAAAAGGACAACGGTCAGGCAGATCGCGATCAGATAGTATGAGGACGATCCATACGCATCGAATTCGAAACTCAGAATCTCGAGCTGGGCGAGATCGGTGATGCCGTTGAATCCACCGGTGAACCGCTGCTGGTCGATGATAAGCAGGTTGACCACGACCATCGCCGCCAGAGTGATGATCGCGGCATAGACGCCGGTAACGCGCCCGCGGAAGATGAACCAACCCAATGCCGCCGCGAACGCTACCGGCACTACAATTCCGGCTATGATTCCGAAGGTCAGCGACTGAAACGGAACCCAGAACCACGGCAGAGCGGTGACGTTGTTCCACACCATGAAATCGGGCAGGCCTTCACTGCCGGTATGAACCGGAACGGTCTTCAGCTTCAACGCCATCGCCATGCAATAGGAGCCAAGGCCAAAAGTCGTGGCTTGGCCAAGGTTGAGAATCCCCGTGTAGCCCCAGGAAAGACTCAGCGCGACGGCCAGAATACCAAACACCAGATAGCGCGAGTACTTGTTCAGCAGGAAGGCGTCATCGACGACCAGCGGCACGAGCAGAATCACCAGGCACACCGCCGCGTATGTCAAAACCTGGACTAGCGACTTACCGGACAATGCGGTCTTCCTTCCCAATCATGCGGGGTCGAGCCACATGGCGTTAGCCGCGCACGCGTGAGGCGAACAGGCCTTGCGGCCGGAACCGGATGAGAACGACAATAGCCAGCAGCGCCAGCGCCTTGGCCATCGTGTCATTGCTGTAGAAGGCGATGAATCCGGTCAGTTCTCCAAGAATACCCGAAGCGCCGAGCGTCCCCATCAGGCTTTGCACGCCGCCCATGACGACGACCATGAAGGCATCCACGACATAGGTCGTGCCCATCTCCGGCGAGACGCTCTTCAGAGGCGAAACCAGGGCGCCCGCGATGCCCGCCATGCCGGCACCATAGGCGAAAGTCATGCGATAGACGCGGCCGGAGTTAATGCCGAACGCGCTGGCGATGGCGCGATCCTGAGTGATGGCGCGAACCTTCAGACCAAATCGAGTCCGCTGAAAAGCGTACCAGGTGACGGCAAAAAGCAGCAGAGCGAGGGCAAGGACGAAGAGCCGATAGGCCGATTCTTCAACGCCGAAAATGCTGACGCTGCGGCTCAGCGCCGATGGCATCTCGACATAACGAAGCTCGCCGCCGACGATCAGGCGAATGGCCTGTTGCGCGATCACGCCAATGCCCCAGGTCGCGAGGATCGTATCCAGCGGCCGATCATACAAGTGACGGATGACGACTACCTCGATGAACCATCCGAAGAGCGCCAAAAGCAGGAAAATGGGAATGATGCTGACGAGCAACCCCATGCCGAGATAAGTCTGCAGGGCCCACGCACAGTAGGCGCCGAGCATCACGAATTCACCGTGGGCGAGATTGATGACGCCGGTCACGCCGTAGATAATGGCGAGACCGAGCGCCACCAGCATCAATATGGAGGCGATGCTGAGCCCGGTCACCAGCTGGGAAATGAAGATGTCCATCGCTCACGCCTTGAGTCAATCTGTATTCTCGGGGGGCGCCGCGAGCACCGCCGCCCCCGTTCTCGAATTGCCAGCCGATGACCGTTGCGGTCAAGCTTCCGTGAGGCCGTCGGCCGTGCAAACCTGACCGGCATATGCTGAGTAGGGCACCGGCTCCAACCAGTCCGCGGACTGCTTGAGAATCTCGAACTGTCCGTCGGACTTGCACTGGCCGATCTTTGGCCAGAGCCACGTATGCAGATTCTCCGACTCGATGAGCACCTTGCCTTGCGGCGCAATCATCTCCTCGCCCTTGACCGCCTCGCGAATCGTGTTCGGATCGATATCGCTTGCAGCGAGCTTCTCAACCGCCTGCTTGAACAGATACACTTGGAAGTAGGCCGGTTCAGAAACGAAATGAGTGACCTTGTCGGCTCCCCAGCGGGCCAGATATGCCTCGACGAACTTCTGGTTCTCCGGCGAGTCCCAAACCATGAAATACGGTGCCGAAGTGAAGTGCCCTGCCGCGGCGGCGGCGCCCATCGCTGCCACTTCGTTTTCCGAGGTCGTTAGACTGGCCATTGGCATGGTCTCGGGATCGAGGCCTGCAGCATGATACTGACGATGCAACGCAACGACGGAGTCGCCGACCACTGTTGAAAAGATGACGTTTGGCTTTTCGGCACGCAGCTTGTTGATCACCGAAGAGAATTCCGAATGGCCGAGCGGCACGTATTCCTCGGCCACCACCTCGACACCGAGGCCGTCCAACAGCTTCTTGCAGTAATTGTTCTCTTCCTTCGGATAGATGTAGTTCGATCCGATCAGATACCAGCGGTTGCCGAATTTCTCGGCGAGCCACGGCACGAAATCGTCCTGTTGCTGGTTCGGAACCGCGCCCGTGTAGATGACGTTCTTGGAGCACTCTCGGCCCTCGTAAAGAGTGGGGTACCAGTACAGATTGTTCCGCTTCTCAAAAACCGGGAGAACGGCCTTGCGGCTCGCCGAAGTGTAGGATCCGAACACCGAGACGCATTTGTCGGAAAGGACTAGCTTGCGCGCCTTTTCGGCAAAGGTGGCCGGGTCTGAAGCCGGGTCTTCGATGACGGGCACAATCTTCATTCCGTTAACGCCACCAGCGTCATTGATCTCCTCAATCGCGAGGATCGTTGCCTTGTTCAGCGACTCTTCAATAATCGCCGTCGTCCCGGTCAGCGAGAAGAGCACGCCGACCTTGATTTCACCGTCAGCCGCCCGGGCGAGCGACCCGTCCTTGAACCATACATGAGGAAACATTCCACTGGCGAAGACACCAGTCGCGGCAGCGGACTTCAGAAAATCTCGTCTTTTCATTGTCATTACCTTCTTCCCTTTTAGAAAAAACAGGCTCGCCACGAGCCTGCGTTGTGCAAGTTTCGGGCCGGTGGTCCCGTCTCCGATTTCCCCCGCCTGGTCGCGGTTCCAGAATTCGATCGCAAGCCGCAGGCGCGTGCCGCTTACAGGCGGACCTCATCGCCGGCAGGCATCGCTTCTGGTGATGTCCGCCAGACGCATCGAAAAACGCAAAAAACCCCCAGCTTGTCGTCGCCACGACAAAAAAGGGGGGGCTACCGTGCCTCGAATTTCCTGCGGCGCCGTTGCCGCACAAGGTCTTAGCTTAACAAAAAGTTTAGCTGAGCAACTCTTGCGAGTCAATAATCGCGGTCGACAGTGCGCCTATCGTCACCCGCTTGGCCATCGCTTGAAGTCGTAGAAAGTGATAGGCCTCGTCTTCAGCCATCCCCCGGTCTTTCATCAGGATCGCCTTGGCCCGTTCCACGGCGCGCATCGTGCGCAGATTATCGTCGAGCTTGTCAATGCGGGCATTGAGCCTGCGCTCGTAGCCAAAATGCTCGCGCGCCATCATCAGGCTCACTTCGACACCACTATCGGTCACTGGCGAGTGCAGAACCGAGTGAGGCGCACTATTGCGTAGAAGAGTGAGGTTGACCGTTCCCTTCTGCGGCAGGATGACGATCAGCGCCGCACTTGCCATCCCGGGCAGCCAGGGGAGGCGCTGCGGCAGGTCGCGCAACAAGGGGCAATAAACCGCATCGAAGTCGGCGGGAATCTGTTCGGGCGCGGGCCATCTATGAGCCACTTCCGCACGCGTTTTTTGAAGCAGTCGGATGATCCGATCGCCCTCGGCATCGCGATCGCATATCGTGACGATACGGAGATCGTTGAATCTATGGTGTGCCGCCGGATCTGATCTGTTTGACCCACGGTTCCCGGCTCGCACCCTACCAGGCGGATTCATCGGTCAAGCCACCCTGAATTCCCATCCATCTGCATCGTTGTCGGCCTACATGCCTCCCGCTCTAGCCGACGGCCGCAACGCTCCGGCTATAGCCGATCATGTATGGATCCGCCGAGACGCGTGAGGTCGATTCGTACACGAGATCAAATTTGCCGCGCCGGTTGGCGCGCCCGATCCTCGTCCATAGATCGGCATGCCCGCAAACGGCGTTGATCGAGATATTGCCTTGCGGCGCCTCGAACTCCGAACCCAGAACCGTGTCCCGCAAGACATCGGTGTCCAAGGTATTCACTTCCTCCACGCCCTTGGCGAAGAGGTGGATCTGGAAATACGCCGCCTCGAGGCAGGTGTTCGTCGGCTGGTCGTCGCCATACCGCTTCTTGTAGCGCGAGACGAAAGAAGACTCTTCGCTACCGCCAATGCCCTCGAAGTAGGGCGCAACGGTTATGTGCCCCTCGCCGACGTCGAAACCCATCGCCAGAATCTCGGCCTCGCAGGTGGTGAGGCTGGCGATCGGCATCACCCGCGGGTCAAAGCCGCTGTCCATGTAGCTCTGATAAAGATGAACGGTTGCCTCGCCGACCACGGTGGAGAAGATGACGTCGGGCTGTAAGTGTCGTATCTCTTGAATTATCGGAGCGAAATCCTTGCTGCGGGCGTTCATGTCGACATAGCGAACGCCGGCGACTTCCCCACCGCTGTGGCGGACCAGCTCACGCATGATCCGATTGGACTCTCGTGGGAAAACATAGTCGGAGCCGATGAAATAGAATCGGGTACCGTAGTGGTCCATCAGAAACCGGCAGAGTGACACACTGTTCTGGTTTGGCGCGGCACCGGTATAGATGACGTTTCGGGAAAACTCGAAGCCTTCGTAGATCGTGGGATACCACAACAGTCCGTTCAGGCGTTCGACCACCGGCAGGACGGCTTTTCGGCTGGTCGATGTGTAGCAGCCGAAAATTGCGGTCACACCGTCTTCGACCATCAAGCGCTTGGCGTAACGCCCAAATGACTGGGCGTCAGACGCGGGATCATAAATGATCGGCTCGATCGGCCGACCGTTGATGCCGCCGCGATCGTTTATCTCATCGATTGCAGTGAGGGTCCCGCGAAGTTGCGTCTCCTCGATCACAGCCATACAGCCGGATTGCGAGAACAATACGCCGATCTTCCACGGTTCCCCCCCGGCGTGTCGAGTCACGTAAACACGCCTCCTCTCCCAAGCTCTCTTGCCTGACATTCTCGATCGGCCTCGAGAACCCGGCCAGCGAGATTCATCCCCACCATCAACGCCCACCGAAACGATACGCTTGCGATTGAGCGGCTGTCAAACACCGCCCGCTTCCGGATCCGTTGCCGAGCATTTTTTGCAAGCAAGGGCCCCAACGGAGAACACTGTTCGCGTCGGCAGCCGCGAGCAATGTTCTCTCGCACACGGGATTCGGCTCCACAGGTCGGCGGATCGGCCAACCGACTTCCGGTCAGATCGAATTGGAGCAGCGGTACGAATCGACCGGCGCGATAGATGATGCGCCCAGGAGGGTCTGGGATGCACCCGCGAAAGTCGCTCGGAGGCCGAGTGGCCGCATTAACGAGCTGTCGACATTTGGCGCCGCTGAGATCAAGTTTGAAGTTCTGGGCCTCAAGCGCAAACAGGAGCGCTATGAAGACCGCCTCCAAATTCCGATTGTCGATCTTGTCGAGCGTCCGGTCGACGCGTCGCGACATTCGCGGACTCTTGCGACCGATCCACCGTGCCCAGAGGCATAACCCGTTTTTCTCGTACCACCGAGGCGCCGATTGACGGGCGTAGCCCGGACCTGTTGCCAGCGCTGTTCGGCTCTGCAAGGAAGTTCGGTTGGAAGGATGTCGATCCGGGCACCGAGGCATTGGCTGGCATGATTAGAACACAGATGCGTTACATCGTTGTTTTTGCATACATGTTCTGTGCAGGAATCGCCTCGCATTCTCCAGCGGCAGCCGATGAGGGCCACGGCCCGATTGGCGAGGCTGTGAAGGACATTCCGATCTTCGATGCGCACATTCACTACAAGGAGCCGGCCTGGGACCGCTACCCGGTCGAGAGCATCATCGAACTGATGGACCGCAACCGCGTCGCCATGGGCCTCGTCTCCTCCACGCCCGATGAAGGGACCATCAGACTCTGGGAATACGCGCCCAACCGTATCGTGCCGGAACTGCGCCCCTATCACGGCGCCGCCGGATCATCGAACTGGACCAAGGCGCCCGGCATGGAAACCTATCTGGCCGAACGACTAGAAAAGTACCCCCATGAGGGCATTGGTGAGTTTCACATTCACCGGCTCGATACATCCGATGAAGCACTGTTTCGATCCGTGATCGACATGGCAAAGGCCCGAGACGTCCATCTGCATGTTCACTCGGGAACCGAGCCGATCCGTTGGCTCTACGGTCTGGACAGCGACGTGAAGATCATCTGGGCGCACGCCGGCCTGGGCGAGCCACCGGGCGCGATTTACGACCTGATGGATGCGTTCCCGACTCTCCACGCCGATACATCGTTACGGGAAGGAGCCATTCAGGGCGCTGACGGTGAAATCGACCCGGCGTGGAAGAAGGTCATCATGGATTTCCAGGATCGTCTGATGGTCGGCAGCGATACCTGGGTGAACGGTCAGTGGGATCGTTACGCGGACATCATCGAATCCAACCGGTCATGGCTATCGATGCTGCCGCGGGATGTGGCCGAAAAAATCGCCTACAAGAATGCAGAACGCGTGTTCGGGCGAAGCATTTCGATGGATCAAATCGGCAGGCGGTAGCGCGATGGGAGGCTAACGCTAGTTGAGAATTGCCGGAACCACCCCGACGTCCTCGGAATAATCGTTCCAGGCTGCCATCAGGAACCCCAGCAAGTCGGGCATATCGGACGCCAGGTCGGTTGTTTCACCCGGGTCCTTTTCAACATCATAGAGGCGCCATTCTCCGTCACCATAGGGCGCCGGGACGGAAACAGCCTTGTAACTGCCCTGCCGAATCCATTTCCCGCCAGCCATCTCGCCAGCAACCAACTCATCGGGTCCGTATATCTCCAACGCGGTATCGGCAAACAATGGCGCCATCGAGCGACCACGCGGTTGTTCGAGTTTCATGCCATTCCTCTCCGCCGGGTATTTCGCTCCCGTCATGTCCAGCAGGGTCGGCAGGATATCCCAGACATAAGCAAAGGCATCCGTCACCTCACCTTCTGGAATGCCGGGTCCGGCTATGATCAGAGGGACGCGAATGCCACCTTCGCCGACGGTCTGCTTGAAGTAGTCAAGCGGTCCGCTGGACCCGCTGGCAAAACCGGGCCCGTAGGCGAAATTCGAGCCGGGACGGCCGAGGTTTTCGAGACTGTGGTCAAACTTGGCGACGAACTCAGGATTACCGGCATCGGGATAGTCTGCCGAATAGAATGGATTCGACCCGTTGTCGGAGAGGAATATGATGATTGTATTGTCCAACTCGCCAATATCGGCCAGGAAGTCGACAACGCGGCCGTAATGGTAGTCCATCGCGTCAACCATGCCGGAGTAGACCTCCATGCCGCGCTTTTCCAACGCCTGGTCTTCCTCGGTTAGTTCGCTCCAGGGTGTCACGAACGGCAACAACTCGGGAAGCGGCGCGTCCACGGGGACCAACCCGAGTTCCTTTGCCGTCGCCCACCGGTCCTTCTTGAGCACCTCATAACCCTCGTCATACCGCCCGGCGTATTTCGACAGCCAGGGCTCTGGAGCGTGCACGGGATCGTGCGGCGCCGTGAATGCAAGATAGGCAAAGAAGGGGCGATCGTCGCCACGACGCGCTCTGATCTCATCAATCAACCGGTCGGCATAGCTTCGGCTGGAATAGAAGTCTTCCGGCAAGGTTTTGATATGCTCGCCGTTCATCGCGTATTTGGCGGGGTCGTCGTCGGGCAGAATGCCCAGTCTGTCGGCCCAATGGCTCGCACCACCGACCAGCATCGTGAGGGTGGAGTCGAATCCACGGTCGAATGGCAGCGTCCCTTGCTCGTGACCGAGATGCCATTTGCCCGACATGATGGTGTGATAACCAGCGTCGCGGAGCACTTCTGCCATGGACGCGACCCGGTCATTGAGGTGACCTTCGTAGCCCGGTTCACCGACCTGATTTGCAACCAGCATTTCGCTCATCGTGCCGAGACCGGCAATGTGGTTGTCATTGCCTGACAGAAGCATCGCGCGGGTGGGAGAACAGGACACCGAGGCATGAAAATCCGTGAACAACATTCCGGCTTCTGCCAGTGCATCAAGATTTGGCGTATCGATCTCACCGCCATAGGGCCCGATATCCGACCAACCCAGGTCGTCTGCCATGACCAGAAGGATATTGGGTCGTTCATCGGCTGACGCTGCGCTGCCAAACAGCAGCCCAATCGAGGCAAGAAAACAGCAGCTCAGATTGGCACTACGCATCCAAAGGCCCTCAGATTGCAGGAAGCGGGTCATCCGACCATCAGGCTCCGCAGGGTGTTTCCGTGGCCCGTATGTATCATCCAAAACTATGATTGTGAACAAATCCAACAACCATCGTGTCGGGGCGAAGACACGCGCCGAGTGCAAGGGAAGCCCTCTCGAGCCTCTATCGCTACTATCGGAGGACCGAGCGCATGTGGGCGGTATCGTACCGGGACGAGCAGGAGGTTCCGGCCCTCCAGCCTCAGATGAACGAGGTTCGGGCCGCGGGATGTGGCCGAGAAAATCGCTTACAAAAATGCCTAGAGGATCTTCAAGCGAAGCATCTCATTGGATCAAATCGGCACGCGATAGATGAAAGGGGTGTGGACGCTGATGATGCGACCGCCTCAGCCACGCGCCGAGAACACCCAGCGGCATCCGGTCGTCGAAACGACCCGGCGAAACTGAACGTCGCACAACCAGGTCCCTTGGCATCATCCTTGCGCCAGACGATAGCGAGAAGTCACGGCAGAGGCACGCGACGGCCTGAAGCGCATCGAATTCGGTTCCGCGCCAGCCGGGCGGGCATTCAGGCCGA
Source organism: Hyphomicrobiales bacterium (assembly GCA_024222895.1). Lineage (GTDB taxonomy): Bacteria > Pseudomonadota > Alphaproteobacteria > Rhizobiales > Kaistiaceae > Bauldia. The sequence goes on along the minus strand of JAAEOR010000596.1, from coordinate 472 downwards.
TCGAATGGGCCGACGCGCTGGACAGCCTTTCTGGTTCGCATATTAGTCGTGCTACGATCGCCCGACGCAATTCAGCCCCCCAAAAGGACCTTATTGGATGCAGGATGAGCGAGCCCCCGACCGGACACATGAGATCGAGATCCCCGGCGGATACAAGATCTTCGTCGACGAGTTCGGCGAGGGCGACAGGGTCCTGCTGTGTCTCAACGGCGGGCCTGGCCTACCGTGCGACTACCTGCGCGAGCCGCATGCGCCGCTCGCCGACCAGGGCTATCGCGTGCTGGCGTTCGATCAGCTCGGCTGCGGGCGGTCCGACAAGCCGAGTGACAAGAGCCTTTGGGAGATCGGTCGCTACGTCGAGGAAGTGGAAACTGTCCGCACCGCCCTGAACATGGGCAAGGTCAACCTCCTCGGCCATTCGTGGGGCGGCTGGCTGGGCATCGAGTACGGCATCACCTATCCGGACAATCTC
>JAAEOR010000595.1 GCA_024222895.1 Hyphomicrobiales bacterium | reverse complement strand
CACAATGGTTGGATTGGGCCAGAGCGGGTTCGAGCGCTGCAGCGACTCCGGCCGCCGCGACCACAACGATCGCGAGGGCTTTGTAGAGGCCGGTTCTCCGGTTCCGCTGCGCCATCGACTCCAACGCTCACTTCACTCCAACACACCAACTCGGATGCCCAGCGAGTCTGTCCCGACGGGCACCCCATCGCTTATCCGGAATTTCAGGCCGCTCGCCAAGCGATTCCGGATCACAACTGTGACATCGCCATCACGTGTTGCATCAACGCCGCAATTCTGTTGCCTCAAGCGTAGTTGATCCGGACCGGAAAACGCTATGATCACTGTCACATGGCAGCTTTGCCGCTAATCCGGCGGCAACCGCGGCGCCATGGCGTGCAACATCGTCCGGATTTGGCTGATTTCGTCATCGTTGACGATGTGTCCCATGCCCGGATAGATCCGCTCGACGACCGCGCCGCCGAGTGCTTCCATGACGGCCGACGACTCGGTGATGCGGACCAGGGGTATATGGGGATCCACGTCGCTGGAACCAATGAAAACCGGCGTTCCCTCGAGCGTTCCCCGGTAGTCGCCACCATCGATCGTCTCGCCGATCAGTCCGCCGGTCAGGGCAATGACGGCCCCGTAGCGATCCGGATGGCGGGCGGCGAACTCGAGAGCCAGGCATGCTCCTTGCGAGAACCCGAGCAGGGCAATCCTGTCCGGCGTTATGTCGTGGGTAATCGCCAGCCCAATGATATCGGCGATCATT
>JAAEOR010000594.1 GCA_024222895.1 Hyphomicrobiales bacterium | reverse complement strand
GCCGATCGGAATGTTGTCCTCGTCGCCGGTGGTGTCATAGTAGGTGACGTCTATCGTCGCCTCGGTCGGGCCGTAGAGATTGGTTAGCAAAAGCATACGGCCCGCGGACCGCGCGAGCGTGTGAAAGCGCCGGACGAGAGGCGCTGGAAGCGCCTCACCGCTTGCATACACTTGCTCGAGTCGCGAGTTGCGCAGGGCCTCCGGATGATCCGCCCAATGTTGGACAAAAGCTTCGAGCATGCTCGGCACGAAATGCACCACCGTGACATCGTATCTGCAAATAGCTTCGGCCACGGCCGCCGGGTCCTTGTGCGCTCCTGGTTCGAGCATCACCACGCGAGCACCGGTCACCGCCCACCACAGCAATTCCCAGACCGATACATCAAACGTTGTAGGAGTCTTTTGCAGAATGGCGTCGCCGGCTCCAATGGAGTGGTGTTGTTGCATCCACCGCAATCGATTCATCAGCGATTCATGGCGGACTACGACACCCTTTGGCCGACCGGTTGATCCGGATGTGTAGAGGACGTAAGCGACATCGCGAGGCCGAGGTCGCGTAACGAGGAGCATCTTGGTCGCATCGGCTTCGGGGCATCGTGCGCCCAGGTCTTCCTGAACAACCGGATCGTCGAGTACGATAAGATCGCAATGGTCCTTTGAACCGGCTACAGACAGGCGATCTACCTGCGCTGCAGTCGTCAAGATCCGGCGAGAGTCGGCGTCGGTCAACATGAAGCCCAGCCGATCGGGCGGATCATCCGGCGAGAGCGGCAGGTAGGCAGCACCGGCTTTCAGAATTGCCAGAAGGCTGACGATCAATTCCGCCGAACGTTCCAGACATACGGCCACCACGTCTCCACGCGAGACGCCGCGATCGATCAGGTACAGCGCTAGTCGATCCGCAGCTTGGTCTACCGCGTTGTAGGAAAGCACATCCTCACCGTCGACGATGGCAGGTATTTCCGACCGGGCCGACTGGGCAAACAAGTCGATCACCGTCTCGCCTTGCGGATAGGCGACTGCCGTGTCGTTGAACTCGACCAATGTTTGATGCCGTTCCTCTTC
>JAAEOR010000593.1 GCA_024222895.1 Hyphomicrobiales bacterium | reverse complement strand
GATCCACTAAAACCTGCACAACGTTTCGACGGCTATGTCGACCGGGCAGACACCGAAAGAAAGGTCCTGCGTGACGTGTTTATCGCAGGCGATTTATGGTTTCGCACCGGCGACCTGATGCGGCGGGACAAGCGCGGCTACTTCTACTTTGTTGACCGTGTCGGCGATACATTCAGCTGGAAGGGCGAGAACGTCTCGACCTCCGAAGTGGCCGAGGCGCTGACATCCTGTGCCGGCGTTGTCGACGCGAACGTCTATGGCGTGCCGATAGGTCACCACGATGGGCGAGCCGGCATGGTCGCCCTGGCGATTGACGACGATTTTGCATTGCATGAGTTTCGCGAACATGTCCACGCCGCGCTGGGAGCCCACGCCCGGCCGTTGTTTGCCAGATTTCAGCACGCCATCGCCGTGACGTCGACGTTCAAGCAGCGCAAGCTGGAACTCGTGCACGAGGGTTTTGATCCGTCACAGACGAATGATCCGATCTACTTTGACGACCCGCGCTCGGCCGAACTGGTGCCGATCGATGAGACCCTCTTCCGTGAGATCAACTCCGGCGCCATACGACTTTGAGACGCGCTGTCAGTTAGTGTTGCGAGCCGTCCTCGGCGGATTCCCGCTGGACGACATCCCGAAACGCCCGGCGGATGACCTTGCCGGAGGTTGTCATCGGAATCGAGTCAACGAACGTGATCTCACGTGGGTACTCGGCTGCCGACAATCGGGCCCGGACGAAGAGCCTGATCTCCTCGGCCAGCATCTCTGAGGGTTCGATCCCGGATTTCAGGCTGACAAAGGCCTTGACGATCTGAGTTCGGGTCGCATCGGGCTTGCCAACCACTGCCGCCATCATGACCGATGGATGAGCTGCAAGACAATCCTCAACCTCGCTTGGCCCGATGCGATAGCCCGACGAGGTGATGATGTCATCGCGACGGCCGATGAAGTGAATGAACCCATCGGAGTCGCTGACCGCCTGATCACCTGTCATCATCCAATCGCCGACGAACTTGCCGCGGGTGGCCTCCGGGTCGCCCCAGTATTCGAGAAACATTGATGGATCGGGTCGGCGAACGGCGATCTCGCCCGGTTCGCCCGATGGCACGGACTCACCGTCCGGACCAACAACCGCGACGATGTGGCCGGGAATCGGTTTCCCGGTTGCGCCGGCGCGCGACACGCCGAGGGCCGCGGACGAGCCGAGGACGTAGTTGCATTCCGTCTGTCCGTAGAACTCGTTGACGTGGCGGCCAAAGATTTTCGGTGCCCTGTCATAGGCACTTCGTCCCAGGGCTTCGCCGGCTGCGGCAACCGTCTTCAGGTCAAGGTCGAAGCGCTCGAGTGGGCGGGCGACTTCGCCCATCAACTTGATTGCTGTCGGCGGCAGGAATGCGTTGGTGACCTCGGTTTCCGCGATCAGGGCAAATGCCGCCTCCGGGTCGAATCGCCGGAAGGGACCAAACACGACCGGGAGTCCATAGAAGAGCGCCGGGAGAAGTGCATTGAGCAGGCCGCCGGCCCAGGCCCAGTCGGACGGTGTCCAGACCCTGGCGTTGGACTGCGGCGGGAATTCGTGGCTGAAGGCGAATCCCGGCAGGTGCCCGAGCAGCACGCGGTGCGCCAGGAGCGCACCTTTTGGCGGTCCGGTTGTGCCGGATGTGTAGATCATCATCGCCGGATCGTCGGAACTCGCGGAAACCGCGGCAAAGACTTCGGGGGCCGACTCAAGCACTTGCTGGTAGCCCTCGACGCTGTCGGCCGGTCCGTCGACGCAGAGAACCGTTTCAAGGCTCGGGAGGACGGTTCCGATCTCAGCCAGTCTGTTCACACCAGCCGTGTCGGTGATGAGCGCGCATGACCCGGAATCCGCCAGCCGGTATCCGAGCGCGTCCGATCCGAAAAGCGCTGCCAGAGGTACGATGATGGCCCCGAGTTTGTACGCGGCAAAATGAACGACAACGGTTTCGCGCGACTGGGGCAGAAGCACTGCGACGCGGTCGCCGCGGCCCACTCCCCGTTGCCGCAGGGCCGAAGCCAGTCGATCGGATTCGCGTTTCAACGTGGCAAATGTTGTGGCTTCCATTCCCGTGTGCGGGTCCCAGCGCAGGAGCGCGGCACGGTTTGGGAAGGTCGCCGCCCACCGCTCACAACAGACGGTGGCAATATTGAAGCGTTTCGCGGCCGGCCAGCGAAACCCGGTGGTCAGCGCCTCATAGGTATCGGCGCAATCAAGCATCTATCGGGAATCGGGCTTGGCGAGGATCAGGGTCCAGAAGTTCCCGAACTTACCCTCCTGCGTATAGGAAACTGCGATGCCCATTTCCGTCACGCCCGGCTTCAGCATATTGGCTCTGTGACCGCGCGACGCCTTCCAGCCGGCGAAGGCCTCGTTGAAGTTCCGATGACCGGCTGCGACGTTTTCCCCGGCGATGGCGGCGTCATAGCCGCCGGCGGCGAGCCGTTTCGGGAAGCTTGCCTCGCCGCGGACCCTGTGGGACATCTTGTTGGCCCGGGCCATGGCGCGGGAGTGGCTGGCCGCGATGGCATTCAGCTTCGAGCTGACGGTGACCGACGAAAGCCCGCGAGAGCGCCGGTAGTCGGAGATAATCCGGGCGGCGTTGGCCGGACTGACCGTCGCGGGCCCGGTGCGACCGCCCGCGATCAATTCCTCCGGCTGGAACAGCGATTGACAGGCCGACAGGCCGATGGTCAGCGCCAGCACCATGATCGTGTAGCCGATTGAGCGTCGGCGGTAGCGGAAAGCGAATGGTCGATTCATTCGGATCGTTCTCGGTCTTTGTCGATTGAACCAGGAGAGTCGTCGCGAGTGCCGAATGCCTGCGCGACATTCGGTAGGTCGCGTACATTGATGTCCCGCTGCGGGAACGGAATCTCGATTCCGTCCTCGCGAAGCGCGGCAAGGATAGCGAATCGCAGGTCGGAACGTACGGACAATCCGGTCGAGATGTCCGATACATAACACCGCAGTTCGAAATCGAGTGAGCTTGCACCAAAATCCATGAACAGAACAAACGGCGCCGGATCGCTGGCCACCCTGTCATGTTTGGCCGCAGCCGCGAGCAGAACCTCGCGCACCCGTTCCGGATCGGAACTGTAGCTGACGCCGACGGCGATCTCGATTCGGCCGATGTTGCCGCGCAGGTAGCGGTTGGTGACGACGCCTGAGATCAGGTTGGAATTCGGAACGATCACGGACGCCCGTTCAAAGGTTTCGATTTCGGTCGCCCGAACGCTGATCCGGCGAACGGTGCCGCGGTCGGTACCGACCTCTATCCAATCGCCGGTTCGGATCGGTCGTTCGGCCAGCAGGATCAGGCCCGAGACGAAATTATTGACGATGCCCTGCAGGCCAAAGCCAATTCCGACGGACAGAGCACCGGCGACGATGGCGATGTTCGCGAAGTCGATCCCGGCATAAATGGCGGCGAGAATGACGGCAAGAAGGACGCCGGTATAACCAGCGCCCGTCCGGATTGAATTCTTGAGACCCTGATCGATTCCGGTCGTCGGCAGGAAACGTCGCTCGAGCCATCGCTGAAAAAGCCGGCTGAGTGCAATCACCACGACGAAAACCAGGGCCGCCGCGATGATGGTGGAGAAGGTTATCCGGATCGATCCGACCTGGACCCCATAGTAGAGGCCGTGCAGTCGCGATGTAACGGTCGAGGAGTCGAAGCCCCATGGCGCTGCAATCAGCAAAGCGGCGACGAACATCAGCATCAGCCTGGTGATTCCGGTGATGACGACCCGGAGCTGGTCCACCACCCGGTTGCCGAGGCCGAGATTGAGGGCGATGTGTCGCCCGACAGGCTGGTCGGGTGAAAGGGTTGCCGTGAGAATGACGTCCGCAAGTCCGCCGATCAGTACGAACCCGCCGATCACCACCCACACAAACGCGATCTGTTCGATCATGAAGCTGGCGAAGGCGAGATAACCCACAACCGCCGATGCAATCGTGACGACTGCTGCAATACTGGCGAGAGGCGTCAGGACACGCCACGGCGCGCTTCTTCGGCGCTCGTCCTCGCTCAGCGCCTCGCGGCCACGGACCAGCATGCGGGTGGCGACCAGCGCCAGAGCTGCCGTCGGGATCGACAACACGCCGCCCAGCCCGACGACGAAGGCGGATGGTGCGGTAGTGATTCCGGCGAGCCTGACGACAAACGCATAGAGGGCCAGGATGGCCGCTGCGGCAGCGACAACCCCATAAACTCGTCGTGCGGTGCTGTCGGCGATGCCAGCGATCCGCCAGGCGGGCCGGTTTGGTGCGGCAAGCGCCCGCGACAGCCCGGTAATCACCGTGAAAATGGCGACCGCCGTCGTCAGACCGATGGCAATTTCATCGACACTGCGCGGCAGCAGGCCAAGTTCGGCGAGCAACGCCCGCAGGCCGAGCAGGATCAGCAGCGGTACCCCAACGTCGACGATGACAATGGCGAAAGCCGCCAGGACCTTCTGCGGACGACCTGGATCTTCGAGGCTTGTGGGGCCTTCCGCCCATCGGAGAAAGGCGCGCCGCGCCGTCAGGACGACGACGACGATCAGCACTGCCAGCAGGGCAAGGAGGATCGTGACGGAGTCGGAACTCCCGGCAACGAGTTGCAACCAGTCGGCGACGACCCGGCTGGTGCCCGCCAGGACTCTGGAACTCTCCAGGACAAGATCCGCGAGAAGACCCGGGCTAAGGGCACTGCCGTCACGCGCAAACAGCGCTGTTGTAAAACGTTCGCTACGACGCTCGGCTATGTGGCTGAGGAGCTGATTACTACGCAATATGACGAGTTCGGTTCGGCGGGCGAACCCGGTCAGGGAGTCCAGATCGGCAACGAGCTTCGCCCGGGTTTCTGAAAGATCGGAGGGCTCCTCGGCGCCGGTCCCTTCCGGCAATGTTATGGATGCAAGCAGATCCTCGAGGTCGTCGATGTCCGGCTTGATTTCATCCTGAAAAGCGAGTGCCGAGGTGGCAACCGACTGAACCCGGCCCTGAAGTGAATCGAGATCGGCATCGTTGAGGTCGGACCGACGCAGCGCTGCTTCGGCCTGGGAAAGGGTTGCCGACCAGCCGTCCAGGATGGCTTCGCGGCCGCCCGGCTGGGCAAGTCCCGCCGACGAGAGGCCCAGCAGGAAAAGCAGGGTCAGGAAGATGAAACGCTGGCGCATGGCCTCAAGCTAATTCCAACCGCGCCTGTGGTATCACAAACGCGGCTAGTGGTCCGACTCCGACATTTGCTACCCACCTGCAACACCCCCTCAAGCAAATGTCGGAGTCATCAGGACCTAGCAAACATCTGATTCTAGTGGAGCCTCTGAATTTGACATTTGAACGAGAGCCTTGCAGCGAGCGGGACTCAAATGTCGAATTCGCTCCACCAGCCGGCGAACCGGCTGTCATTCAGCTGCTTCGCGGTCTTCGCGCGGAGTCAGAATCTCACCGACCCGGTCCGCGGTCAGGATGCCCTCAAAAGAGCCGTCGTCGCCAATCACGGCGATCGGGTAGGCGCTCGACAGCGTCGCGGACAGCGCCTCGGCAAGCGAGGCATGCGGTCCGATCGAAGGTGAATTGACTGCCAGTTGCTCAACCGTCGGTGCGTCGTCATTCGCGATCGCGGCACTCAAGGCAGCGCGTGTGACAACCCCGCGATAGCCACCGGCGTTGATGAGATAGCCGAAGTCGGTATTGAGGGTCTGCATCTCGGCCAGAGCCTGTTCAAGGGTTTCATCAGTCAGGCGCAGGTGCGGTGGCTTCATCACCGCATCGACCGTCAGGACCCTTGCCCGGTTTACATCCTTGACGAAGGCACGGACGTAGGAGTCGGCCGGACTGAGCAGGATTTCGGCCGGCGTACCGATCTGTGAGAGCGAGCCGTCCTTCAGGATCGCGATCCGGTCGCCAAGACGCAGGGCTTCATCGAGATCGTGGGTAATGAACACGATGGTCTTGTGCAGCCGTGCCTGCAGTTCGATCAACTGGTCCTGCATCTGGCTGCGAATCAGCGGATCGAGTGCCGAAAAGGCTTCGTCCATCAGCAGAATCTCCGGGTCGGTGCAAAGCGCCCGGGCGAGGCCGACCCGCTGCTGCATTCCGCCCGAAAGCTGGGACGGGTACTGGTCTTCGTAGCCGGCAAGCCCGACGGTGGCGACCCACTCGGCTGCCTTCTTCTCCCGCTCGGTTCGCGATTCGCCGCGCACTTCAAGCCCGTAGGCGACGTTCTGAAGGACGGTGCGGTGCGGGAACAGGCCGAAACGCTGAAACACCATACCGGTCTTCTGGCGGCGAAACGCTTCCAGCTCACGGTTCGACAGCGTCAGGATGTCGAAGCCGTCGACGATGATCTCCCCTTCGGTTGGATCGATCAGGCGGTTGAGATGACGGATCAGAGTTGATTTGCCGGAGCCGGACAGACCCATGACCACGAATATTTCGCCGCGCTCGACGGATAGCGAAACATCATAGAGCCCGACTGTGTGGTTGGATTCGCCCAGGATGTCGTCCTTGCTGGCGCCGGACTTGAGCCGCGCCAGTGCCCTGGACGGATTGGGACCGAAAATCTTGGTAACGTGGCGGACGTCGATCAGCGTCACGTGATCAACTCCCCGCGGTACGGTAGGTCTGCAGTCGCCGTCCAAACGCCTGGCTGATGCGATCGAAGATGATCGCGAGAACCACAATACCGATTCCGCCGACCAGTCCCTTGCCCGGGTCGCTGCGCTGGAGCCCCAACAGGACCGTTTCGCCGATGCCGCGAGCACCGATCATCGAGGCGATGACGACCATGGCCAGGGCCATCATCATCGTCTGGTTGATCCCTTGCATGATCGACGGAAGCGCCAATGGAATCTGGACCCCCTTTAACATCTGCCAGCGAGTGGCGCCAAACGCGCGGCTGGCTTCGATGACCTCGTGGTCCACCTGGCGGATGCCGAGGTCCGTGAGGCGAATCAGCGGGGGTGTGGCATAGATGACCGTTGCCAGAATTGCCGGAACCTTGCCCAGTCCGAACAGCATTGCTGCGGGGATCAGATAGACGAAACTCGGGATGGTCTGCATCAGGTCGAGCACCGGGTTCAGAAGTGCCCGGGCGAGATCGCTTCTCGCGGCTGCAACCCCGAGTGGAATGCCGATGAGGATGGCGATCCCGACGGAGACCAGCACGATTGCAATGGTCTGCATCGCCTGTTCCCAAAGGCCAAGGCTGCCCAGCATCCACGTCAGAACAACGACGGCTGCGGTGAGGAACCAGTTGCGACTAGCTGCGAAGGCAATGATGGCAAAAGCCGCAATGATCGCCCAAGGCGGCGCACCTCTCAGGATCTGCTCGATAAAAACGAGCACAGTGAGCAGCGCGTTGGCTATCGCCTCGAAGAAATCGCCGTGTTCGACGATCAGCCACTCAACGAAGGTGTTGGTTGCGTCGGCGATCGGCTTGCCGATGTCGATGAACATCGCTCGGTTTCCCATCCCTGACGGACCGGCATTTCAGGCGCCGGCCCGTTCGCCTGATGTCGGCGGGATCAGTTGGCGAGCGCAGCCTTGACCCGATCGGCGGCGTCGGCCGAGATCCACTGGGTCCAATCCTCGCTATTCGAGAGGAAGTTGACCGCCGCTTCGTCCGGGCTCGCGTCATTGTCGTGCATGTAGGCGAGCGCCGAAGAGGTTGCCGCATTGGTTGAGGTGTACGCCTTCAGAAACGCGGTCAGGTCGGGGGCGGTTTCCGTGAATTCGGTGTTGCCGCCGATGATGACCTCGCTGACCGGATAGGCAGTGGCGGCCGTCGGATTGTCCGAGGCCATCATCTCTTCCCACACGGCCTTGTCGAAGGGCGCCTCGTCAAGCCGGAGGAAGTCGTGCTTGCCGAGCAACCAGGTGGGTCCCCAGTAGTAGAAGACCGCCGGCTTGTTGCGAAGTGCCGCTGCCTCCGCGGCGGCCGCCAGTGCTTCGCCGGTGCCCGGGCGGAAGTTGGTGTAGGAGTCGTCGAGTCCGTAAGCGATCAGCTTCTTGGAGTTCACCACTTCGCATTGCCAGCCGGCCGGGCAGTTGTAGAAGCGGCCTTTGCCGGGCTCCTCGGGGTCGGCAAACAGGTCGATATATTTCGACAGATCCGCAACCGAAGTGAGACCGGGGGCGACAGCATCCGCGCCGGTGACGATCGAGCTCGGCACGAACCAGCCTTCGGTGGCGTCCGGGAAGGTCGTTCCCAGCGCGACCGTCTTGCCCGCAGCCTCGGCATCGACCCAGGCCTGGGCCGGGTTGGCGGTCCAGATTTCCATGATGATGTCTGCATCACCGCGCGCCACACCGTTGATCAGCGGGATCGTATCGCCCGGAATGCTGTCGACGGCGCAACCAAATCCATCCCGGATAATCCGGCTGGCCACCGCAGTATGAAACTGGGCCGAGCCGTAGTTCAGTTCGGCGAAGACCACCGGGCGGTCGATTTCACAGGCTGCCATGCTGTCCTGGGCGACAGCGGGCGCTGCGACGAAGACCCCGACGGCTAGTGCTATTGAATGGCGAAACATCAGCGGTTCTCCTGTTTGCATGAAGTCCGTTTGTGAATGTTGGCCCATCCGTGCGCTGGCGCGTGCACGTCATGGTCCGACCAAGGCGATCCAGGGGTGAAGCCGAGAGCCCTGTGGCTTCGCAATTTTGGGCAGAACCGCCCGGTTCACACCCTCCCGACGTATCGACTGGGAGTCTTTATTGATTGCCCGTCCTGGTCGTTCCCCGCGTTCCGTTTAGGTTCGCGGGCAACCGTATGGGGCGTCGCAGAGCGGCATAAGCCGCGAAGTCGTACGACCCGGCGAAAATTCCATCCGCCCCAGCCTTTGACGAGCCGGTGTGGGCGGAGACACCCAAAAAATAGCGACCCGCTCGAGAAAGTCAAAGAAAGCCGCGAGACTAGCGCCACCTCCCTGGCGCCACCCCCCGGCGACGACGTCCCGTCGACCATCCATCGCCGACAAGAACGCTCTGCGCGGCTAGCATCGTCGCGCCGCTTCGGTTAAATGCAGCGATCCGATCCTAGTGGTCCGACTCCGACATTTGCCACCCAACTGCAGCCCCCTCCCAAGCAAATGTCGGAGTCATCAGGACCACTAGCAACTATTTGATTCTAGTGGAGCTTCTGAATTTGACATTTGAGCGAGAGCCCTGCACAGAGCGGGACTCAAATGTCAAATTCGCTCCACTAAGGCTCTGGAGCCGCACGCCTTGCCGCGCAACAAAAAGACCCGCATTGCCCCAGTCTCGACCCGGCGGGTCGTGCATATCAGCGGATTCGAGCCGGTGTCACCGTCGCGGCTCGAACGGCGCATGGACAGTGGCTTGCGCCATTTCGCGCCGGTCTGGGGAGCGGACTCGATTGTCGCGCCCGCTGAAGTCTCCGCCGACGGACGCTCGATGACATGGACGGCGACGACCAGTGGTGCGAACTGGACCACCAAGTGTCGCTACTCGATCCTGCGTTGGGACGACCTCATGGCGCCCTATGTCGAGCGCTCGTGGCTCGGTCGGATCCTTCACGGTTACAAGGCGCTTGGCGAGTTCGTCTTCACCGGCACCATGCGCCGATATTTCAAGGCCAACCTGCGCTATGGCCTGTTCGCGATCTATCCACTGCTGCTTCTGGTCGGCTTCCTGTTGCTCGCAATCGCCGCCGCAACGGTCGCCGTCGCGGTTGGGGTTCCTTATTCGGCCCTGGTCGGCCCGATCATCGGCGTTGTCATCTTCGTCCTGTTGCTGCGCTTTCTCGGCGGCTATTTCTTCCTCGATTTTGCGCTCGCCGATTGGGCGTTCGCGGCCGATCTCTGTCGTCGCGACGTATCCGGGCTCGACGGCATTCTGGACCAGTTCGCGGATGAAGTGGTCGATGCCATGCGAGATCCCGAGGCCGACGAAGTGCTGCTATCCGGCGTCAGTCTCGGCGCGGTCATGATGGTGGAGGCGCTGGCGCGCGCGTTTGCCCGGACACCGGGCCTGGACAAGGATGCCCGACGGACGGCGCTCCTCACCGTCGGCTCGTCGATCATGAAGATCGGCCTCCATCCGGCTGCCGCCGAACTCCGGCGCGTCGTCCACCGGATCGGCGCCGAACGGTCACTGCTATGGGCGGAATACCAAGCCAAGGTCGACCCTATCAATTTCTACCGGACCGACCCGGTCGCCGATCTGGGCAACCCGAAAACGGGAAGCCCGGTCGTTACGATGATCCATATTCGCAAGATGATGAGCGAAGAGGGATACCGTCGGGCGCAAAGGAGTTCGCTTCACCTGCATCGGCAGTTTGTGAAGCCGAACGCAAAGCGCTACTTCTACGACTTCTACCACATCGGTTTCGGCCCGTTGCGGCTGGCAGACCGGCTGAACTTGAACAACAAGGTGACGGCGATCTTCTCTGACGGTGGTGGCATCAAACCAAGCCGGCTGAAGCGTCGTTGCCGAGACGCCGCACCCATGGGGGAATGATGACTCAACTTGTCGCGCAATGGGTGTGGTTTATCGGCGGCGTGCTCTGGTTCGTCGTCCGCTACCCCCATCAGCGCCGGTCGCGCAAAACAAAAGTCGCGCGCTCCACTGGTGGAACACACGATCAGGTGCTGCTTGGCTTTTCGCTGACCGGGCTGGCGATCATTCCGCTGATCTACTTTATCAGCGGCGAGCCCCGTTTCGCCGATTACGGGTTCTCTCCGTCGCTCGCCTGGATTGGCGTCGTCCTGATGCTTGCGGCCCTGGCCCTGCTCTACGAGACCCACCGCCAGCTTGGCCGCAACTGGTCGGTGACGCTCGATACGCGCAAGAAGCACACGCTGATCGATACCGGCCTCTACGGTTATGTCCGCCATCCGATGTATTCGGCCTTCTGGCTCCTGGCCCTTGCCCAGGCCGCGCTTCTGTCAAATTGGATCGCCGGTCTGTCCGGCATTGTCGGCTGGGGAATCCTTTACTTTCTGCGGGTCGGGCGCGAGGAGCAACTCATGATTGAGACATTCGGCGACATCTATCGTGACTATATGAAGCGCACGAAACGTGTGATTCCCCTGATTTATTGACCGCATGTCGTCGCACGGCCATTTTTCTGAATAGAGTGCACGCTTGAGTCTTGCGGTGAAGGAGGTTGTGATGAGGTCAAGACGGGCGGTTGTTGGGCTTCTTGCCGCGTTCATTCTGGGGCTGGGGGCACCTTTGGTGCCGTCAAGCGCTCAGGACTCAATCGTGCTGCCAGCCCCCCGTCCCGCCCATGCCCCCAAGGCGACTGCAGCCTCAAAGACGATCACCACCGCGCCAGAACCGCCCGCTGGCGGGTATCCTTACGGGCATGTCATTGTCCTTCGCGGTCTCCACAACATCTGGTCGCGGGGTATGGATGCCCTTGCCAAGCGGCTTGAAGAGGCCGGCGCGCCGGTCATTCTTGATAATCATTCGCGCTGGCGCCGGCTCGCCGATGAAACAATTGCCAAGTACAAGAAGGACCAAAGCACGGCACCGATCATCATCATCGGCCATTCGCTTGGTGGTGACGCGGCCCTGGTGATGGCTAACTGGATGATCGTCAACGGCGTCCCGGTCCGACTGATTGTCGTGTTCGACGCAGTGGCCCAGCTTAATCCGGTGATGGGCGGGGTCGAGGAAGTGATTAACTTCTACAGACCCAGGGGCTATGGCCAGGAAGTCACCGGATCCGACCGCTTCAACGGCACGATCGTCAACATTGACCTCACGAAGCGAAAGGACGTCAATCACCTGAATATGGACAAGAGCGAAGAGCTCCAAGCCTGGGTGTTCGATAAGACAATGACCATCCTGCGGGAATGGCCTGCGACACAGCAGTAGCAATGGGACGACCGCACGGGGCCCGTGTGCCTTTCGCTTGACCGGGGATGATGCCGGTCCACGGTGCTGCAGGAGGTCGTGTCACCGAGCGACGGCCGGCGGGAATGGCGCGTGGAACTCGACCACATCTTTTTCCTGATCGAACCAGGCGGTCCCGAGCCAGGATTTCTCGAGCATCCCGGCCTGCGCGAATCCTACCGACGCGACCACCCGGGACAAGGAACGCAGAACGCCTGCTATTGCTTCGACAATATCTACATCGAGCTCCTCTGGGTGAACGATCCGGCGATGGCGCGATCAAAGCAGATTGCGCGCTCGAAACTGTTCGAACGATCGACATGGCGCAGCGCCGGCACATGTCCGATCGGCCTCGCGTGGCGCAGCGGCGAAGGAGATGACGGGTTTGGCGGCAAGACATGGGACTATCGCCCGCCTTATCTACCGGACGGGGCGGGAATATCCGTGTCGGTCGATAGCGACGATCCGTGCCAGCCAATGCTCTTTCGGTCGCCAGGCACAAGCGGCCCGCTCGACTGGCCGCTGCACCGGCGCGGCCGGCTGCAACGCCACCTCGGTCTGACGACGGTTGATCGCGTCAGTCTTGCGTGTCCGCGACGGGTTTCGCCTGCACCGGGGCTGAGGGAATTCTGCGCCAGAACGATTGTCGATCTATGCGAATCCGATGCCGATGAATGGATGGTCTCGATCGATGTCCGCTGCCGGGGCGGTGGTGAACGCAGATTAGCACTCCCGCCCAGTCCCGGTAGCTCCTGGGAGTCGATCGGGTAGGCGACGACGGCGCGGCCGGGCGCGGTGCGCAGGGATTTGACGCAGAGCAAGGTCCGGAAACAGTTTTACACTATCGATGTGAACCAGGCGGGCCGAGGGGAGGGGCTGTCATGACGGCCGAAACCAGGTTGGCCACCGACAGTGCTGGGAGGAAGGAGATCCTTGCATTGGACGGCGGCGGCGTTCGGGGTGTGATCGCGATCGCCTTTCTGGAACGCATCGAGCAGCTTTATCGAGAGCGCGCCGGCGCCTCCGCAGCCCTCAGTGACCGTTTCGACATGATCGGCGGCACGTCGACGGGTGCGATCATCGCAACCGCCCTTTCGCTTGGGCGCAGCACGGCCGACCTGCGCGACTTCTATTTCGACCTGGCGCCGCAAGTCTTCCGGCGGGGCCGGGTTCGCGTTGCCTTCATCCAGACCTTGTTCGACGCCGAGTCCCTCCATCGGGAAATCCGAAAGGTCGTTGGCGCCCGCCGCCTCGATACCCCGGATCTCAAGACCGCGCTTGCGATCGTAGCCAAGCGCCTGGACACCGGCGGTGCCTGGCTGATTACCAACAATCCGAACGCCAGGTTTTGGGAGGATCCGGCGGATGCCGGTTACATCGGCAACCGCAACTACCTGCTGGCCGACCTGGTTCGGGCGTCGACCGCAGCGCCCTATTATTTCGCGCCGCAGCAGATCAGGATCGCCGAAGGGGCGCCGCCGGGTTTGTTCATCGACGGCGGCATCACCCCGCACAACAATCCGGCCTTGGCGCTACTGCAGCTCGCGACGATCCCCGCCTACGGATATAACTGGCCAGTCGGCGAGCACCGCCTGCGGATCGTGTCGCTCGGCACCGGAGCGCGTCGAGATACGATGTCTGCCGCGGCTGCGCGGCGAATGCCGGCGGCCGGATTGGCGATTCAGGCGCTGGCGAGCATGGTTGCCGACTCGAGCAATCAGGTCTTGACGGTCATGCAGATGCTTGGCCGGTCCGACACGCCCTGGGAAGTCAATTCGGAGATCGGCGATCTCCACGACGTGCTTCTGCCAGACGCACCGCTGTTCACGTTTCAGCGCTACGATGTAAGGCTGGATCGCGCCTGGCTGCGTGACGAACTCGGGATCACGGTTCGCAGCGCACAGCTTGCCGAGCTTGGCAGGCTCGACGCCGCCGCTGTACTGCCGCTGGCATACGAAATCGGCCAGGCGGCGGCTGAAAAGCAGATTCGACCGGAGCATCTCGGGCTGGAGCCCGGTCCATGAACCGGTCTTTCCCCGATACCCTCAGCTCCGAGGTCAGAGGGGATTGATAAGCTTGCGGGTCTCGGTGGCCATCCGCCAGTGCGAGACGTCGCCGAGCATGGCGCCGGCAAGGGATCGGGCGCGGGCCCTCAAGACGGCGAGTTGGGCCGGATCCTGTCGCAAGGCCGCTGCAATCGTGTCGAGCGTCTCCGCCACACGCGCAGATCTGTCGGCGGCTCCCTCGAAATCGCCGATCAATCGAATTCCGAAGGTGGCCGAGCCCAGAGCCGGCATCGCCGCGGTCAGCCCGATCATGGCGTAGCGCCAGTTGAACGGAAGGTCGAGGCCGACAAGGGCGAGAACCAGGTTCGCTGCGCCGAGCAGGAACGTCGCCGCGAACAGCACCTGCCCGATCCGGACCAGGCGCTTCTCGATCCGGGTCATCAGCCGCGCCGTGGCCTGATGATATCCGCTCTGACCGTCAGCCAGGGCGATCAGGACCTGCCGGGCGGCCTCCAGTGGTTTCCGGTCCAGAGCGCCGGGCCTCAGCCCCAGAGCCCGCAAATGGGCCCGAGTATACCAGGCGGGCCAGGCCGGGCCGGTGCTGCGTCCATTATCCTCCACTTCGCCCAGCAGCCAGAGCGGGATGGCACCGCGGATTCGTTCCGCCGCCTCGCGGGCGTCGCGCCAGCGACCGTGCCAGTCGCGGCTCCGGCCGAGGCTGGTGTTGATCAGCACCAGTCCGACAAAGCCGATCTGAAGCACGGCAAGCAGCCAGGTCTCCCAGCCGAACAGCTGCTGACCGACCAGGGACGCCGCGGCCGTGATGACCACCATTGCCGCGAAGAAGAATTTCGACACATAGGCGCCGCGGAATATCTGCGCCTGCCGCACGGCCACGGCATCGGCGGTGCCGAAGGCCTTGGCAACGGTCGCCAGTCGCTGTGGATTCACGCCCGGCACCGAAGCGGCGTCGAGGTCGACCTCGGCGCTCAAGGCGGCCGGCGCCGGCGGCAGGAGGTCGGTCTTTCGCATGGCCCGCAGCCCGAGTGCGGCCAGCATGAGCGGCAGTTCGATCCTCCAATTGAGGCGCTTCCAGCGTTCGTCGAAGAACCGCAGCAGGCTGGCCTTCTCGCTGTCGTCCGTCGGTGGCCGGGCGATGGCGTCAACGACCTCGGCAATGACTTCACTGACCGGTGACGTCGGGGTCGCCGGCAGCCCGGCGCCGACCACCGGGTAGTCGGCGAGTTCGGCCCACAGAAGCCGTGGATCGGCCACACCGGCAGCGTCGATATGGACGATTGGAAGGCCCATCGCCACGGCGCGCTCGACAAGATCCGTGGTGCCGCCGCGGCCCGCAGACGGTCCGCCGTCCCAGATCGCAACGATCAGGTCGGCGTTGTCGAGGATGACCTGACCGACGCCGTCATAGTCCCGGGTTTCGGCCTCATAATCGCCCGGGAGCACGAGGACCGTCGACGAGCGATCCAGGAGATCGGCGTATTCCGCCCGCGAGGCAGCTTCGGTGAAGTCCTTTTCGTAGTCGCCGATCGGGAACGGCAGCGGCGTGGCCAGTGTCATGTCGTTGCGCAAGGCTGCCTGGGCCGCCATGCGATCGCCGCCTTCGGCAAGGGCCGAAATCATCGTCAGCTCGGCCGGCCCATCGGCGAAGACGGCGCGATGCCGTATGCGCGCGTCTTGGGCTGCCCGTTTGACATCCGCAAGCAGGTGATCGAGTTGATCCTCGATCGTCGGCCGCGCCTTTTCCGGCAGGCGGTTCGGGCGATGGCCGACGACCCCGAGAGAAAGGGCGAAGGGCGGTTTCGGTGGCGTGGGCCGCTTTGCGTTCACAGGCGGGTCGTTGCCAGCTCGCATTTCTCATACTCCATGCGATCTGCGCCGGCTCAAGCGCGTGACAGGGCAGGAGAAGCGCGAAGATCGTATTGGGTATACGATCGAGGGCTTCGACACACCCTGTCTTGTGCTTCAGCCGGCCCGAAGGGTTGCATTTTCGGCGGGCATCTACGGCGTCAAGCGGCTCAACCGTATGATATCATACGTTTATCGCCACCTGACGCCATTTCTGCACCTCCGAAAGTGCAACGCAGTCTGCATGGAGTATGAGAAATGCGCGCTGGCGTCAGTATGCGAGATATAGCAGCGAGGTGCGAAGCCGCCCAGAGCAATGCCGGCGCAAATCTGCGCCCAGCTCAGCTAAGCGCTAAAGTTCGAGTTTGACCCGCAGCCGCTCCAACGCTTGAAGTGCCGCGAGGCCGTCGGCAATGGTCGGCGCATCGGATGGCGCCTGCTCAAATGCAGCGAGTGCATCGCTTAACAAGGCGCGATAGCCCTTGTGGTCCTCGTTGGCCGCTGCGGTGAGGTTGGGTCGCCAAGTCAGCGCATCGGTCTCGGCGGCGAGCACGGCATCGGCGTTGTCTGCCTTGAAGGGCGGGTCGCGATACCAGATAACGTCGGCGACGTTATCGACCTCGACGCGCTGGTGGTCGCCGGTGATCTGCAGGAATTCCACCGGGTTTCCCCGGGACTGCACGGTGCCCATCGCAATCGAGGCTATGGCACCGCCGGACAACGTGAAGGACCCATGGATCAGCAACCGGCCGGGTCCGTTCTCGGCTGTGCGCACGCTTATTTCCTCGATCGCACCACCTCCGAGGAATGGCACTAGGTCCATGTAATGCACGCAATGGTGCAGGAAAAAACCGTCATAGTCCCGGGCGCCGGTGAAGTAGGTTGGCGCCGTCATGTACCAGCCCATCAAACCAAGAACCGGGCCGAAATCGTCACTCGACAGGATATTCGCGGCGATGCGATTTCCGGTCGCGTAGCGCTTCATGAAACCCACCACGACAGGAACATTCTTCCTCGCCGCCGTTTCTGCCAAACGCTCTGCGTCAGCCGAGTTTGCTGCAGGAGGCTTTTCGAGGAACACCGGTAGACCGCGTTCGACTGCCGCCAGCCCCAATGTCGAATGGGCTTGCGGGCCAATCGCCATTCCAACGGCATCGAGTCCCTTCCGGGCGATCAACTCGGTTGCGTCGGTATAGGTATCACGTATCCCGTAACGACGGGCAATGAGCGCCAGGCGCCCCGGATCCGTGTCGCAAACTGCGGCAAGCTCGACGTCGAGTTGGACGAGTTGCGGCAGCAGCATCTGGCTTGCATGGGTCCCACATCCGATCCAGCCGATCCTGTGCGTCATCGCCGTGCCTCCGCCATTGCCAACGCGCCTCTCAACAGCGACAGACTGGATGCGAGTTTGTCGGATTCATCTTCGTGCGGCGGCCGCCATTGGGCAAGCGGCACTCCAAAGCGGTCGTCGTCGCGGCGAAACGGTTCAACGGAAATGGGGCCGGTATAGCCAATCGTAGCCAGGGCCCGGCAAACCGATACCCAATCGGTCATGCCTGTTCCGATGAAGCCGCGATGATTTTCGTTTGCCTGAAAATGAACGAGGTGCCGGCCGGCCTGGCGAATTGCGTCGTCGAGCGCACTCTCCTCCATGTGCATATGGAACGTATCGAGCAACAGTCCGATTTCCGGGCGATCGATTGCTTCGATCAATTCGAGTCCCTGGGTCACTGTGGAAACCGTGTCGGTCTCGAAGCGGTTAAGAGGTTCGACCGCCAGCCGGACACTGGAGTCGCGGGCGCGTTCCGCAACAGCGCTCAGGCCATCGACGCATCGCGCTTTGCGGCCCAGCCTTTCCTCCTCGGAAACCGGCGCTGGCGCCCGGCCCGCGAAGACCAGTGGATTCCCATAGAGCGGTCCACCGACGATGGAGGCACCGAGGGATGCCGCGCAGTCGACGCAATATGCAAGGTAGTCGATTCCGGCACGCGACCTGGTCGGGTCGACGCTTGCGAGATTTCGGTCGAGATTAACCCGCGCTGCAAGCACGACCCCGAGCCCGGCCGCTTCGAGGGCGCGTCTGGTATCGGCAAGGTCGAGTTCGCCCGGCTCGGGCACCAGCAATTCAACGAACTCGTAGCCTAGTTCGCGAACGCGATCGAACCAGCCAAAATGATCTTCGGTGAAAGGCCGCGCCAGCTGCATGGAGATGATGCCGATCGGATTCTTCATTTCGCGCCGCTCCGCCTCAGCCCTTGACCGCGCCGGCTGTCAGGCCGCTGATCAATCGGCGTTGGACGATGAGAAAAAGAATGGTGACCGGCAGGGCACCGACAACGCCGCCGGCTGTAAGCAGGCCCCACTCGATCTGGTACTCGCCGATCAGGGTCTGCAGGGCAACCGTCATGGTTCGAACGTTGCGGCCGCCGAGCGTGAGAGCATAGAGATACTCGTTCCATGCCGTGATGAAGATGTAGATGCCGGTGGCGACAATTCCTGGCCAGCAGAGTGGCAGGACCACGCGAGCAAGAGCGCCCAGCCGCGAGCAACCATCGGTCATCGCTGCTTCATCGAGTTCGGTGGGAATCGCATTCATGTAGCTGGTCAGCATCCAGACTGAGAACGGGATGGCGATGGTCGCGTTGGCGATGATCAGGGCCGCGTGAGTGTCGAGAAGGCCGATCCGCCGCATCATCACAAACAGCGGCAGAATGAGGAGCACGATCGGAAACATGTTGATGACGAGAAACTGCAGCAGCAGGAAGCGGCGGCCGGGGAACCGGAAACGCGAGAATGCGTAGGCCGCAGTGACACTGAGAACCAGGCCGACAAGAACCGTTCCCGACGCGACGATCAGGCTGTGCCCCAGGTTTTCCAGAAATGTCGTCCGACCGAGCAGACGTCTGTAGTTGTCTATCACCCAATCGATGGGGGAGAGGGCCACGCCTTCGGCACCGAGCATCTGATCGGTCGTCACCGACGTCAGGAACATCCAGGCGTAAGGGCCGAGCGCGAACGCAATGATCAGGATCACCGGAAGGTCGGTCGTGATCAATCGTCGCGGCAGCGAGGGCTTGGCGATCATGCGTTCATCGTCCTCCCCACCCGGCGCAGATAGACGAGGATGATCGCCCCGAGGATCAGCGTGAAGATGACGGCAAGTGCCGAGCCGTAGCCGAAGTCGAGGCTGGTTCGCGCCTTGATGAAGGCATAGAGCGGCAGCGTGTAGGTGGCATATCCGGGACCACCGCCGGTCATCACGAAGATCACGTCGATGGAATTCGCGACCCAGATCAGCCGAAGCAGTGCGGCGGTGACGAGCACGCCGGCGATTCCCGGCAAGGTGACGTGGCGGAACTGCTGCCAGGATGTTGCGCCATCTATGGCAGCTGCCTCGTAGTAGCTGCTGGGGATGGATTGCAGCCCGGCCAGGATCATCACCGCGAAGAACGGAAACCCTTGCCAGGTCAAGGTCAGAACGATCGACAACAACGCCGTGTCCGGATCGGCCAGCCAGGGAAACGCGCTCTGCAGGACACCGAGGCGAATGAGGATGTCGTTGAGAACACCGCTATTGGCGTCATAGATCCAGCGCCAGATCAGAGCCGTGATGACGCTCGGCAGTGCCCACGGAACGATGATGAGCGCTCGAGCCAGGCCACGCCACGGAAAGTCGCGATTGAGGAGTAGGGCCGTCCCCAGGCCGAGCAGCATCTGTGCCGGAACCGTCAGGCCGATCCAGATCACCGTGTGCCAGGCAGATATCCAGAAGACCTCGTCGGTAAGGGCGGTCCAGAAGTTCTGAATCCCGATGAACGCGAAGGACGAGGGTTTCCATATCAGGTAGTCGTGCAGGCTGAGGAAAATTGCCTCGGCCATCGGCAGGAAGACGATCAGCAGGGTGACGATGACCGCCGGTGAAAGCAGCCAGTAGGGAAGAGGCACCCGAAAGCGGCGGCGGGGGAGAGGCGCAGAGATAGCCGACATAATGTCCGGTGCCTGTTCGCCGAAATGGTCAAGGGCCGGGCGATATCATGCCCGACCCTTGCGACGTGGGCCTGATTCAGTTGGCAAAAAGGCCTTGGATTTCGGCCATCATTTCAGCCGCCGTGATCTCACCGTTCAGGGCGCGCTGCATCGATGTCGGCCAGACGACGTTGACGAAATCCGACGTAGCCGGTGACGCGGGGAGTACCGCCGCGAATGGCAGTGATGCAACGGTCGCGTCGACAAAGCGCTTCTCGTGGAGGTCCCAGTCCTGCGAACCGCTCTTGGTCACCGTGAGCTGACCGGTGGCCTTGTTGAACAGGACGTTGTTGTTCCCTTCGGCCAGGAAAGAGATCCACTTCCACGCGGCATCCTTGTTCTCCGAGGCGGAGAAGACGGCCAGCGATTCGTCGCCATAGGCCGTCCAGGCGCCGTCGCCGCACACGGGGACCGGCGCGGCCGAGACCTTGTCACCCAATGCCTCAACCATTCCGGCCGACGAACCGATGTGGTGAATGGTCATAGCGGTACGGCCCTGCTTGAACCCGGCGATGATCTCCTGAAAACCATCATTCGGTGCCGACGGTGGGAACACCTTGTCCTTTTGGAACAGGTCGATGACCCATTGGTTTGCTGCGACCGCTTCGTCGCTGGTCAGGCCATCGCCCTCCAGTCCGTCGGGGACGCCGGGCAGCGCCATGGTCAGCCAATGGTCGTGGCCACCCTTGCCGCCACGAAAACCGAATCCGTAGACGTCGATCTGACCGTCGCCGTCGGTATCACGGGTCAGTTTCATCGCGGCATCGCGGAACTCATCGCACGTGGTTGGCACCTCGATTCCGAGTTCCGCGAACATGTCCGGCCGATAGTAGAGGTAGAGCACCACGTACTGGACCGGCAGGTAGTACTGTTTGCCGTCGGATCCGGCGTTGATAGCCAGGATGTTGTCGAGCAGATCGTCCTTTCCGGCCCAGGCTGCGATCCGGTCGTCGAGGGGCTCGAGCGCACCCATTTCCATCAGGCGAGGCTGAGCGAACAGTTTGACCATACCGGCGTCCGGCGCGTTGCCGCCGACGATCGCGGTATAGAGGCTGTCGTAATAGCTGTTCCACGGAATGTTCTCGGCTTCGATGGTAATGCCGGGATTGGCCGTTTCGAAGGTCTCGATCAGGTCCGTCATCGGATTGTCCGGATTATCGAAGTGATACCAGAAACGGACGGTTTCGGCGCTGGCGGGGGTCGCCATCATCAGGGCACCGGCTGTGAGGCTGGCGGCTAAAGCTAAAAGTTTACGCATCACGATATCCTCCCATTGCGATTGTCTCTTTCGATCAGGCGGTCGACTGCAGCCCCCGCGACTGCCATGGCGTTGCGGGCTGCGGCGAGTTTCGGCGTCATTTGCAGAAAGCCGTGGACGACGCCGGGTTCCACGTGCATCTCGTCGGCACGGCCCAAACGGTCGAGGCGCGCCTTGAGGCGATAGGTGTCCGAAGCAAGCGGGTCGATTTCGGCGGCCAGCAGAAACAGCGGCGGCATCGCTTTCATTTGCCCGTCACTGGCCAGAAAGGGAGCCGCGAGCGGGTTGCGCCGATCGTCCGGATCGGGCGCATACCAGTCCCAGTACCGTCGCATCTGCCCTGTGGTGAGACCAAAGTCCTCGGCGTAGTCGCGATAGGACTCCGTATCGAAGTCGGCATCGTAGGTGCCATAGAAGAGCAAGGCCGCGTCCGGCAGGACCCTTCCGGCGTCGTGTTCATGCAGAATGGCGGCCATGGCGAGATTGGCGCCGGCCGAATCGCCGGAAATCAACAGCGGCCCATCGTCGAGGCCAAACGATCCGCAACGGTTCGAGACGGTTCGCCACGCTGCGATGACGTCATGGAGACCGGCCGGGAACGGTTCCTCCGGGGCCAGCCGATAGTCGATACCCACGACCGAACGACCCGATTCGACCGCAAGGACACGCATGCAGCGGTCGTGGGTTTCAGTGCTGCAGAGAGCGAAGCCGCCGCCATGAACAAAGACAATCGCGCCAGGCTTGGCGCGCGGGGGCGTGAACACGATGGCCGGGCGGGCCGCCGTGCGAAGACCCGGATCGGCCGCGATCGTCATGGTCCGCACGTCTGCCATCGATGGGGGGTCAACTTGCCAGCGCTGGTTTCTTTGCGCTGCGATCGCACGACCTTCCTCCGGTGACACGGTGGTCGGGTCGGGGGTGCCGGCGTTCTCGCGCGCAAGCTGGTCCAGGAGGGCTCGCATGTCCGGGCTGGGACCGGCTGCACTGTTTTCCATTGTCTGGCTCGATCCACTTTCGCTGTCGTTGCGCGGAAACAGGTCAGGCCCAAGATCGACGATCGTCGCGACGTGTCGCCCCACTGCAGCGGTTGCGGCGTCGGCATCGCCGGACTCGATCGCGTCGATGATGGTCCAATGCCGGTTGGCGGTCCGGCGCAGGTCACGGACACCGACGCTCTGGGTGATCTTGAAGCGTTGATTATGGACGAGGCAGCGATGAAGAATCGGATCCAGCGCCGGAAGTTCCGCGGCGGCAAACAAGCGCCGGTGGAACTGGCGGTCGAGGTCGGCGAGCCGGTTCTCGTCGTCATCGACGGCAGCTTGCTCCATCTCCCGGATCAGTGCCTTGAGTGCGTTGAGCAGTCCGGCGTCAAGCCGCGCGAACGCCTTGGCTATCCCGCGCGTCTCGATGCCGTGGCGGAGACGGAACATCTCCTGCGCCTCCGCCTCCGTGCAATCGGACACCCGCGTGCCGCGATGGGGCAGCCGGTTGACAAGGCCTTCTTCCTGCAGCGCCAGCAATGCTTCCCGAACGGACCCCTGGCTGCATGCGAAACGAGCGGCGATCTCAAGTTCCAACAGCGGAGCACCGGGGGGAAGCTCACCGAGCATGATGGCCCGTTTGAGCACCTGGCGAATCTCGTCGCTCCGGCCGGCGCGGCTCGGTCTGTTGCCGGAAATGGAGAAGTCAACGACTGCCATCTCAATGTCTCATCAATATCATTATCGATAATGATATTGAAGGAAGGGCTTGGAAGCAAGCGTGGAATGGCGTTGAAGCGGTTCAACTGGTTGATATCATTGTCGATACCGGCCACGGAATCCTAACAGCCGGCGGTGGCCGGCAACCGCACCGTCAGCCTTACCCGTTACCGAACGGAGACGAAATCGATCGTGGAGCGTGATCGCGCGGCTTTGACGCCGCGCCTATTTGACGAGGCCGAGCGCTTCGAACTGGCTGTATTTGTCCCACACCACCCAGCTCTCGGCGATCCGGCCATTGGCAAAGCGATCGATCTGGATGCCGGTCCAGCTGATGGTCTTCCCGGTTGCCGCCAGTCCTTCATAGGCGCCCGTCTGGGTCGCTGAAAAACGCCAGTGGGTCGCCACCCGGTCCCCCTCGGCGACTTGTGACAGGAACTCTACCGAAAGATCGGGAAACGCTCGATGATTGGCCTCGACGATGGCAGCCCATGCCGCCAGATCGATGGCGCGAACGCCGCCGTCCGCGGCGGGCTCCTGGTGATTGACGTAGTCTGGCGCAAAAATCGTGGTGTCGAGGCTGGCGCCGCCGGCCCACATGGCGAGCGCCCGGCGTGACAGTTCCTTCTCGGCGTCAAGGGCCATTGTGGTTGCCTCCGGTTCGGTCGAGTCCCCAGCGTTGCCCGGCGAGAAAAGCAGGCAAACAGCCAAAACGGAAATCCATCTCATCGAGTTTCTCCGGTCGGTGTCGGGGGGTCAGGTCGGCCAGCCACCGCCGGCGGGTCTCGCCGGCGCCGTCAAGACGGGCGGCGTTCAGCCCGCGCAGCGGCTTCCAGCGCCTGTTCGTCGACCGTCGGCTGGGCGCGGCGTCGTTCGGCGCGACCCTCGATCGCTTCAACCGTCAATGTAATCGCCCGGTTGACCGGGCAGGGAATTCCGAGGGTCCGGGCCTCCCGCAGCAAGGCGCGATTGAGGGAACCGATTTCGGTCTGCCGGCCCGCCTCCACGTGCTGGAGCATGGACGGTCGGTTGTAGCGCTCCCACGCATGGTCAAGCACCGCGCGGCGCGGCTCTTCCTCGGGCAGGCTGATCTTTTTGGCTTCGACCACGGTCAGAATCTCATCCAGAAGAGCCTCAAGCAGCTCCAGCGCCGGCGGCGTCCGTGCGACTTCGCCTGGCCGCAGTCCGGTGATGGCACAAACCGGGTTGATCGCAGCGTTGAGGACGAACTTCATCCAGATGTGGCCCATGACATTGTCGCTGACGGCAATCGGCAGGGCCGCGCGGCTGAAGAGATCGGCCAGAGCTTCGAGGCGCGGTGTGCTTCGACCGTCGAGTTCACCGATGACGGTCTCGCCGACATTGGAGTGCAAGACCTGCCCCGGCCCGAGTTTTGCGGCACTGTTGTAGGTACAGCCACCGATGACGCGCTCGGATCCGAGGATTTCGCTCAGGGATTCGACATTGCCGATCCCGTTCTGGAGGGTGAACGCAAATCCATCTGCCGCCAGGATCCGCGAGACGAGCGGGGCAACATCCCGGGTCGCTGCACTGTCGACCAGGACCACGGCCATGTCGGCCGGGCCGATTTCGTCTTCGCGAGATGTAGCCGCGAGCGTCAGCCTGGCGTCGCTATCCGGTGTGGCAAATCGCAGACCGCCATCGGCGATCGCGGCAACATGCTCGCCGTCGCGATCAAACAGCGTGACCGTTTCGCCGGCATTCGCGAAATGCGCGCCGAAGGTCGATCCCATCGCACCGGCGCCGATGACTGCGATACGCATGCTGTCTCGCCCGTTAATCTCGGGTTTCGGAGCGCAAGCGATCAAATGTTGCTTTGATTTCCTTTTCTTCAGCGACTCGGGCGGCGGCGATATCGGTCCTTCCCTCTGCGATCGCACTCTGCTCAGCAGGGGACAGCGGGTAAGGGTTCCTTCGATCCAAATCGGGCAATCTGGATACTGCCTCAACGGCTTCATCAAAGAGCTTTGCCATACCGAGAAGCCTACCAGAGATCGCTTCAATAGGAAGCGTCCCTGTCCTTCGCCAATCATCAATCAGCTCATGCCACCGTGTCTAACGAAACCCTCACCAGCGCCGCGTGAGCCCGCTGGACCGGGCAAGGCTTCGTATCCCCCGATCAAGCGGCCACGCGGTCGACGTCGTGGACGATCTGACCGGCCAATATGCTGCGCCACCCGGGTCCGACTGATGCCGCAACGGTGGTATGGCGATTCAGGCCGCTTTCGTGGATGGCCGGAACTCCGTCCGGCCATGACGTGGGTGGTGGTATTTCGCGCAGACGCGTTTGTGCTGCCGGGCTGGAGTTACCCGGTTGGGTCCGGCGCGGGGCAGAACACCTGCCGGTTGACGACCCTCAGATCGTCATGACCGGACTCGTTCCGGTCATCCACGTCTTTGCGACCGATCGGTCGGGGAAGGTGTACATGGTGTTGATCAGCAGAGACACGCCAACCATCGGCCTTCCTTCTGCCATCCCGGACTTCCCCCATTCAATGGGATTCGAAACAGCGGATCAGCGATCGAAATCACTCTGTCGGGACAAGGGACTACGTCGTCAGAACCACCGATTTGCCGATGAATCGCGTGTCCTCGACCTGGCCAATCAGGAACTCGGCGACGTCGGCGCGGGAAATCAGTCCCCAGTGCCAGCTGTCGGGATCAACCAGAGCCTGGACGCGGTCGGTCGTCGGGCCATTGGTCAGGATCACCGGACGCGCAATCGTCCAGTCGAGGCCGCTGTCGACAATCAGCCGCTCCTGGATCGATTTGTCGTCATAGGCACGACCGAGAAGCAGCCGGAACGGGATGCTCTGCAGGTGGCCGACATGGGCCGCGCTGTCGCCGGCGCCAAAGCCGGTGACGCTGATCAGGCGACGGACACCGGCGCGCTCCATCTCGGGCAGGAGAATCCGGGTCGCGGTAGAGAAGAGGTCGATCGACTTGAACAGCCGCCCGGGGTCGGCGGCGACGCCCAGCGTCTGAATGACGACGTCGACACCCGCCAGGGCGGCGCTGACATCGCTGGCAGAACGGGCGTTGCCGGCCGACGTCTCCAGCCGCGGGTCATCGATGGCGATCCGGTCGGCCGATCGCGAGAACGCCCGAACGTCGTAGCGCCGGGCAAGCGCGCTCCGAACGGCCTGCAGTCCGATGCCGCCGCTTGCGCCGATGATCAGGATGCGCGTCATTTCTTCTCCATTGCTCGTGCGCATGGAAAGATCAACTGACGGGGGAGGTGCGTGTGCAGGTGCAGGTGGCATTCGTGCTGGCCGGCGACAGGTCGCTGTAATCACAAATGTTCTTAATCGGTTGTGATATTCGCGCCACAGTGACGCAGGATCGTCAGGATCGCAAAAAGATAAAACCATAACAGATTGATATCATTGAGCTTAACGCGTCAACCGGGGTTCATTCCGAAACGCGCCTTTCTGTGGACGAATCTCCGAATCTCCGGTAGGTATTGGTGTGGGCTTGTACCATCGGCAGTGTGTCTTGCGCTGCGACGTGGAATGTCGGGGGTCGAAATTGCATATTTTTCCTGTTCACGCGCGTTGGCTGACGCGGGCTTTGTCAACGATTGCGCTGGCGCCGGCGTTGGCTGCAGGCGGCATCTTGGGGCTGACGGTCGTCCAGACGACCGAGGCGCAGGCGACCAGCTGCTCGAGCTTCCTTGGCACCGTAACTTGCACGGGAAACGACGCCGGTGGCGGTGCTGCGAGCTTCGGCGGCGCGATTGAGGTCAACATCGACGGCAGCGCCGGCGGCACAATGACCGTCGAATCGAATGATCCCATCATAACAATACCTTTTATCGGCGCACCGATCGCAGTCGAGATCTTCGATGGTAACATCGTTAACTACACCAACCAAGATATCGTGGTTGGGAACGTGTTCGGGATCTCGGTTGTAGATACCGTCAACGCGACCCTCAACGTAAACGCCGATGTCTTAGGTGGCGGGAGCGGCATCGTCATCGGCGACGGTGTCGGCCTTGCGACAATTCACAACGACGGCAATACGATCGGGGGCCTTGTTTCCGGTATCAGTCTCGGCGATTCCGACGGCACGCCAGACAACGTTGTCATCAACAACAATGGCGACGGCTCAATCGAGAGCTTGGGGTCCGGCATCTTCGGTGCGGTCAACAACGATCTCACGGTCAACAACGCTGCCGGTGCGAGTATCACCGGCGGTGCGTTCGGCATGGCGGTGACCGCCGGCAACGACATCACGGTTGACAATGACGGTCTGATCGCGGGCGGCAGCTTCTTCGGGGCCGGCGGTGGCGCCTTCATGGTCTCCACCGGCGGCGATATCGACTACCGCGGCGGCTTGGCTACCACAACCGACGGTGCTGCCATCTTCGGCCTCGCCCTTGACGGCAAGGTAGACATCGGCGCTTCGGATGACTGGTCGTCGGCAGATTCCGAGAACGGCCCGGGCATCATCGGCCTTGCCAGCGGCAATGTGACAATCCACGCCGGTACAGTGGATGCCGGCCCGGACGGGCCGTTGACCCCCTTGATTCCGCCGGCCTTGAGCGGTCTGGCGAGCGGTGGTGTCATCGGCGCCAGTTTCGACGGTGGCAACGCGCTGGTGAACCTGCATGGCGACGTTAACGTCGACGATGGCGCATTGTGGGGTGCCGTGGCCTTTTCGGCCGGCGGTGCGGCAACCGTCACCGCCGATGCCGGCATCACGGTCGGGACGGCCTCGCCCTTCATCGGCATGGCCGCGATCACCTTGGGACCGTTCCAGGCGACCGTCAACGCCGAAAACATGACGACCAACGCCGACGGGATCGGCCTACTCGGTTTGAACCTCGGCACCGGCGGCGTGCGGATCAACAACGCCGGCGGCGAGGTGAACGTCACTGATCCCGGCGCGGTCGGCATCCTCGGGATCTCCGCCGCTCTCGGGCCGAGCGGGCCGGTTTTCATCGAGTATGGCGACGTCAATGCGGTGGACGGAAACGGCGTGATCGGCGCCAGTGTTACCGGCAGGGTCGATATCATCGCCGATGCGGGCGCTGGGGACGTTGACGCCGGCGATCTGTTCGGTGTCGCGGGCTTTTCGCTTGGCGGCGCGGTGAACATCCATCTGTCCGGCACGAATGTCGATAACACCAACGGCGGTGCCGGCGGGATTGGCGTCATCGGCGCCACGCTCGCGGGGCAGATCGACATCAACACAAAGGACGGCATGGTGACCGCCGACGGACCAGGCATCATCGGCTTCACGGCGTTTGGCGACACCAACATCCTCGCGGGCGGCGTCGATTCCGACAGCAGTGGCATCCTCGGTGGTGCATTGATCGGCAACGTCGACATCGACGCCTTCGACGATGTCGACGCCGACGGCTTTGTCGGCATCGGCGGTTTTGCCGGTGGCACAGTCGATATCGATTTCGAGAACCAGACGGTGACCAATCCCGGCGGTATCGGGGTCGCCGGTTTCGCCGGCACGGGCCTTGATATCGAAGGCACCGGGTCGTCGATTTTCTCCGAACGCACCGGTATCTATGGCTTCACCGCCACGGGCGATGCGTTTGTTGATTCAGGCTTCATCGACTCCGAGAACGGCAGCGGCGTGATCACCACCGCACTGCTCGGCAATGTCGACATCGATGTCATGGACACGATCGAGGCCAACGGCGCCTTTGGCGTCGGCGGGTTCGCCGGCGGCTCCGTTGTGATCGACCTTGAGAACCGTTCGGTGACCAATCCGGGCGGCATCGGAGTCGGCGCGTTTGCCGGTACCGGTATCGATATCGAAGGAACCGGCTCGTCGATCGTCTCCGAACGCACGGGCATTTATGGCTTCACCGCCACGGGCGATGCGTTTGTCGATTCCGGGTTCATCGACTCCGAGAACGGCAGCGGCGTGATCACCACCGCGCTGCTGGGCAATGTCGATATCGACGTCATGGACACCATCGAAGCCAACGGCGCCTTTGGTGTCGGCGGCTTCGCCGGCGGCGGTGTCGAGATCGCCTTCGAAGGCAAGTCGATCGACAATCGGGACGGTGTCGGTGTGGGCGGCTTTGCCGGCCTCGGCAATGCCGACCTGGATGGCGCGGGCAGCTCGGTGACGTCCGTCGGTGACGGTGTCGTCGGCTTCTCGGCGGGGGGCAATGTCTGGATCGACACGGGCTACGTTAAGTCGGACTTCGGCAACGGCGTCACCGGTACAGCGCTCACCGGCAATGTCGACATCGATCTGACCGGCGACGTGATGGCCAACAAGGACTTTGGTGTCGGCGGCTTCGCCGGATCACTGCTGTCCGGCGGCAATGTCACCATCGATCTGGGTGGCCGCACGGTCACCAACGATCCGACCTCGATCGGCGGCGATGGCGTCATCGGCGTGGCCACGGGCGGCAATGTCGACATCGCCGGTATCGGCTCGACGGTCAATGCCCAGGACTTCGGCATCGGCGGTTTCACGGTCGGCGGCGATGTGACGATCAATTCCGGTGCGGTCAACACCGGTGCGGGCGACGGCCTCTACAGCGGCGGTGTGCTCGGACTGGCGGCCGGCGGCAGCGTCGATATCACAACCCATGACAAGATTTCCACCGAGGGCAATTTCGGCGCCATGGGCGTTGCCTTCGGCGGGTCCGCGACGGTCACCGTCAATGCTGCGATCGATCCGCCTGCCCTGGTTGGGGCGGGGACGCTGACCTTCGGCCCCGGTGCCGCGACGACCACGGTCAACGCTGCCACGGAAGCTCTGGGGGTTGGTGCACTGGCCGGCAATTTCGGCAGCGGCGATGTAACCATCGATGCCAATGCGCCGCTGAGTGCCGACTTCATCGGCGCCCTGGCCTTCAACATCGGCGACGGTGCGACCGACGTGGATATTTCCGGGGCGATCGGTGGCTACTCCGCCGACGCGACCGGCGATGACGGCGTGCTGGTCTACTCGCGCTTCGGCACCGGCGATACGGAGGTCGATACCCATGACGGCGGGTCGATCAATGCCGGCGATGACGGGATCGACGTCTTCATGGCCTCCCGCGATGGTGACATCAAGGTTGCGACCGGCGACGACGTCACGGCGGTTGATCAGGGCATCATCGTCAAGCGCCGGGACGGTTCCGGCGACACGGAAGTCAGTGTCGGCGCAAACGGCAAATCCGACGTCCTGTCGACCGGCGGCAATGGCGTCAAGGTCAAGGCGGTGACCACAGCCGGCGACGTGATCGCCTCTGTTTTCAAAGGCAGTTCGGTGATCGCGCCGGTGGGTAACGCCATTCGCATCAAAACCTCCGACGACGCGGTCGGCGGCAACAATGATGTGGATGTCTTCAATGCCGGCAAGCTCAGCGGGGAAGGTGCCGGCAACACCGAGACGATCCGCGTCAAGGCTGACGGTTTCGCCTCGATCTTCAATGATGAGCCGGGAACGATCGGAGCCGAGTCGGGTGCTCTGGATGCCAAGATCATGAAGGTCACGGCCGGTCTCGACGTCGGCGTGGTCAACCTTGGCGAGATGACCGGACGGGTCAACCTGGCCAGCCTCGAGGGCGACGTATTGCTCGAGAATCTCTACGGTTCCGGCGGGATCTGGAATACCTCCGGACGAAACGTCTTTGCGGCCGCCGGCGATACGACCCTCAATAATCTGCAGGCCGCCGATGGCAAGGACCCGGTGATCAATACCTTCGACAAGACGGCGTTCGCTTTCTTTGCCGGTGGTAGCTCGACGGTCATGAACAGCGGTATCATCAACGTCACCGGGACGACGAAATTCGGCACCAAGGCCGGGCACCTCGACAATTTCTACAACCGCCAGGGCCTGATCAGCATGGTCAACGACGTGTCCGACTACGGCAAGATCACGACGCCCTATTACAACAGCGGCGTTGGCGACCGGACGAACATCACCGGCAACTTCCATGGTGGCAAGGGCAGCACCTACGCCGTCGACGCAACGATTGCGTCGCCCGGCTCGTCGTCTGCCGACCTCATGACCATCGGTGGCAAGGTCAAGGACGGCACGGCGCTCAAGGTCAACAACCTCGGCGACATTCCTGCCGGGAGCAACCAGAAGGGAATCCCGGTCGTTCAGGTGCTGTCCGGTGAAACCGATAAGGGCGACTTCGAGCTGGACGGCGGGCCCATCGATGCCGGTTTGTTCGAGTACGACCTCTATCTCGACAAGAACCCGGGCGCGACGCCGTCCGGTTCGCCGGACACCAGAAACTGGGTGCTCGCCACCGTTCCGAACCAGCGTGCCTTCGAGCTTCCGGCGATCACGTCTGGCCTCGAAGCGCTGTGGAACGAAAGTGCGGCGACGTGGCATGACCGCACTGCCGATCTCCGGCGGATCGTGCCAGGGGCGCCGTCGGAGGACCAGCGTACCGGCGTCTGGGTGAATGCGTTTGGCGGTTCCTTCGATCGCGAAAAGACCAACCGGACCAAGGTATTCGGCGTCAGCACGGCCTTTGACGGCAACTACGATCAGAACATGTCCGGCTTCATTGCCGGGATGGATCGTACCGGCGAGCTGAACAATGGTGACCTGATGATCGGTGCGTTGGGTGGCTACATCACCTCGAACACGGACTTCAAGAAGACCGACACCAGGACCAGCATCTCCGGCGGAACGGCGGGCATTTACGCCACCTATCTCAATGGCGGTCTGTTCGTTGACGGGGTGCTCAAGGCCGACTTCGTCGATGTCGACCACAACACAGGATTCGGCACGTCCGGCAGTCGTGGCAAGACCGGCGCCACGACGATCGGCGGAATCATCGACACCGGTTATCGGTTCCAGGGTGAGAACTACGCGTACGTCGAGCCGCTGGCGACCATCGCCTACTCGAGCACCGACGTGGACGACATGAAGCTGCTCGGCAACACCGTCAGTTTTGCAGACGGCGACAATCTGCTCGGACGGCTCGGGCTGCGGGCGGGCACATCTGTGGCGACCGGTAACGGCTCGTATGTCGAGCCCTTCGTGGTTGCCAATGTCTGGAACCAGTTCGACGGTGACAATGCCGCGACCTTGTCGTCGGCCGGCGCCGGTGACGTGAAGGTGAAGGATGATACATCCGGCGCGAGCTACCAGGTTGGCGGTGGCGTCGAGTTGCGGAATACCAACGGCTTTTCCGCCTTCCTCAAAGGCCACTATCAGTGGGGCAACGGTCTCGAGGGCGGATCCGGTCGGGGTGGCGTGCGGGTCAACTGGTAACGGTGCGAAGCGCGCGTGGGGCCGGTCTTCTCGCGCGCGCAGACCGGCCACCGATCATCGAAGATACCGCGCTCGAGTGCATGCATCCGGTTGTCAGTGTGGGATACCAGGATGGTTCGCAAGGCACTCAGCTACGCCGCCGGTGTCGGGACCGTGGTGTTCTGTTTGCCGCTCGTCGCCTGGACAGCGGGTCCGAGCTATGGGCAGTCCGATGACGAACCGCCGTCCGTGGTGTCCGAGACGCGGGACATCGGCGACTGGCTTCTTTCCTGTCGCGCTGTCGCCGATAACCGGCAATGCGCCCTCAGTCAGCGACTGACGCAGAACGAAACCGGCACGGTCGTCTTTGTCTGGACGATCGCGCGGGATCCCGAGGGCAAGATCGTCTCGATCTGGGAGATGCCG
>JAAEOR010000592.1 GCA_024222895.1 Hyphomicrobiales bacterium | reverse complement strand
TGCCGACGGGCAGGCTTCCGGATCATCAAGCTGCCCGCGATAGAGGCTTGGAACGTTGGCAAGGCTAAAGTGGAATCTCAGGGGCCGAATACTGTCATCCGGGAAAAATGGCTCGATATGAAAGTTCGGCGTGAGCCAGATCACCTTCCGCGGATCCAGGCCCCGCTCGCGACACCACGTGATCATGATAGTCGCAGTGGACCATGGTCCGCCATTCTCGGGCGGAATCATCGCCTCTTGCGAGTGATCAAGCAGGAGATATCCGTTGGAATTCTTTAGCGCCTTCAGCGACTCCGCTGGTATTCGGTCGGCGAACGCAAACTCTCGGTTGAAGTCTCGAGGAACGACGCCGACGGGGTAGAACCACGGGTCGGTGCCTCGCGCCAGCGCGGCAGGGATGCCCACTTCGACCCATTTCGTGAATTCGTCGGGTTCCAGCGTCTCTGCCAACCATAGCCGGCCCTGGGGCGTGCCGGGCGATCGAACAACCCGGGGGCCGCCAGCAGCCCGCTCCTTGGACTTAAGCGCCCTGTCCTGCCAACTGGGGTCAACAAGGCAGTTCGGGCGGATCGCATCCCTTTCGACGTGATCGAAGGCAAGCCTCAGCTGAGGCATACTTGACATTGTCGGCTTGTCTCCGCAGGCAGGGTCGACAGGGTGGCGGGGCGCCCTCGATTCCTCCGGGATTATGCCGGCAGTCGTTCCTGGTCAATAACGCCAAGCCTTTCAACTACCTTTCAACCACGTTGCGACGTAAACTTCGGACCCTGACGGAGGCCCGCAAAAAGTATGGGCATTCGATCCGATCCGCGATCAGAATAAATTTCGATACCGAAATGATTACAGTGACACCTCGCAATGCGATGGCAAATCGCCCCGGACTCGGCGCAACGGAAAGCGACACGGGCGGCCGCTGCGCCAACCCCCTGGGCACGGTCGTGCTACAAATGGCCTCATCGGTACGTCGAATCGGCGGATCGGCGAAGCGAGCTACTCTGCCGCAAATACGCTGGCATGGTGCCGGTTCCGCCAGAACCCGATATCTTCGGTAACGAAAAGCAGCCTCAGACCGTCCCGACCCTGGAGATCTCGCGCGAAGCGTGGGATGAGTGCGACAACCAGTTCGCCGGGTTGTGGCGCCGGCCTGAAGACACACCTGACGGGCGCCCCCTCGATACAGGGACCACCGTCGACCGTGGTCTCATCCGAAATGGCCACAACGACATTGAGGCCGTACTTGGCCTCGATAAAGCCGCCAAACAGCCCACCGCCGAAAACGACGCTTGGCAGCGGATGCACATAGAGCGGTCTTTCCGCCGTTCCGAGGCCCTTGATCGCGGCATAGTCGGCTACGAATCGTGCTGCGGATGCCCTCGAATGCACGAACTCTTTCCGCCCTCGCAGACCGTTCCAGGTCGCATTGAGCTGGGCAATCACCGAGACAGCTATGAACGCGACAAAAACGCCATGAACCAGGGTGCCAACTTTCCGCGGACGAAGGGTCTGTGTCATGTGGAAGGCGAACAGCCAGGCCGCGTAAGCGGCTGGTACGTAGAAGTGCGGGGCATCATATCCCAGCGCAAAATATGCTGCGATCAGCGCGCACGAGGCTGCCGCAACGCCATCCCAGAAAGGATCAATCCTGCCGCCGGTTCGGATCAGCTGCCAGACCCGCAAGCCCAACGAAACGCCCAGGACCCAGATCCAGGGCTTGCCTATCGTTCGCTCGATCACCTGGGTCAGCGGCCGGACCCGTTGATCACCATAGGCGGATTCGACCAACGGAGCGACGACGCCATAGTAGTAAGAAAGAAAGATGATACTGACCAGGAACGGGGGGACTGCGGCAATAATAAAACGGTTACCGTGTGGGTGTTTCTTTGAAAATACCAAAGGAGAAAGAAGGAATACTCCCATCGATACCATGACCACAAAGACAGTTTCTTTATAGAATATCGTGAGAGACAGCGCCGCTGTCGAAACAAAAACGGAAACCGCGCCGCCACTGTCGAGAAATCTTTTCAAGAACAGGAAATATAGCGCCAACAAAAAAATGATATTGCGCTCCGGGTAGATCAGCTGGATAAACGTCGTCACGATTCCCGGGGTCAGGACAATCGCTACCATCATCAACAGGGACAGATACAGCTTGGTCCGAACCAATAGTACCGAACAGATGCAAACTGTTACCAGCTGAAAACAGAAGAACACTCGGTAGAAGACGCCGGAACCGTCGACCAGCGCGAGCCACTCGAACTCCTGATGTCCGAGCGGATAGAACCGACCGCTTTCAGGGAAGATCGGCGGCGGCGTGAATTGCGGCTCGCCGCGAAGCGGGCGAAAGAAAATGTGGTTGTCCCAGTAGGTAAACGCCTCCCAGGATACCGACAGCACCAACCAGCCGACGATCGCGGCGCCCGCCAGTATGGCCAGTAGGAGTTTGTGCCAATGAGGAATCGCGCGGAGGCTCGTTGGCGCGGCATCGTCCCCTGCGAGGCCATACCCCGACGGGGACAATTCGAACATGGCAGTGGCCTTGGCAACCACCGCCGCAGCGCCCGCAATCGCAATAGAAAAGCAGGCCGCGAACAGGAAGATATTGTCCTGCAGCCAGGAGATGCTGGCAAGACCAAGATCACTCACGGCAAAGCCGCGAGGTCAGCCGCCGGGGACGTCCGGGGGGCGAACAATCCCGAATGACGAATCTGATGAAAGGCATGATAACGACAGGATCGTCGCACCCCCCGGACGCGGACTTCAAGGGAACGCCGCGGCGGCCTTTCTACCAAGACCCCTCGGTGTCAACCGTTGGCGAAGTATTGCCCGCCGTTGATCGACAGTACAGACCCCGTCATGAAGGCGGCCGCATCGGACGCCAGGTAGGCGACCAGCGCGCCGATCTCCTCGGCGTGACCGAGCCGGCCAACCGGGATTTGTCCAACGATGCTTTCCAGCACCTTTTCCGGCATGGCGGCAACCATATCGGTCTCGATGTAACCCGGGCAGACGCAGTTGACCGTGACCCCCTTTCGCGCGTTTTCCTGTGCAAGCGCCTTGGTAAAGCCAATCACCCCTGCCTTTGCCGCCGAATAGTTCGCCTGGCCCATCTGGCCCTTCTGGCCGTTGACAGATGAAATGTTGACGACCCGGCCGTGGCCGCGGTCGCGCATGCCGCCGATCACCGGCCGGGTCATCGCGAACATAGAGTCGAGGTTGGTGCGCAGGACCGCCGACCACTGGTCGAAGGTCATCTTGTGAAACATCCCGTCGCGGGTGATGCCGGCATTGTTGACCAGCACGTCGACCGGCCCGATCGAAGACTCGATTTCGGCCACGCCGGCCGCCGATGCTTCGGGATCGGCGACATCCCATTTTCGCACCGTTACGCCGGTGTCGGCCTTGAAAGCCTCCGCCGCCTCGTCGTTGCCGTGATAGGTGGCAACCACCGACGCTTCCCCGGCGATCAGCGCCTTCGATATGGCGGCGCCGATGCCCCGCGTGCCCCCGGTAACAATGGCCACGGCCATGGTAATCCTCCCCTGATTATATTGAGTTGCTGTTCGCTGGTTACCGTTCGACGCACATGGCGACACCCATGCCGCCACCGATGCAAAGGGTGGCAAGGCCGCGCTTGGCATCCCGCCGCGCCATCTCATGGAGGAGCGTCACCAGTACCCGGGCGCCGGATGCACCGATCGGGTGGCCGAGCGCGATGGCGCCCCCGTTGACGTTGACGATATCGGTGTTCCAGCCAAGGTCCTTGTTGACCGCGCAGGCTTGGGCCGCGAACGCCTCGTTGGCCTCGATCAGATCGAGGTCCTCGATCTTCCAGCCCGCCTTGTCGAGCGCCTTGCGCGAAGACGGAATGGGGCCCGTGCCCATCAGCGCCGGATCCACACCGGCCGTCGCCCAGGAGACGATCCGCGCCACCGGCTCCACGCCCCGTTCTGCAGCCGTCGCCGCGCTCATCACCACGACCGCGGCGGCGCCGTCGTTGATACCCGAAGCGTTGCCGGCAGTTACGGTACCGTCCTTCGCGAAGGCGGGGCGAAGTTTGGCCACTGATTCCAGCGTCGTTCCGGCACGAGGATGCTCATCCTTATCGACCACGATCTCGGACTTGCGGGTCTTGACGACAAAGGGAACAATTTCGTCGCCAAACCGGCCAGCCCCGTGGGCGGCCTCCGCCTTGTTCTGGGAGGCAACCGCAAAATTATCCTGCTCGTCGCGCGTGATCTGAAACTCTCGCGCGACATTCTCGGCCGTGTTGCCCATGTGGTAGCCATTGAAGGCGTCCCACAGGCCATCCTTGATCATCGTGTCGACCATCGAAAAGTCGCCCATCTTGACGCCGGAGCGAAGATGGGCGCAATGCGGTGCCATCGACATCGATTCCTGCCCACCGGCGACGATGATCTCTGCATCGCCCGCGACGATCTGCTGCAGGCCGATGGCAACCGCACGAAGCCCCGAGCCACACAACTGGTTCAATCCCCAGGCCGTCGTTTCATTCGGCAGTCCGGCCGCGATCGCGGCCTGCCGCGCCGGGTTCTGGCCCTCTCCGGCCGTGAGAATCTGGCCCAGGATCACCTCGTCGACGGATTCGGGCTCTACGCCGGAACGCTCGAGCGCGGCCTTGACAGCGGCAGCGCCGAGCTGATGGGCCGGCGTATTGGCAAATGCGCCATTGAAAGCACCAACAGCGGTGCGCGCCGCGCCCGCAATTACGATATCACTAGTCGCCATTTTCCGGTCTCTCCAAACTCTGTGATGCCCGCGCCCTGATGGCCGGCTTTTTCCCCGCTGACTACAACGCGCCGCCGAGCGCGCTGTCAATCCAGCCGATATGGCACCGCACAAATAATTGGCGGCGCTGCAAAAAAGCTTCTATCGTCGAGTCCGACAGTACGACGGGATCGCTGGTTGGTCCCGTACCGGGTTGGCAGCAATGTGGCGGCATTAGACAGCGTCGGACAGATGGAAGCGGAAAAAGAGCCTACAACGATCAAGAAATACGCCAATCGGCGGCTCTACAACACCGGCACCTCCACCTATGTCACGCTCGAGGACCTTGCCGAAATGGTCAAGGCCGGCGACGACTTCGTCGTTTACGATGCCAAGTCCGGCGAAGACATCACCCGCTCGGTCCTGACCCAGATCATCTTCGAGCAGGAGAGCAAGGGCCAGAATCTGCTGCCGGTCACCTTCCTGCGGCAGCTGATCCGCTTCTACGGCGACTCGATCCAGAACCTGGTCCCGACCTATCTCGACTTTTCCATCGACTCGCTGGTCCGCGAACAGGAGAAGATGCGCAGCCAGATGGCGGACGCATTCGGCTCCGGTCCGCTTGACGTCATGCAGGATCAAGTCCGGCGCAATACCGAGATGTTCGAGCAGGCCATGCGCATGTTCCTGCCGTTCGGCCCGGGTCACGAACCGGGCGGCGAGGCTACGACCCCGAAGGCGGAAGAAGACCCCACCGAGAACACCGACATCACTGCGCTGCGACGTCAGCTTGACGAGGTTCAGGAGCGGCTCGACAAGCTCTCAAAGAACAAGTAGCGCGGCGTCCTGCCGATTACGGCCCGGCGTCGTAGCCGGGGCCGAAGGTAACGTCGCGCGAGGCCGTGCGAATTGTGATCGAGAAGCCTGCGACAACGTCGAACAATGCGATCAGAGTGAGGATGAAGAAGACCGAGTTTGCACAGAAGTCGACCACGATGAATTCAATGATGTAGACGATCAGGACAACGGTCGACGCGATGTGGTTGGTGATCGTCGCGGTCGATGGCCGCCCCGACTTCAGAATTTCCAGGAACAGGATGACGATCCCGAAAGAGATCATCAGGTCGCCAAGGGTCACCACCCAC
>JAAEOR010000591.1 GCA_024222895.1 Hyphomicrobiales bacterium | reverse complement strand
CTTGAGATGCGCAAGATCGCGGCAATTGCGGAGGCGCATTATGTCACTGTCGCGCCGCACAACCCGATGGGCCCACTGGCGACCGCCATCAACCTCCACTTCTGCGCGGCGCAGCCAAACTTCAAGATCCTCGAATACCGCCTGCCCATGGGCGCTGCCTATCACAGCGACGGCATGCAGAGCAGCGAGGACAAGGCCGCTTACATCATCGATCCTTACCTTCCCTCCGACGGATATCTCGAGCTCAGACCCGACCGCCCAGGCTGGGGCGTCGAAATCGACGAGGACTATCTGAAAACCGACCGTTACGTCCATTGGCAGCGTAAGCTTCCGGTTCGACCGGATGGGTCTTATGGATACCCGTAACACGCCAAACGCACGCTGCTGATCTGGGGCAATACACATCTTGTCCCGACCCTGACCAAACATCCGCGCGACTTCATGAGGGCCAATCAATGAAAAGACTGCTCATCACCGGTGCCAACGGAGGCCTGGGATCCATTTGCCGCCAGAGTCTGACCCACCTTGCCGAAACGATCCGGCTTTCCAGCCGAAGCGACATGGGCGAGGCGGCCGAACACGAGGAAATCGTCAGATGCGATCTGGCGGATCGTGCCGCCGTCGAGGCGCTGGTGGACGGTTGTGACGGCATCGTTCACATGGGTGGCCAGGCGACCGAAAGCAATTGGGAGGTCATTCGCAACGCCAACATCGACGGCATGTTCAATCTCTACGATGCAGCGCGCAAGCATGGCCGTCCTCGCATCGTCTACGCCAGTTCGAACCACGCCATCGGATTCTATCGTCAGAACGAACGCATCGACGCCGCCGCGACGACGCGGCCCGACAGTCTCTATGGCGTCTCCAAGGTGTTCGGCGAAGCGCTGGCTTCGATGTATCATGACAAGTTCGGGATCGAGACCGCATGCGTGCGCATCGGCTCGTGCTTTCCGCAGCCTAAAAACCATCGGATGTTATCGAGCTGGATGAGCTATGACGACTTCGTCCGGCTGATCGAGTGCATTTTCCGCGTACCGGTTCTCGGCTGTCCGATCATTTATGGCGTCTCGGCCAACGATTCGGCCTGGTGGGACAACGATGCCGTCTCCTATCTGGGATGGCATCCGCGGGACAATGCCGAGACCCATCGCGCCCGGCTCGATGCCGAATTCGGCAAACCTGATCCGGACTCCCCTGACTCTCGCTATCACGGCGGCCAGTTCACCGCCGCTCCCATCCAGGAGAGCTGACCGCAACGAAGCGTGCGTCCACATGACGGGAGAACATCCTTGAGCAAAGACCTGCAGACCGCCCTGACCGGTATTTCCGGTATTCTTGTCACACCGTTTGGTGCGGACGGCGACATCGCTGCCGAGCGTCAGAAACCGATCGTCGACCGCGCGATCGGCGCCGGTGTCGGCATCCTGACCGCCAACGGCAATACCGGCGAGTTCTACGCGCTCACGACCGATGAAGCGACCGCTATGGTGGAGGCATCCGCCGGCCATATCGCCGGCCGCGTACCGATGGTCGCCGGCGTCGGTCGCGGCATCGAGGATGCCTGCCATCTGGCGGCTGCGTCGGCCTCCGCCGGCGCCGCGGCGCTGATGATCCACCAGCCGCCGGACCCCTTCGTCGCGCCGCGTGGCCTGATCGACTACGTCATGCGGATTTCGGAGTCGGGCGGGGGGCTTCCGCTCATTCTCTATATCCGGAACGACACGATCGGAATTCCCGCGATCGCCGCTCTCTGCGCGTTGCCTGCGGTGATCGGCGTGAAATGGGCTACGCCCAATCCGATGAAGCT
>JAAEOR010000590.1 GCA_024222895.1 Hyphomicrobiales bacterium | reverse complement strand
TGCCGTCAGTCCCGGGAGCGAGCCGACGGCAATGCCGAGCAGCGTCGCCCAGGCGGCATCGAACAGCGTCTGAATTGATATCAGCGACCAAACCGCCTCAAAAAACAGGGTCAGACCACTCATCGTCGCTGCCTATGGAAGCCGGACAAGAAACAGCTCGCTGAAAACGTAACTGACCACGACGCCAACCCCGACGCCGATGCCGACGGCCCAAACCAGCGCCTGCCAGCGCGGCGCGGCTTCATTCCACTCAAAGACGGCAACGAAGGCGGTGACGAAAATCGCAGTGGCCAGCCAATAGGGCAAGGTGCCGATCAGGACGATCGCATAGAGCAGGCAAAGGGCGAGGGCGCCGAACAGCCGGGCTCCCGCGGCCGACCGCCATTCGCCGACGAGGA
This sequence comes from Hyphomicrobiales bacterium, assembly GCA_024222895.1. Lineage (GTDB taxonomy): Bacteria > Pseudomonadota > Alphaproteobacteria > Rhizobiales > Kaistiaceae > Bauldia. The sequence goes on along the minus strand of JAAEOR010000590.1, from coordinate 1,222 downwards.
TCTCGCTCCAGCCGGTGGCGCCGCCCCGCCGCAAGGCCTGGATCACCAGGATAAGACTGGTGACAGCGAGGGCCAGCCCAAGCAGGCCCGGTGTAAATCCGGGAGCACTCAAGGGGTGGATGCGCCGGGCTTCGAGACGATCCATGTTCCACGCGCCGACGACGACGGCAACTGAAACCGCGAACAAAACCGCGCCGGTGAAAAGATCGGCGCGGGCCATGCCACGTTCGTTCATGAAATCATCCTCTGGACCGCGGACACCAGTGGTCCGACTCCGACATTTGCTACCCTCTTGCAGCACACACCCGAGCAAATGCCGGAGTCATCAGGACCACAGGACCACCAGGTACCTATTTGATCCTAGTGGAGTTTTTGTATTTGACATTTGAGCAAGAGCCTTGCAACCAGCGGGACTCAAATGTCAAATACGCTCCACTAGACGCCCGCGTCCGAAGTAAGACGACCTTATTCGGCCGCCATCGTTTTGCAGTCGATTCCGTACTTGCTCGGATCGACCACCGCTTCGTCGCGAGCCACCCGGGCGCACGCCTCGGTGATGATTACTGGCATTGCTTTTTCGAGCGCCGCATCGCCGAAGGACGGATCAAAAAAGGCCCCACGCTCGCGCGCATAGGTCTTGAACGCCTCGGAGTTCATCACCTTCTCTTCCCAGATCTTGTCCATGGTCGCATAGACCTCGTCCGGTGCACCGGCCGGGATGAGGATACCGAAATAGTCGGCCGAGACATTCATGTCGGGCAGCCAGTTGGTGATCGGCGGAATCGGATCGATGCCTTCGATTTCCAGTGGCTTATCGGAAAGGGCGGCGAGCGGACGGAGCTTGCCGGCCTTGATCAGCTCGGCCTGCTCAGAGGCGAGTTGCGTTGTCGCCAGAGCTTCACCACCAGCCGCGGCCAGTGCTGCCGGCGCTCCGCCGTCATAGGCGATCATGCGGCCGTCGCCTCCACCGGATTCCTTCAGCGCGGCCAGGGCCATGCCGCCGGACGAGTTGACACCGGCGGTAGCCACGGTCGGGATCTCGCCGCCTTTCATCGCCTCGAGAAAGGCACCCATGTCGGCGATGTCGGAATCGGCGTTGACGCTGACGACCGGAACGTTGGCGACGTGGAGATAGATGCGGTAGTCGTCGATCGACGTATCCTCGATCAGGCCGGTGATCGCGTATGTGGCGTTGTTGGCGACCGCGTTGGCGGTCCAGGTA
>JAAEOR010000589.1 GCA_024222895.1 Hyphomicrobiales bacterium | reverse complement strand
GATCGTCGATGAACTGCTCACACAAGAGGAAGAAGGCGACGAAATGCTGCTGATGGGGCTCCGGCTCGCCGAGGGGATCGACCTCGCCCGCTACCAGGCAATTTCGGGACGGGAGCTCGACCCTGAACAGCTGACCGATCTCGTTGCGCACGGCATGGTGGAACACACCGAAGGAGGCCGGCTCCGGGCGACGCGCGAGGGATTTTTCGTCCTCGACGCCGTGGTCGCCGACCTCGCGGCCTGAGCCAGCTCGATTTTTTTCGCCTTATTTGGCGCCGCCTGGGACAATCTGGCGCGCCTGCGGACTTGCTCGGTGGACGCGATCCGTTACTAAAGGCCGCGTGAGCGATATTCGAGCCCTTCCCTCCGACGCCCAACTGGCCGAAGCCCTGATACCGGCAGCCCTTGCCGCGGGCCGCGCCATTCTCGATGTGCGCGCGCGAACAATCGCGGTTGAGCAGAAATCGGATTCATCGCCGGTGACCGAGGCCGATCACGCGGCCGAGGTCATCATTCTGGCCAGCCTGGCGGAGGTAGCGCCCACCGTCCCGGTTATCGCCGAGGAATCGGCCGAGGCGGGGCATCTTCCCGATGTCAGTGGCGACTTCTTTCTTGTCGATCCGTTGGATGGAACGAAAGAGTTCATCGGCGGGGGAAGCGACTTCACCGTCAATATCGCCCTGGTCCGTAACGGGCAGCCGGTGATGGGCATCGTCCACACCCCGGCGGTCGGCACGGTTCATGTGGGAACCGCCGAGGGCGCCTGGATGGGGCGGGTTGACGGCGACACGGTTGTCGACCGGCGGCCGATTGCTGTTCGCGGTTGCGCCGCTGGCGACAAGGTCGACGTTGTCGCCAGCAAGTCGCATCGGACGCCCGAGACCGACGTCTATATCGCCCAATACCCATTGGGGGATCTGGTTTCCGCTGGATCCTCGATGAAGTTTTGCCTGGTGGCGGAAGGCAAGGCGGATCTCTATCCACGCATGGGCACGACGATGCAGTGGGACACGGCCGCCGGCGACGCGGTCTTGCGGGCTGCTGGCGGCAAGGTGGTCGCGCTGGATGGTACGCCGTTTCCCTATGGACCGACTGACGCTGACGGAAAAGCAGCCTTTCGCAACGAATGGTTTATCGCCGCTGGTGGGATGGAGCTGAAGTCCTGAGCCCGACGCCGCCGCAAAACCGTTCCAATTTCCGATAGAAAGACGCGATAGCGGCAGGCCTGACCTGCGCGAAACGGGACGCTGGAATGCTTGAGATGCGGCTCGCCACTGAGTAGTGTCCGCCCGCTTGAGGGGATAACCCATGAACCAACCACTTCCACATCTGCAACGCCTCGAGGCCGAGGCGATTTTCATCATGCGCGAGGTCGTCGCCAATTTCGAGCGACCGGTGATGCTCTATTCGATCGGCAAGGATTCGTCGGTCATGTTGCATCTGGCGCGCAAGGCCTTCTATCCGGCGCCGCCGCCTTTCCCGCTTCTTCATGTCGACACGACGTGGAAATTCCGGGAGATGATAGCTTTCCGCGACGAGATGACGCGTAAATACGATCTCAAATTGATCGTGCACACCAATCAGGATGGTGTCGCAAGGGGGGTAAACCCGTTCGATCACGGCTCGTCGCTTTACACCCAGGTCATGAAGACCGAAGCATTGAAGGAAGCGCTCAATCTCGGCAGATATGATGCCGCCTTCGGCGGCGCTCGACGGGATGAGGAGAAGGCTCGGGCCAAGGAGCGCGTCTTTTCCTTCCGCTCGGCCAGCCACGCCTGGGACCCCAAGAACCAGCGGCCTGAATTGTGGTCGCTATTCAACACCCGGGTGAAGCCAGGCGAATCCATCCGGGTCTTTCCGTTGTCCAACTGGACGGAGCTCGATATCTGGCAGTACATCCTGTCGGAGAATATCGAGATCGTTCCACTCTACTTTGCTGCCGAGCGGCCGGTTGTTACGCGCTCCGACCAATTGATCATGGTCGACGACGAGCGCATGGTGCTTCAACCGGACGAAAAGCCGGAGATGCGAATGGTCCGCTTCCGGACCCTCGGATGTTATCCGCTGACCGCGGCAATCGACTCAAATGCAACGACGCTGGCTTCGATCGTCGGTGAGATGTTCATCGCCCGGACATCGGAACGGCAAGGTCGGCTCATCGACCATGACGAAGTCGGCGCGATGGAAATGAAGAAACGTGAGGGTTACTTCTGATGGCCCATGGGGTTGAAGACAACGAGGCGTTTGCAGCTTTTGTTGCGGACAGCGAGAGCAAGGGCATGCTCCGCTTCCTCACCTGCGGTAGCGTCGACGACGGTAAATCGACGCTGATCGGCCGATTGCTTTTCGACTCGAAGCGTTTGTTCGAGGATCAGCTGGCAACCTTGCAGGCCGACTCGGCCAAGTTCGGCACGACCGGAGAGGATATCGATTTTGCGCTCCTGGTCGACGGGCTTGTGGCCGAACGCGAACAGGGCATCACCATCGACGTCGCCTATCGCTACTTTGCCACCGATCGGCGCCGCTTCATCGTTGCCGACACCCCCGGGCATGAGCAGTACACCCGCAACATGGCAACCGGAGCCTCGAATTCCGATCTAGCCGTGCTTCTGGTGGATGCGCGGGCTGGCATTCTCATCCAGACCCGCCGACATGCCTACATCGTTTCGCTCCTCGGCATTCGCGATGTCGTTCTGGCGATCAACAAGATCGATCTGATCGACTACGACGAAGAGCGATTTGTGGATATCCGGAACGCGTTCGCCGAGTTTGCCGTCCAGTTTGATTTTCGAAGCGTAGTCACCATCCCGATGTCGGCGCGGTTCGGTGACAACGTCATCGACAAGAGCGCCAAGACGCCCTGGTATGGTGGCCCGACGCTCCTGGAGCATCTCGAAACAGTCGCCGTGGAAGACGATTCCGGGTCGCGGCCGTTCCGGTTCCCGGTCCAATGGGTCAATCGGCCGAGCCAAGCCTTCCGCGGCTACACGGGTACGGTCGCTGCCGGCAGCATCCATCCCGGCGACCCGGTCGTCGTTGCCCGGACAGGACAGGCTGCCAAAATCGACAAGGTCGTCACCCTCGACGGCGACCTGGAAACCGCCCCGGCCGGCGCCGCTGTCACGTTGACTCTCGACATGGAGATCGACGCAAGTCGCGGCGATATCCTGGTGGCACCCGGACATCGGCCGGATGTGTCCGATCAACTTGCCGCCCATGTCATTTGGATGAGTGACGAGGAGCTGCTCCCCGGCCGGCCCTACCTGCTCAAGTCGGGGACCCGTACGGTCGGTGCCGCTGTCAGCGAACTGAAGCATCGCGTCGATATCGAGAGCTTCAAGCCACTGGCGGCCAAGACGCTGGGGTTGAACGACATCGGCCTGATCAACCTGTCGCTGTCCGAACCGATCGCCTTCGACCTCTATGACGACAACAAGACGACCGGCTCATTCATACTGATCGATCGGTTCACCAACGCGACCGTGGCCGCGGGCATGGTCCGTTTCGGTCTGCGGCGCGCCACCAACATTCATTGGCAGGCGCTGGACGTGAACCGCGACGCGCGGGCGGCACTCAAGGGCCAGAAACCCTGCATCCTTTGGTTCACCGGCCTGTCCGGCGCCGGCAAGTCGACCATCGCCAACATGGTCGAATCGAAGCTCCACCTGATGGGGCGTCATACTCACATCCTCGACGGCGACAATATCCGTCACGGGTTGAACAGGGATCTTGGTTTCACCGACGTTGACCGGGTGGAGAATATCCGTCGTGTCGCCGAGACCGCGAAGCTGTTCATTGATGCGGGCCTGATCGTGCTCGTATCGTTCATTTCGCCGTTCCGGTCGGAGCGGCGAATGGCCCGCGAGATGGTTGAGGAGGGTGAATTCCTTGAAGTGTTCGTCGATGCACCGCTGGCGGTGGTCGAGGACCGCGATCCGAAGGGTCTCTACAAAAAAGCCCGCGCCGGCGAAATACAGCACTTCACCGGGATCGATTCCCCCTACGAGGTACCGCTGAAGCCTGACCTTCATCTCGATACGACAAACGCCGACGTCGGTGAACTTGCCGACCGGGTTGTTGAATCGCTTCGCAAAGGGGGTTACCTCAGCGAAGCTTGAGCCGTCGCTGCGGTGCGAAAGGCCGTGATCCTTGATTTATACCGTCACAGGCCTGATATCCGGCGGTGATTGTGCACCGTTAGATCATTGAGAGAGCCAATGCCCGAGAACCAGGAGATGAAGCCGGAACCGGCGCCCGAGGCGGCGCCCGAGACCGCGCCTCCCGAGACCACCGAGGAGCGATCGGTTGAGGCGCTTGCCGGCGAGGTCGCCGACCTCAAGGACCGGCTGGTGCGAACACTGGCCGAGATGGAGAATCTGCGCAAGCGAACGGAACGCGAAGTGGCCGACTCGCGTCGATACGCAGTCGCGTCCTTCGCTCGCGACATGCTGACTGTTTCGGACAACCTCAAGCGAGCGATCGACGCGGTTCCGGCTGAAATGCGGGAGGGCGGTGACAAGGTCCTGACGGCGTTGATCGAAGGCGTCCAGGTCACCGAACGAGGCTTCGAACAGTCGCTCGCCAAGTTTGGCGTCAAGCCCATTGATGCCAAAGGTGAGAAATTCAACCCGGAGCTCCATCAGGCGATGTATGAGGTCGAGTCCGCCGATATAGCGCCCGGCCATGTCGCAGACGTGATGCAGACCGGCTATGTCATCGGCGAGCGCGTGCTTCGCCCGGCCATGGTCGGCGTGGCCAAGGCATCGGCATCGACCAAACCAACGGTCGCGCCTGTGAATGACGATCAGGTACCGATCGACACGCCGGACGAGCCTCCCCACCGGGGCTGAGCAGCGGCCACGCCGGCAAACGGCCGGTTTGCGTGCCGCTATCGGGACTTATACACCCTTGGTATTACTCGGCCGCCTGCTGACGGTCGTTCGGTACCTTGGTGCCACTGCCGTTGGAGTCCGGGAGTTCGATCGTTTTGAGATCGTCGATCCTCGGCATCGAAACAATATTGTAGCCCGAATCGACAAAGTGGATTTCGCCGGTTACCGCGGACGATAGGTCCGAAAGCAGATACAACGCGGTGTTGCCAATCTCGTCGAGTTGGACGGACCTGGATAGCGGTGCGCTGCTGCGTTGATAGTTGAACATCAAGCGGGCGTCTGAGATTCCGGCGCCGGCGAGGGTTCGGACCGGGCCCGCCGAGATCGCATTGACGCGAATCCCTTCTCGGCCAAAATCGACCGCGAGGTAACGTACCGACGCCTCGAGGGCGGCTTTGGCCACGCCCATCACGTTGTAGTTCGGCATCACCCGTGTCGACCCGCCATAGGTGAGTGTGATCATCGCGCCACCGTTCGGCATCAGGGCGGCAGCGCGCCTGGCGATCTCGGTGAACGAAAAGCAGGAAATCACCATCGTCTGTTCGAAGTTTGCGCGGGTCGTGTCGGCATAGCGGCCGCGCAACTCGGTCTTGTCCGAGAAGGCGATGGCATGGACGACAAAATCCAGCGATCCCCAACGCCTTCCGATCTCGGCGAACATGGAGTCAACCGAGGCGGGATCGTCGGCGTCGCATTCCATACCGACATCACACGGCATGACGAAGTCGGATCCGACCGACTCGGCGAGTGGCTTTACCCGTTTGTCCATCGTTGGCGGCTGGTAGGAAAACGCAAGCTTAGCACCAGCATCGGCGAGGCGCCGCGCGATCCCCCAGGCGATGGAATGGTCATTGGCAACGCCCATGACCAAGCCTCGCTTGCCGTTCATCAAGCCGGCTGTCATTCTCGTTTTCCCCCGCCCTGTTTTCGTTTTCGCTCAGCCCGCGTAGCGCCCAAGTGCGATCGTGGCGTTGGTGCCGCCGAACCCGAACGAGTTCGACAACACGGTGTTCAATTCCTGATCGTCTATTCGCTTTCGAACGATCGGCATGTCGGAAAACTCAGGATCCAACTCGTCGATATGCGCCGACGCAGCGATGAAACCGTTGTTCATCATCAACAGGCAGTAGATAGCTTCCTGGACCCCGGTTGCGCCGAGCGAGTGGCCGGTCAGCGCTTTGGTGGCCGAAACTGGCGGGCAATTTTCACCGAATACCGCTCTCAACGCGTTGATCTCGGATATGTCGCCTATCTGGGTGGATGTCGCGTGCGGATTCACGTAGTCGATTTTTCGATCGCCGAGCTGGGCAAGCGTCATCCGCATGCAGCGAGCCGCACCCTCGCTTGACGGCTGAACCATGTCGTATCCGTCGGAGGTTGCACCGTAGCCGACGACTTCGCCATAGATACGGGCACCTCTGGCTTTGGCGTGCTCCAGTTCTTCCAGGACGAGAACGCCCGCGCCACCGGCGATCACAAACCCGTCGCGGTTTTTGTCATAGGGACGCGACGCGACCGCGGGCTGATCATTGTAGTCGCTGGACAGGGCGCCCATCGCGTCAAACAATACCGACAGGGTCCAGTCGAGTTCCTCGGAACCGCCGGCAAAGACGATGTCCTGCTTGCCAAGCTGGATGATCTCACAGGCGTTGCCGATACAATGGTTCGACGTCGCGCACGCCGAGGAGATCGAATAATTGACGCCCCTGATCTTGAACCAGGTCGCAAGCGTTGCCGATGCGGTCGACGACATCGCCTTTGGTACCGCAAAAGGTCCCACCCGCTTGGGGCCTTTCGTTCGCGTCGCATCGGCAGCGTCGACGATCGCCCGCGTGGATGGCCCGCCGGATCCCATGATGATGCCGGTCCGGTCGTTGGAGATTTCGTCGTCGTCAAGGCCGGCGTCGCGAATAGCCTGATCCATCGCGACGTGGTTCCAGGCACTGCCGCCGCCCAGAAATCGCATGGCCCGTCGATCGATCATCGTCGCGGCATCGAGATCGGGGGCGCCGTGGACCCGGGAACGAAAGCCGAGTTCCGCATAGGGCTCGGCGGTCACAATACCGGAGCGTCCGTCCCTGAGTGACGCAAGCACCTCCTGTGTATTGTTGCCGATCGAGGACACGATGCCCATGCCCGTCACAACGACCCGCTTCATCTTACTTACCTCGTAGCGTGCGCAGTGCGCTCGGTATCGGTCGACAGCAGCCCGGCTTAGCCGGTCGCCGTTTCCGCGTCGCTCTTGATCAGGCCGACCCGCAGGTCGTTGGCTCTGCAGACCAGTTCGCCGTCAGCCTTCAGCCAGCCGTCGCCAATCCCGAGAACCAGCTTCGACCGGAAGACCCGTTTCAGATCGACGCCATATTGGACCATCTTGGCGGTGGGCAGGATCATGCCGGAAATCTTCATCTCCCCGATCGAAAGAGCACGACCACGACCTTGGAGGCCGAGCCAGCCGAGAAAGAAACCGAGCATCTGCCACAAGGCGTCCAGGCCAAGACAGCCCGGCATCACCGGGTCGCCGCGGAAGTGGCAAGGAAAGAACCAGAGATCGGGCCTGACGTCGAGTTCGGCGATGATCTCTCCCCGACCATGTTCGCCCCCGTCCTCGCTGACCCGGGTGATCCGGTCGAACATCAGCATCGGTGGCAAGGGGAGCTGTGCATTTCCCTTGCCAAACAATTCGCCGCGTCCGCATGCGAGCAGATCCTCATAGTTGAAGGCGTCTGCGCGGGTTTCCATCCTGTCGAGCATGTCCAACTCTGTCGCTGAGGCTTTCGCCGGCCGATTTCCCACGTTGCTGGTTCTCTCTTCTGGCGACCAGCTTTCGTCGCTTTCCTAGCACTTAACTGCTTTCGCTGCCACAATATCGGTCGGCAGGTCATCTCGCGCAACCGCGGCTATTGCGTCACGATGGCAAACACCGCCGTCCGTGTCGCCCGGAACACACCGGATGCCAGCGATTATGTGTGAAAATGCGGCCCAAGCACGACAGACATTTCGCCTCATTGCGCTGGTCGGGCGCCCCACATATAGTCCGGTCGGTCGAAGAATCCGGCGGCCTTTAGCCGTGCGGCCGATGGAAGATGATGATGCAAAAGACACAATCCGGCTCTGAATGTGGAGCCAAAGGCTCGCATATCCGGGCGGCGTTGAGGGGGTCCGGCCTTCGCCCGACCCGACAGCGCGTCGCGCTTGCCGAGATTCTGTTTGGTAAGGGAAACCGCCACATCTCGGCTGAGGGGTTGCATGAGGAAGCCCACGGACGCCTGGTTCCGGTCTCACTGGCGACGGTTTACAACACCCTCCATCAATTCACCGAGGTCGGTCTGTTGCGCGAGGTGGTCGTCGACGGTTCCAAGACCTATTTCGACACCAATACCGATGATCATCACCATTTCTTCATTGAAGACAGCGCTGAGGTCGTCGACATCCCACCCGGTCAGATGGGTGTCGACGATGTCCCGAGCGCCCCGCCGGGCTACGAGATAACCCGGGTCGATGTCGTCGTCAGGCTGCGGCGCATCAGCGACTGAGACAACGCCTCTTCAGTCGATATCTTCGTCGGGATAAACACCCCAGAGCTGCTCTCGATCGATCCAGCCCGAGAACTTGCTTCCCGATATCCGGCACCAGCCCTCTTGGCACCTATCGACTTTTCCCATGACGCCGGGTTCAAGATAGGCCGAGATTGCGGCGTCGGGCTTTGCCTTGGTCCTGATCGGGCGCGGTTCCTTGCCCGCCCATGGGGCGACCACGGCGGTGCGCTTGCCAGACAAGAGGCTCTGGAACACCCAACCCATGGCACCGTCGGCGTCGCGAATACGCCGCCAATTGTCGTATTCCTGGACCACTTCAATCGGAAGCCCGGGTTTCACGAACACCCAGGCGATCCCGTAACTCTCGCCGGGGCCGACCCGCACATTGACCCGGCTTGATTTCAGGCTGACGAATCGGGGTACTGGTAGTCCGCTGGGACCGATTTCGACGCCGGGGCTCGCTCCGGCTGCCTCGGCCGGAGCAGCATTTGATCCAGCCATCGGCCAGCTCAGAAAGCCCAGCGCCGTCACCGCCGAGAAGGTGAGTGCCCCCCGCCATGTCCTACCGAGAACCGCTCCGCGCCAACTTGACATCAAAATCCACCCCGAACTGAACGCCAGACATCGGAGGGAGTATTGCGTGAACGTGGTTAAAGACCTCTCAACACAGGCGGCGGCCGTCGAATTCGCTTCCTATATGACGGGAGACGACCGCAAGAGGTGCAGGCTCCGGTGCGCGGCATGTCCGGCCGCCGGCTCCCAATCATGAGGAGAGTTGTGATGGATTCACACAGCGTCCGACTGTTTTGCGTGAGCCGGACGAGACGCGCCAGGAGCGGCCGGTGGACCGCCGGCGAAGCCTTCTACCAGGATCACGCCTGGCGGCCGCCAATCCAGGCATTGCTCTTTGTGCTGGTTTTGGTTTCGGCCGGAATTGTTGCCTGGATTCCGACCTAACGTCGCAGGCGCGCCGCTCGCCTAAGGCGGTGACCCGGTGGAGGCTCTTGGCACTAGCTCGACGGGAAGGACCTGGTGGACCGGCGGTTGGTTCGGGCGCCGACCGAGGACGAATTGCGCCGCCGCCTTGCCTTTCTCCCGCACCGGCTGACGGATCGTCGTGGCCCCGGTGGCTGGCGTCGCCATCCCGGCGCTGAGTGACCGGGGTTTGCCGATGCGTGTCGGGGTCAGGCTGGCGGCGGCTTGCTTCCGGTCAGAGGATTACCCTGGTTCCAGGCGTAGCGGATTGTCTCGAAGCGTGCGGCGCGCGCGTCGTAGAGCAACAGTCGGCCAACCAGGTCAGTGCCGAAACCAACGATTTCCTTGATGATTTCGAGAGCCTGGATCGACCCGACGACGCCAGTAAGTGCGCCGAGAATGCCGGCTTGGGCGCAGGTTGGCAGCAGATCGTCCGGTGGTGCCTGCGGGAACAGGCAGCGATAGGTCGGATTGAGCGCATTGTCTGCATCTCTGAGCCATGGCTTCAGCGTCGTGATTGATCCGTCGAACTGACCCACGGCTGCCGTCACCAGGGGCTTTTCGGCGAAAAAGCAATGGTCGGAGACGGTGTACCGGGTCGAGAAGTTGTCGGAGCCGTCGGCGACGACATCATAGCGGCCGATCAGTCCGGTGGCATTTTCCCCGGTCAGGCGAAAGGGATGGGTCTCGACAGCAACATGGGGGTTGATCCGTCCGAGAGCCCGGGCCGCGCTCTTTGTCTTGGCTTCGCCGACCGCCGCGGAATCGTGAATGACCTGACGTTGAAGATTGGCGAGCGCCACCGTGTCGTCATCGACTATGCCGATCGTGCCGACCCCCGCCGCCGCGAGATACTGGAGCACAGGAGCACCGAGGCCGCCCGCGCCGACAACCAGAACACGGGCGTCCTTCAGCCTGGCCTGACCTGGACCGCCGACGTCGGCGAGAACGATATGGCGGGCATAGCGCTCGGTTTCTTCGCTGCTCAGACTCATGGCCGCGAGGTTAAAGCGTTTTCAGGAAAAGTGTTTGCACTTTTCCGCCGGGAAAGAGCGGAGGATCACGCGCGCCTTCAGGAACGTGTCTGCACTTTGCCGTCCAACAGAGCTGTGGATGAGGCGTTGCGGCGTCGGTGTCGCTTACTCCATCGTCATCCTCCAACTTTGTTCACCGGCGTCCGGTTCACGTTTCAGTCGTCGTAAGTTGGGGGGGGTGTGGCTTTCCTTTGAAGACGTGTCGCCCGAAGTCCCGGTCGTTCGACCTTCGTCTCCCCTCCGCGTGATCCTGCGGCTTGACCGCAGGATCACAGGATCAGTCCTAACCTGCTGTGACGTATGGCGTTTTCCACACCACACAATGACCGACGCGGCGACGGCAGATCGCGCTCAACAAGAAGCGAGCCAGGAACACCTCGGCCCAGCCTTTGCGCAAGTGAGTCGTCATCCCACGGTCAAGCCGTGGGATGACGATGTGGGCAGCGTTTTTTGTGTCCGAAACATCGTCAATGCGCTCTGAACGAAGAGGACGCGCCGCGATTCGCACTCCAGAGAATCCAGACCGGACAGCAGTGAACTTGATTGGAGGATCGTTCGGGGAAACGCAAAACGATGACGACGTGCCGGTGTCACCTGATCCTCGCGTCGGGGCGCGAGGATGACGGCCCACTTGTCCCTGTCTGTTCGTGCGAAATCACGTCCGCAGGGTTGCTGGTGATCCGAAGATGTTTCGGCAGTCTTGGTCTCAGCCTAGATACCGCTCCAGCGGTTTCCAGTACCGCGCCTTCCAGCCGGCGGCGAGATGCTCTGCCTGATCCTCGGGCGCGCCCCACTGATCGAAGACGAGGCGGGTCTTGCCGCCCTCATCGTTCAACTCGAACCGGATGACCGTGTGCATCCCCTCCGGCCAGTTCTTCACGCGCCACGCCTGAACGATGCGGTGGTCTGGGACCAGTTCGATGTTGCGGCCGACGATCTCGCCACCGTGGGTGCTGAACGCACCGCCTGCTTCGCGGCTTATTTCGGCGTCGCCGTTGGCCGTGAACTCGGCGTGCTGCGCCGAATCCATGAGTGCTTCATAGATGCGCTTCGGCGGCGCGTCGAAAACGACCTCCTGATGGATCGGTCCGGTCATTTGGGTCAGCCCTTTCGTTATCCGGAATATCACGATAGAATATTAAACCATTCGGTTTAATGAATAGCAAGAGATCCAGGATGGAAGCGGCAAGACAGGCCGGGGCTCAATCGTCCGACGATCGACTCGATCAGGTTTTTCACGCGCTGGCGGATCGGACGCGGCGGTCCCTTTTGCGACGACTCGCGAAAGGGCCGGCTCGGGTGACCGATCTTGCCGAGCCTTTTGCCATGTCCCTTCCGGCTGTCTCGAAACATCTTCGTGTTCTAGAACGCGCCGGACTGGTGGATCGAACGGTGGCCGGCCGCGTCCACCGCTGCTCGTTCGGTGGTGCGCCCCTCGACGAAGTCGAGGGATGGCTCGCGGGAACCAGAGCGTTCTGGCAGGATCGCCTCGAGAGCCTCGCCGCCTATGTCGGCGATCAGGTGTCCGACGAAGAGAGCGAAGGCAAATGACGATCGAGGTGGGAGAGCCGGGGAACACCGAAGCCGTTTTGGTGGTCCGCAGGGTGATCAAGGCCAGTCCCGACCGCCTGTTCGCTGCCTGGACGAAACCGAAGCATTTGATGTCCTGGTGGGGCCCGGCCGGTGTCGATTGTTCGGCAGCGGAGGTCGATCTTCGCGTTGGCGGCCTCTATCGCCTTGCCAACTATATGCCGGATGGGCAGGTCCATTGGATCGAAGGCAGGTTTGAGACCAGTTTGAGACCATTGAGCTGCCGCACCGGCTTGTTTACTCGTGGAGCATGGGCAACGTGGCGCCATACGAACGGGTCACGGTACGGTACGGTTCGATTCGCGAGGCTCAGCGACCGAAGTCGTGGTGCGCCACGAGCGCATCCGCGACCCCGAGACATTGAGAACCCATGGTCTGGGATGGGAGGGCTGTCTCGACGGTCTGAAGGCCTACGCCGAAGCATGAAGCTGCCGTCGGGCTGCCGCCCGTGCCGTTTGACCGAGCTTCCCGTGACGGCCATTTGCGGCGTACGGTTGGCCCAAGGGTGCGGTCGCTCGGCCTCGGTCTTTTCTCCTTCGTCATCCTGCGACTTGATCGCAGGATCGATGTCAACTTTCCGAGGCCTATGGCGTTTCAGGTCCGTCGCGCTGACCAGGTGATGATGAAATACTGCTCCGTCGAGGAGCAGAACGCGAAGTGAATAGACCTCAACCTTACGTCTGCGTGGGTGGGTAGTGATCCTCGCGGTCGAGCCGCAGGATGACGGAGAGGAGACTGTCTTCTATCGTGCCCGGCACATCGGTAAGGCGCTCCCGACGCAGGAGGTTATGCGCCTCGTCCAGAAAACCCAAACCGGGCAGCAGCAGGGTGTGACCAAGGTCGCACCGGTCGGTTGCCCTGTCTGATAGCCCTTGTCATCATGACCTTGCGGTGGGGCCGGGCGCATGCCCGGTCGAAGTGGACGGCGGGAGGCCGGTGTGATTCGTAGGCTCATCATCATTGTTATCGTGCTCGCGATAATCGGGGCAGCCGGCTTCTGGTTCCTCACCGCGCCGCGCGGTCTGGCGGCGTCCGCGCTTCCCGATCACACGCCGGATCTCGAAAACGGCGCGTACATGTTCTGGGCCAGCGGCTGTGAATCGTGTCATGCCGCTCCCGGTGCGACCGGCGACGATCAATTGAAGCTTGGCGGCGGCCTGGCGATGAAGACGCCGTTCGGTACGTTCAACGTCCCCAATATCTCACCGGATGAAACGAACGGCATCGGCACATGGTCGACCCTTGACTTTGTCAATGCCATGAAATTCGGCGTCGGCAAGGGTGGCAAGCATCTCTATCCGGCCTTTCCCTATACGTCCTATCAGCGCATGACGCTGACCGATATCATCGACCTAAAGGCGTTCCTCGACACGCTCCCACCGGTCGACAACGTCGTGGCCGATCACGACGTCGGCTTTCCGTTCAGCTTCCGCCGCGGTCTTGGTCTCTGGCAGCTTCTCTATGTGGACGGCGAGGCGTTTGTGCCCGATCCGGATGCGACCGACGTGATCAACCGCGGCGCCTATCTGGTCGGTGGCCCGGCGCACTGCGGCGAGTGTCAT